>NZ_JARJLT010000280.1 GCF_029335315.1 Pseudomonas citronellolis
GCTCCCTCCGTAGGAGCGCGCCGTGCCCGCGATCGCGCGCATGGCGCGCTCCTACGGCCTCTGCCCGGCGCCGAACGCAATGCACAAAATTCTCTTCAGTTTTTTCCCAGCTCATCCGTCTTAACAGGAACGATTCGGATTCCGCTTTGGCGCCGCGTCGTCCCGCGTAACCCGGCCAACGCATGCGTCGCGGCCGAGCCCAGGAAAAAATGATGCAGACACAGCCGCGCAGCACCCTCAGCGAACTCTTCAAGATCCTTCGGCCGTTCTGGCCGCAACTGCTCGCCGCCACCCTGCTCGGGGTGCTCGGCGGCGCCGCCATCACCGCCCTGCTCGCCACCATCAACTACAGCCTGCATTCCGACGGCGGCCTGCAGTCCGGCCTGCTGCTGGGCTTCGCCGCGCTGTGCCTGCTGGCCCTGGTCGGCTCGATCGTCGCCGACATCGGGACCAACTACGTCGGCCAGCATGTGATAGCCCGCCTGCGCAAGGAGCTGGGCAGCAAGATCATCTCCGCGCCCATCGAGCAGATCGAGCGCTACCGCAGCCATCGGCTGATCCCGGTGCTGACCCACGACGTCGACACCATCAGCGACTTCGCCTTCGCCTTCGCGCCGCTGGCCGTGTCGCTGAGCGTGTGCCTGGGCTGCCTGGGCTACCTGGCCTCGCTGTCGCTGCCGATGTTCCTCACCACCGCCGTGGCCATCGTCATCGGCAGCGCCGTGCAGTACTTCGCGCGCAGCAAGGGGATCAAGGGTTTCTTCGAGGCGCGCGACGAGGAAGACGAGCTGCAGAAGCACTACCGGGCCATGGCCGAAGGCGCCAAGGAACTGCGCATCAGCCGCCCGCGCCGCTTCCAGCACTACAGCGAGCGCCTGCAGGGCAGCGTGGAGCGCATCTGCGACATCCAGGTGCGCTCGATCAACCAGTTCGTCATCGCCAAGGGCTTCGGCTCCACGCTGTTCTTCATCGTCATCGGCGTGGCCCTGGCCTATCAGGCCCTCTGGCCGAGCACCGACAAGGCCACCCTCAGCGGCTTCATCCTGGTGCTGCTGTACATGAAGGGCCCGCTGGAGCACCTGGTCGGCAACCTGCCCATCGTCAGCCGCGCCCAGGTCGCCTTCCGGCGCATCGCCGAGCTGTCGCAGCGCTTCTCCTCGCCGGAGCCGCACCTGCTGCTGAAGGACGACGGCCGCCCCGCCCTGCCGCTGGACAGCCTGGAACTGCGCGACCTGCACTACCGCTACCCGACCGAGGACGGCGGCCAGGGCTTCGCCGTCGGCCCGCTGAACCTGCAGCTGCGGCGCGGCGAAATCCTCTTCATCGCCGGCGACAACGGCAGCGGCAAGACCACCCTGATCAAGCTGCTGCTCGGCCTCTACGTGCCGCAGCAGGGCCAGCTGCTGCTCAACGGCCAGCCGATCGACGACGCGAGCCGCGACGACTACCGCCAGCTGTTCACCACCATCTTCGCCGACTACTACCTGTTCGAGGACCTGCTCAAGGGTAGCGCCGAGATTCCCGCCGAGGCCAACCGCTACCTGCAGCGCCTGGAGATCGCCGACAAGGTCATCCTGGACGGCCACGCCTACTCCACCACCGACCTCTCCACCGGCCAGCGCAAGCGCCTGGCGCTGGTCCAGGCGTGGCTGGAGAAGCGCCCGCTGCTGGTGTTCGACGAATGGGCCGCCGACCAGGACCCGGAGTTCCGCCGCATATTCTACACCGAGCTGCTGCCGGAGCTGCGCGCCCAGGGCAAGACGCTGATCGTGATTTCCCACGACGACCGCTACTTCGACATCGCCGACCGCCTGCTGCGCATGAGCGGCGGGCGCGTCGTCGAGCTGCGCGACCAGCGCGTCGGGGAGGACGCGCCGGACCGCAGCGCCACGGCGCACTAGCGCCGCCCCGAAGGCCACCGGCTTCCGGCGGCCTTCAGCGAAAAAAATCCGCCAACACGAAAAAACTTTTCCGGTTTTGTTTTCCGGATGCGTCATAGAAAGCCAATCATTCTTATTAAAAACAACATTACATTGATCATAGGAGTCTCGTAGTGAATCGGAAGCCCCCGCACAGCAAGCGCAGCCCCCTGGCCCGCCTGGTCAGCGCCGCCGCGCTCGGCCTGACCCTGAGCGCCACCAGCGTCTTCGCCGCCCCCGTGCGCATCGACATCCCGGCCCAGCCGCTGGCCGCCGCGCTGACCAACCTGGGCAGCCAGGCACGCCTGCAGATCATCTTCAACCAGGCCCAGGTGCAGAACCTGCGCAGCGCCGGCGTGCGCGGCGAGATGGAGCCGGCCCAGGCCCTGGAACAGCTGCTGCGCGGCACCGGCATCCGCTACCAGATCGACGGCGCGCGGGTGACCCTGCTCGGCGCCAACGCCTCCGCCGAGACGCTGGCGATGCCCGCCCAGGTGGTCACCGCCGCCCCGGAAGGCACCGACAACTACGTGCCGCGCACCAGCGGCAGCGCCAGCAAGACCGACACCCCGCTGCTGGAAATCCCCCAGTCGGTGTCCGTCATCACCCGCAAGCAGATGGACGCCCAGGGCGTGCAGACCGTCAGCCAGGCCCTGCGCTACGTGCCCGGCGTGCGCGTGGAAACCTACGGCATGGACCCCAAGGGCTATGACTGGCTGTTCATCCGCGGCTTCAACGGCCAGACCACCAGCGACTACCTCGACGGCCTGCGCCAGCTGAACAACAGCTACACCTTCTTCCGCACCGAGCCCTACGCGCTGGAGCGCATCGACGTGGTCCGCGGCCCGTCCTCGACCCTGTTCGGCCTGGGCGACGCCGGCGGCATCATCAACCGCGTGAGCAAGATGCCGACCGCCGCCGGGGTCCACGAAGTGGAACTGGGTTTCGGCAACCATGACCGCGTGCAGGGCCGCTTCGACATCGGCGACCGCCTGACCGACGACGGCAGCCTGCTCTATCGCGTGGTCGGCGTGGTGCGCAAGTCCAACTCCGAGTTCGAGTACGACGACGGCCACGAGGTCAAGGACGATCGCTACTACATCGCCCCGTCCTTCACCTGGTCGCCCGACGAGGACACCAGCTTCACCTTCCTCAGCAGCTTCATGAAGGACGACAGCGGCGGCACCATCGCGGTGAACACCCCGCAGTACGGCCACACCGACAACACCCTGCTCGGCGACCACAGCTTCAACCACAGCTACCAGGACCAGTTCACCCTGGGCTACGAGTTCCGCCACCGCTTCAACGACAACGTCGAGTTCCGCCAGAACCTGCGCTACGGCCAGGTCGACTTCATCCTCAACAACATGCTCCCGCTGGGCACCGTGAAGAGCGCCGTGCCGGCCCTGGCGCAGGCCTTCCCGTCGCTGGCCAACGACATCCTGCGCTCGCCGCGGCGCTGGGACGAGCACATGAACGCCTTCACCGTCGACAACCAGCTGAAGTTCGACTTCGACACCGACGGCATCGGCCACACCCTGCTCACCGGCATCGACTACTCGCGTACCGAATCCGACGTGAAGCGCTACTTCGAGAGCCTGAGCCTGGCCAACATCAACTACTTCCTGCCGCTGCTGCTCGACCCGAGCAACCCGAAATACGGCCTGAACATCAACCGCCCGGGCACCCGCCAGGTCGACTACAACCAGACCATCGACGCGGTCGGCTACTACGCCCAGGACCAGATCAAGTTCGACGACAACTGGCTGCTGACCCTCGGCGGGCGCTACGACAACGTGCGCAGCAGCACCGACGACCACCTCGCCGACAGCCACACCCTGGCCAAGGACGACGCCTTCACCGGCCGCGTCGGCCTGACCTACCTGACCGACTTCGGCCTGGCGCCCTACGTCGCCTACTCCGAGTCCTTCGTGCCCAACAGCGGCCTGGATCGCAACGGCAACAGCTTCGACCCGAGCACCGCGCACCAGTGGGAAACCGGGGTGAAGTACCAGCCCACCGACAAGCTGCTGCTGACCCTGGCCGGCTTCGAGATCGAGAAGACCAACGTCCTCACCAACGACATCGTCAACGGCGTCAACACCGGCTTCCAGAAGGCCACCGGCAAGGTCCGCTCGCGCGGCATCGAGGCCGAGGCCAAGGCGCAGCTCGACGAGCACTGGGACCTGCTGGGTTCCTACACCTACACCAAGACCAAGATCCTCAAGAGCAACGCCGGCGACGAGGGCAACCGCTTCGCCAACGTGCCCGAGCACATGGCCTCGGCCTGGCTCAACTACACCTTCCACGAAGGCGTGGCCGACGGCCTCAGCGTCGGCGGCGGGGTGCGCTACACCGGCTCGGTGTACGGCGACAACGCCAACACCTTCCACGTCGACAACTACACCCTGTACGACGCCGGCGTGAGCTACCCGGTGAACAAGAACGTCACCGTCTCCTTCAGCGCGCAGAACCTGCTCGACGAGAAGTACGTGACCACCTGCGACGACATCGCCGAGTGCTACCCGGGCGAAGGCCGCACCGTGCTGACCAGCGTCAAGTACGCCTGGTAAGCCCGTCGGGGGCGGCTTCGGCCGCTCCCGGCGGCCACCGCGGGCCCCTGCATGCGCAGTGGGCCCGTTGTCGTTTGCATGCCCTGGAGAGCCGCCATGCCCCTCACCCGCCGCCACCTGCTGCAGCGCCTGGCCGTGGCCACCCTGGCCGCCGGCGCCGGCCTGCCGCTGCGCGCCGAGCCGCGCCTGGAGCGCATAGTCGCGCTCAACTGGGTCGCCGCCGAAACCCTGCTGAGCCTGGGCGTCACGCCCCTGGCCATCTCCGACGACCGCTACTACCGCGTGCGCATGCCGACCACCGCGCTGCCGGCCAGCGTGCGCGACGTCGGCCCCTACTGGGAACCGAACCTCGAACTCATCCAGCAGCTGCGCCCGCAGCTGATCCTCAGCGACCCCATGACCCCGACCCTGGAGCGCCGCCTCGCCGCCATCGCACCCACCGAGCGGGTGGCCATCTACCCGGCCCGCGACGGCGCCTGGCGCGCCGCCGCCGAGTTCATGACGGGCCTGGCCGCGCGCCTGGACCGCGAGCGGTTCGCCGCCGACTACCTCGCCGCCGGCGAACGTCGCCTCGCCGAGCTGCGCGAGCGCCTGGCGCGCCGTCCGCAGCCGCCGGTGTGCGTCGCCGTGCTCAACCAGGACGGCCGCCACGCCGCGGTGTACGGGCGCGGCAGCATGGTCCAGGACGTGCTCGACCGGCTCGGCCTGGTCAACGCCTGGCAAGGCCCGGTGGGCGCCGTGGGCCTGGTCATGGTCGGCATCGAACGCCTGGCCGAGCGCGCCGACGCGCACCTGGTCTACCTCGACATCCCGACCACCTCGGCGCGCCTGCAGAGCCTGCGTCAGCCCAACGACCTGTGGGCCAACCTGCCGGCGGTGCGCCAGGGCCACACCCTGACCCTGCAACGTTTCTACCCGTACGGCGGCGCCGCCTCGGTCCTCGACCTGGCCGAACGCATCGGCGCCTACCTCGACGCCCTTCCGGAGGCCGCCCATGCCTGAATCCACCCTCGGCCTGGCGCGGCCGCGCCTGCGCCCGCTGGCCGGCCCGGCGCTGTGCACCCTGCTGCTGGCGGCGCTCGCCGCGCTGCTGGTGGTCCACGGCCTGCAAGCCGCGCTGCCGCGCGCGCTGTGGTGGCAGGCGCTGTGGGCGCCGGACCGCAACGACACCCAGCAGGTGCTGCTGCACTACAGCTTCTACCCGCGCCTGCTGGTGAGCCTGATGGCCGGCGCCGCCCTGGCCCTGGCCGGCACCCTGTTCCAGCAGATCCTGCGCAACCCGCTGGCGGAGCCGGTGACCCTGGGGGTTTCCGCCGGCGCCAACCTGGCCCTGTCGGCGGCCACCATCTGGGCGCCGGCGCTGCTGGTGCACGGCCTGGAGGGCGTGACCCTGGCCGGCGCCGCGCTGGCCACCGGGCTGCTGTTCGCCTTCGCCTGGGGGCGCACGCTGTCGCCGCTGCGCTTCATCCTCGCCGGCATGGTGATCAGCCTCTACTGCGTGTCGCTGAACGCGCTGCTGGTGCTGTTCAACCATGACTACCTGATCGACCTGCTGCTCTGGCAGGCCGGCTCGCTCAACCAGAGCGGCTGGGAGGGCGCGCTGTACCTGGCCCCGCGCCTGGCCGTGGGCATGCTCATCGCGCTGGCCATGGCGCGGCCGCTGGCGGCCCTGGGCCTGGAGGACGAAAGCGCCGCCAGCCTCGGCGTGTCGCTGCTGCGCACCCGCGCCCTGGGCCTGGCCGTGGCGGTGGCCCTGAGCGCCTTCGTCACCAGCGCGGTGGGCATGCTCGCCTTCGTCGGCCTCGCCGCCCCGGCCATCGCCCGCCTGTGTGGCGCGCGCACGCTGCGCCAGCGCCTGGTCTGGGCGCCGCTGCTGGGCGCCGCCCTGCTCTGCCTGGTGGACCAGGTGGCCCGCGAGCTGTCGCGCTTCGCCGGGGAAATCCCCGCCGGCATCCTCACCGGGGTGCTCAGCGTGCCGCTGCTGCTGTGGTTGCTGTCGCGCCAGCGCAGCGGCGGGATCGCGCCGCGGCCGCCGGCGGCGACCGCGCAACGGGCGCACCTGGGCCGGCTGATCGCCCTCGCCGCCCTGGCCCTGGCGCTGCTGACCCTGCCGGCGATCTACTTCGGCGTCGACGCCGACGGCTGGCACTGGGACGCCCCCGGCCTGCACGAAGCCATCCTCGACTGGCGCCTGCCACGGGTGCTCGGCGCCCTCGCCGCCGGCGCCCTGCTGGCCTGCGCCGGGCTGCTGGTGCAACGCCTGACCGGCAACCCCATGGCCAGCCCGGAAGTGCTCGGCGCCACCTCGGGCGCGGCCATCGCCGTGCTGGTGCTGTTCCTGCTGGTGCCGCAGCCGCAGGCGCTGATGGTCCCGGCCGCCAGCCTCGGCGCCCTGCTCGCCCTCGGCTTGCTGCTGTGGCTGGCCTGGCGCGGCGCGTTCAACCCGGAGCGGCTGCTGCTCACCGGGGTGTGCCTGACCACCCTGCTGCACTCCCTGAGCACCCTGCTGCTGGCCAGCGGCGACCCACGGATGACGGCGATGATGAGCTGGATGACCGGCTCCACCTACCAGGTCGACGCGCGCACCGCCTTCAGCGCCCTGGCGGTGGCCGCCGTGGCGCTGCCGGCCAGCCTGCTGCTGGCGCGCCCGCTGGACCTGCTGACGCTGGGCAACGGCACCGCCAGCGCCCTCGGCCTGCGCCTGCGCCCGAGCCACCTGGCGATCCTGCTGGTGGCGGCGGTGCTCACCGCCACAGCGACCATCGTGGTCGGCCCGCTGAGCTTCGTCGGCCTGGTCGCCCCGCACCTGGCCCGCCGCCTCGGCGCGCGCCGCGCGGCGCCGCAACTGCTGCTGAGCGCGGTGACCGGGGCGCTGCTGATGGTCATCGCCGACTGGCTGGGGCGCAACATCGCCTACCCCTGGCCGGTGTCGGCGGGGCTGCTGGCGGCGTTCATCGGCTGCCCGTACTTCCTCTGGCTGATGCACAAGGAACGCCAGGCGGCGTGAGGCCCGAGCGCGCTCGCGACGCCAAACGGCGGATAACGCTTCGCGTTATTCGCCCTACGCCAGGCCCACCCGTAGCGTAGGGCGAATAACCGTTCGCGGTTATCCGCCGTTTTACCGAGATCGCCGCCAACGCCAGGCTCAACCCCGGAGCCGCCTGGGCGCGCGGCCAAACGGCGGATAACGCTTCGCGTTATTCGCCCTACGCCCGGCCCGCTCGTAGCGTAGGGCGAATAACCGTTCGCGGTTATCCGCCACGCTTCGCTCCCACGGCGGGGAATGGCACCTGTAGGAGCGAGCTTGCTC
>NZ_JARJLT010000281.1 GCF_029335315.1 Pseudomonas citronellolis
GCTCGCGGTGCTGCCGCCGCTGGCCTGGGCACTGTGGCGCTGGCGCCATCGCCTGCTGCCGCGCCCGCGCGTGGAAGCGCCGGCCGAGGCGCCGCTCGAACCTATCCGCGTGGCCGCTCTGGAGGAACTGGCGCGCCTGCCCCGCCCCTACCACGGCGCTCCCGCCGGGCCCTGGCTGCAGGCGCTGAACGCGCTGCTCAAGCGCCTGTCGCGGGCGCGCTGGCCGGACGACAACTGCCACACCCTGAGCGGCCGCGCCTGGCTGGC
Organism: Pseudomonas citronellolis; assembly: GCF_029335315.1. GTDB lineage: Bacteria > Pseudomonadota > Gammaproteobacteria > Pseudomonadales > Pseudomonadaceae > Pseudomonas > Pseudomonas citronellolis_A. Next base: position 268 of record NZ_JARJLT010000281.1, read on the forward strand.
GTTCCTCGACAACCGCTGCCCGGCCGCCGGCCTGACGCGCTACATGATCCTGGTGGAAGGCGGCTACCGCGCCGAATGCAAGCTCGACGACAAGGCCATCGAAGGCCTCGCCGCCGCCGTGGAAACCTGGGTGCGCAAGCATGTTTGAATTCGCCTGGCCGTGGCTGTTCATGATCGCCCCGCTGCCCTGGCTGCTGCGCGCCGTGCTGCCGCCGGCCGACAGCGGCGAGGCGGCGCTGAAGGTGACCTTCCTCGCCGAGCTCGAAGGCCTGGCCGGCCGCCGCGCCCGCTCGCGCCTGCCGGCCTGGCGCCTGCAGGCGCCCTTCGCGCTGCTCTGGCTGCTGTTGCTGCTGGCGGCGGCGCGCCCGCAGTGGGTCGGCGAGCCGCTGCCGATTCCCGCCACCGGCCGCGACCTGCTGCTGGCGGTGGACGTCTCCGGCTCCATGGATACCGCCGACCTGCAGTGGCAGGATGGCGAGATCAGCCGCCTGAACCTGGTGAAGCGGCTGTTCGGTGACTTCATCGAGCAGCGCCGTGGCGACCGCGTCGGTCTGATCCTGTTCGGCAGCAAGGCCTACCTGCAGGCGCCGCTGACCTTCGACCGGCACACCGTGCGTACCTGGCTGGACGAGGCGCTGATCGGTATCGCCGGCAAGGACACCGCCCTCGGCGACGCCATCGGCCTGGCGGTCAAGCGCCTGCGCCAGCGGCCGGCGGAAAGCCGCGTGCTGGTGCTGATCACCGACGGCGCCAACACCGCCGGGGAAGTGCCGCCGCTGACCGCCGCGCGCCTGGCCGCCGAGGAAAAGGTCAAGATCTACACCATCGGCATCGGCGCCGACCCGCAACCCGGCGGGGTGCTCGGCATGCTCGGCCTGAACCCCGGCCTGGACCTGGACGAGGCGACCCTGCGCGACATCGCCGCCAGCACCGGCGGCGAATACTTCCGCGCGCGCAACGGCGCCGAACTGGCGGACATCTCGGCGACCCTGGACAACCTCGAACCGGTGACCCAGAAACCCACCCGCGCGCGCCCGGCACTGGCGCTGTACCACTGGCCGCTGGCCGCGGCGCTGCTGTTCAGCGCGCTGCTGGTGGCTCGCGAACTGTGGCCGCCGGAAGACTGGCGCTGGCCGAGGAGGCGCCGATGAACCTCTGGCCGCACCTGTTGCGCCCCTGGTGGCTGCTGCTGTTGCCGCTGCTGGCCTGGCTGCTGTGGAAGCTGCTGCACCGCCAGCGCCGCGCCGGGCGTTGGCAGTTGCTGCTGCCGGCGGCCTTCCACCCCTGGCTGCTCAAGGGCGGCAGCGGCCGCGCCGACCGCCGCCCGTGGCTGTACCTGGGCCTGGCCTGGCTGCTCGGCGTGCTGGCCCTGCTCGGCCCCAGCTGGCAGCGCATCGAGCAACCGGCGATGCAGCGCAGCGACCCGCTGGTGGTGGTGCTCGAACTGACCCCGCGGATGCTCGCCGGCGACCTCTCGCCGACGCGCCTGGAGCAGGCCCGGCGCAAGCTCCTCGACCTGCTGCGGGCGCGCGCCGACGCGCAGACCGCCATCGTCGTCTACGCCGGCAGCGCCCACGTGCTGGTGCCGCTGTCCAACGACCTGACCACCGCGCGCAACCTGCTCGACGCCCTCAAGCCGTCGATCATGCCCGAGCCCGGCCAGCGCGCCGACCTGGCGGTGCACGCGGCGCGCCAACTGCTCGACCAGGGCGCCCAAGGCAACGGGCGCATCCTGTTGCTCAGCGGCGGCCTGGACGCCGGCGAACAGCAAGGTATCCGCAGCGCCCTGCACGGCCACGGCAAGGATTTCGCCATTCTCGCCGTGGGCACCGCCAGCGGCGCGCCCATCCTGCAGGAGGACGGCACCTACCTGAAGGACGAGCAGGGCAGCATCCTCCTGCCACGCCTCGACGAAGCCGCCCTGCGCCAGTTCGCCGCCAGCCTGGACGCCGCTTACCAGCGCATGCTCGCCGGCAACCACGACCTCAAGGCCCTCGGCCTGCTGGACGCCAACCGCGGCCTGGAGGCGGCCGGCAACGACGCCGTGCTGCGCCTGCAACGCTGGGCCGACCAGGGCTACTGGCTGCTCCTGCCGCTGCTCCTGCTGGCCGCCTGCGCCGGGCGCCGCGGCTGGCTGTTCTGCCTGCCGCTGCTGTTCTCGACGCTGCTCGTTGCGCCGCGCCCGGCCCAGGCCTTCGAGTTCGCCGACCTCTGGCTGCGCCCCGACCAGCAGGGCCAGCGCCTGCTCGCCGAGCAACGCCCGGCGGACGCCGCGCGGCGCTTCGAGGACTTCCGCTGGCGCGGCCTGGCCCTCTACGAAGCCGGCGACTATGCCGGCGCGGCCCAGGCCTTCGCCGAAGGCGGCGGCGCCAGCGACCATTACAACCGTGGCAATGCCCTGGCCCGCGCCGAGCAGTACGAAGCGGCCATCGACGCCTACGACCAGGCCCTGGAACTGCAACCGGACCTGGCCCAGGCGCAGCGCAACAAGGCGCTGCTGGAAGAGTTGCTGCGCCAGCGCGCCGAAGAACAGTCCGCCCAGCAGCACCCCGACAGCGAAGCCACGCGCAACGGCGAGACCGAGCAGGCGCAGCCCTCGGCGGCCAAGCCCGACCCCGACCAGGCGCTGGAAGTGCGCCCCGCGCGGCCCTCGGCGGCGATCCAGAACCTGCAACAGGCGGCGGCCGACAAACTCGAAGCGGCGCCCGACGACCAGGCGCCGTCCACCGATCCGACGGAACTCTCGCCGCCGCCGGCGGACGAAGGACAACTCAACGACGAGAACCGCCAGGCCCTGGAACAGTGGCTGCGGCAGATTCCCGACGAACCCTCCGAACTGCTGCGACGCAAATTCTGGTATCAACAGCAGCAGCGCCAGGAAAACCATCCATGAAACGGCTGATCTGCCTGCTCCTGCTCAGTCTCGCCGCTCTCCAGGCCGAGGCCAGTCTCACCGCCAGCGTCGACCGCGCCAGCCTCGCCGAGGGCGAGAGCGTCGACCTGACCCTGGAGTCGGACGACCCCACGCAGTTCGGCAAGCCGGACCTGGCGCCGCTCGACGAGGCCTTCGAGGTCCTCGCCACGCGCCAGGTCAACCGCCTGACCACGCTCAACGGCCAGGCCCAGGCCACCACCCGCTGGATCGTCACCCTGCGCCCGCGGCACAGCGGCACCGTGCAGGTTCCGGCGCTGCACCTGGGCGGCGGCACCACCCAGCCGATCGAACTGCATGTGCTCAAGGCCGAGGACGCGGCCGCCGTGCAGAAGCTCGCCCCGGTGTTCATCGACGCCAGCCTCGACCAGGAAGAGGTCTACGTCCAGGCCCAGGCCATCCTCACCCTGCGCATCTACCACTCGGTATCGCTGTACGACGACAGCAGCCTCAGCCCGTTGCAGATCGACGACGCCAAGGTCGAGCAGCTGGGCCAGGCGCGCACCTACGAGAAAGAGATCAACGGCGTGCGCCACGGCGTGATCGAGGTGCGCTACGCGATCTTCCCGCAGCACAGCGGCGAGCTGAGCATCCCGGCGCAGAGCTTCACCGCCACCCAGGTGGCGCGGGCCAACCCCGGCGACAGCTTCGGCGCGCGCCCCGGCAAGCGCCTGCGGGTGACCTCGCCGGAAATTCCCCTGCAGGTGAAGCCCAAGCCCGCCGACTACCCCGCCGACCTGCCGTGGCTGCCGGCCCGCGCGCTGAGCCTGAGCGAAAGCTGGACGCCGCAGCCGGACCAGGCCAAGGCTGGCGAATCGCTGACGCGCAACCTGATGCTGCGCGTCGAGGGCCTTTCCAGCGCGCAGCTGCCGCCGCTGCCGCAATCCCTGCCGGCCGGCCTGCGCCACTACCCCGACCAGCCGCAGCTGGCCGAACAGCAAGGCGACCAGGGGGTGATCGGCAGCCGCGAGGAACGCGAGGCGCTGGTGCCCGACCAGGCTGGGCAACTGACCCTGCCGGACATCGAGGTCACCTGGTGGAACACCCAGGAAGACCGCCTGGAACGCACCAGCCTGCCCGGCCGCACCCTGAGCGTCGCCGCCAACCCGCAGCTGGACGCCCAGGAGCGCCCGGCGGCGCTGGATGGCGCGCCGGTCGAGGGCGCGGCGCGGCTCTGGCCCTGGCAGCTGGCAACTCTGCTGCTGGCCCTGACCACCCTCCTCGGCTTCGGCCTCTGGTGGCACGCGCGGCGCCAGCCGGCGATCATCCGCGCGGCGGCCAACGCGCCCAATGCGCGCACACTGCTCGATGAACTGAAGCGCTGTTGCCTGGCCAACGACTCCCATGCCACGCGCCAGGCTCTCGACGCCTGGGCGCGCCAGCAACCGGAAACCCTGGCCGACATGGCGGCGCGCTTCGTGCCGCTGTCCGACGCCATGGACGGCCTCAACGGCGCGCTCTACAGCGACAGCGAGGGCGGCAGCAACTGGCAGGGCGACGACCTCTGGCGCGCCATCCGCGCGCTGCCCACCGCCGAGGCCGCGCCGGGCGCCAGCGCCGAGGGCGGCAGCCTGCCGCCGCTGTACCCGCGCTGAGCCGGCTAGGCTGAAGCAATCCCCGCCTGCAGAGGACACCCCATGGCTGCACGTCCGCGTGGCTTCGTCGGCCTCGCCTTCGGCGCCCTGCTGCTGGCCGGCGCCGGCCTGCTGTTGGCCGACGCCGCCCAGGCCATGCCACCGACGCCGCCCGCGCAACCGCTGGACGGCCCCGGCGGCTCGCGCCTGGCCCACGCCGACCTGCGCCAGTGGCACGGCGGCAGCCAGGGCAACGAATACTGGGTATTCACCCCCGCCGCGCCGGTTCCGCAGGCGGCGCCGCTGGTGGTGTTCGTCCACGGCTGGAGCGTGATGCAGCCGGACCTCTACCGCGCCTGGATCGAGCACATCGTGCGGCGCGGCGCCATCGTCATCTACCCGCGCTACCAGGACAGCCTGAAGACCCCCGCCGCCGACTTCCTGCCCAACGCCGCCGGCGCCGTGCGCCAGGCCATCGAGGCGTTGCAGGCCGGGCGCTACGGCGTAACCGCCGACCTCGAACACCTGGCCTATGTCGGCCATTCCGCCGGCGGCCTGATCGCCAGTGGCCTCGCTGCCGGTTATCGACGCCTGGGGCTGCCGGCGCCGCGCGCCTTGCTGGCGGTGGAACCGGGGCGCAGCCAGGGCCCGCGCTGGCGCCAGGTGCCGCTGGAGCCGCTGGCCGGCATTCCCGCCGGAACGCTGCTGCTGACGCTGTGCGGCGACGAGGACGAGCGCGTCGGTTGCGACGACGCCCGGCGCATCTTCGAGGAAAGCAGCCAGGTCGCCGCCGCCGACAAGAACCTCCTGCTGCTGCGCAGCGACCGCCACGGCAGCCCGCCGCTGCTGGCCAACCATGCGGCGCCCACCGCGCCGCGCTTCGACCCGCGCTATCCACCGTCGGACAGCGGCAGCTGGTTGCTGCAACGCGTGCAGGAACGCCAGCGCCGGCGCCAGGCCGAGGGCCACGCGCTGCAGCACAACGCCCTGGATACCGACGCCCTCGACTGGTACGGGCCCTGGAAGCTGTTCGACGCCCTGTGCGACGCCGCCTTCCTCGGCCGCAACCGCGACTACGCCCTGGGCGGCGGCCGCGCCCAGCTGTCCATGGGGCTGTGGAGCGATGGCACGCCGGTGCGCGAGCTGCAACTGCTGGCGCCCGTCGCCGCCGCGCATCGATAGCGTCGATAGTCACCAGCAGGCGGATTCAATTCCCTTCCCCCCGCGCAGCCGCGAGCATAGCCCCCACGGTGCCGCGAAGACGGCACCGCGAGGCGGCCCGAGCGTGCACTCCCGGCCAGCTGAAGACGAGGCCGACCGAGGAGGAACCCCCATGCAGGCCACCCTGGATCTTCTGCTCATCATCGGCTCCCTGGCGGAGCTGCTGCTCTACGTCGCCCTGGGTGCCATCGGCCTGGCCGCGACCCTGCTGCTGACCGCGATCGGCGTACTCACCCTGCGCTCGCCCGGCGAGCCGATCCGCATCGACGAGCCCGCGCGGCGCAGCGTACGCGGCTGAGCCTGCGCCTCAGCCGGGATAGTCGGCCAGGCGCAGCAGATCCATGACCTGGGCGCCACGAAGTGATC
>NZ_JARJLT010000282.1 GCF_029335315.1 Pseudomonas citronellolis
GCTCTGATCAATGTCTTGAGCAACATGGTGGGCGGCAACAACAATCTTGAGTTGATGGCGTCGCAACTCACGGGCGTCCTGGCCGCCGCCGCAGTAAATGGGGATGTCAGCAAAGGTGCAGAAATCGCCAAGAACGCCACGGCGTACAACCGGCAACTTCACGCTGACGAAGAGCGTTGGTTACGCGATAACGCCAAGCGTTTCGCTGAGAACGAGGGCATTACAGAGCAGGAAGCCATGGAGCGTCTGAGTCAGCAGGCGCTGAAGGACACCGACTACCTCTGGCGTTCATTGCTGAGTGATGGTGATGACAACGCGGCGCAGTCGTTCTTGGCGGGCTCCGGCGTGACCTTTGTAAATGATCTGGGTGAAAAGCAAGCGCTGTTCACTGCTACGGGGCAGCAGCTATTCCGGCCGGAGATGTTCGCCGATACGGCGGACTCCGCGTTTTACAAGCAGTTTGTCCAAAGCGGTGTTAGCCGAGAGCTGAGCACAGGGCTGATCAAAGAACTGAAGGATTCTGGAATCGCAGCCAAGGATGAAGCCCTTGACCTTGCCAAGGCGGCGAGAGAACACCCTGATGTGGTTCTGGACGGCTTGTGGGATGGCGTCACATCGCTAGGACAAAGCGTTGTCGACAGCTTCAAGGAGAGCGGCAAGGCGATCGGAGAAGGAGCGGCGACAGCATTCGATGCCGATATCTCGGCGAAACTCAATGCCATCTATGGGCTGGATGTCGAGAGCGCCCAGCAAGCTTTACTGGCCATTCGCGTATTCACGGCAGTTTCCGGGGCGAAGGCCGTCGGTCAGGTTGGCGACGCCTTGGCAGGAAAAGCGGCCGAAGCGGTAGCCAGGAAGCTAGATAGCCTCCTTGATGATGTAGCCGAACAAACGCTGCTCAAGACCGGTGGCATGATTGGCTCGGATGGTGTGCCTATCCTCGATCTCAAGCAACTGACGACTCAGCAGAAGGGTTTGATGGGCGAGCTTTTCGGCGAGAACACCGTCAAGCAGATCATTCCGGACGGTGAGAAACTGGCGCGTATGCCAGGTATTGGTGAGACCGGAATCGATGACTTGTACAAGGTCAATCGGCCGGATGTGGACTATGTGGTTATTGAATATAAGTTCGTGGGGACTGATGGGAAAAGTGGAGCTCAAGCACTTGGGGGCACGTCTGATGGAAAACAAGGAAGCTTGAGCTGGACTGTAGGAAGAGGGCGATTGGAGAAAGCAGTTGGCGAAGAGATGGCACCAAGTATAAGGCGCTCTATAGATTCTGGTCGTACAGAGACATGGGTTGTTGCAACTCGTGCAGATGGTGCTACTGAGGTCCAGGTTCTTGATGCGCAAGGCAGGCCTAAGTCAGTGGATGCCTCGAAAATCCTTACACCAAAACCTAGTCAGCTGGGTGGAAAATCATGATTCGGGCTTCAATGGGAAATGCAGAGTACTGGGAAAAGTGGATTGACTTCAGTGAGGAGAATATATTTAAAGATTTGGAGCAAACTCATCTGCCTTCAGGAAATCCTATATATAGACCTCAATTTGTATGGGATATTTCAATCGAGTCGCTCCGGCTTCTTCTCCGTCGTTACTCTCGTGGCGACTGTGTCGAAGACCTTTCGAAGCATTTCCTTGGGCTACTGGATGCTTGGGATCTTTCCAGTCAATTAGCGCGCGAGGTGTGCCAAGAGCACGGCCTAGAGACGTGCCGAGATTGGGACTTCAGCCTTGCCAACCTCAATCATTACAACTGGTGTTTCTGGCTCGTAGGGTTAGCGCTCTCTTTGGAAATTTCTGATACGCAATGGCAACGTTTGCTCGCGCTGATAGATGGTGAAGGTGAGGACATACTGCTAGATCGTATCATCGCCAGTCGTCAGCCTGCGCGGCGGATCGGGGCGAAATTACTACATACGAAACCTTATATGCGCTTGCTCAAGACCATCGACGCCCCGCGAGAAGAGCAGGCTAGCCTGTTACGAGATTTTGTCGATCACTGGTATGCGGAGCTCAAACGGCCGGCACCTAGAAATCGCAAGGCTCCAACGGTTGAACCCTACTGGTACGTTTATGGTGACCCAGATAAGCATCCATTAGAAAAAGGTAGCTATTTCGGACGCTGGTGTATCGAAGCGGTTGCGGCGGTGAAGGCCTTTGGAATTGATGATACCTTGTGTCTGGGGCATGAATACTATCCTGGCGACCTGTTGCGTCCCGATGGACCTTCTACCCACCCACTACGCGCTGAGATGAAAAGAAACTGGTGGGCAAGACTGCTGGGAAAATAGGAAAAGAATTCTGAGTCCCACAAGCCTATTCCATAACTCCAATCTATTGGTGTGTTTCAGGTATGAACTGCTGACTGCTAATTACTCCAGTAGCCGAGTTGTTGTCCTGATTGTTAAATTTCAAACCTCGGTCATTCTTTAAAAATTAGTCAACAATTAACATTGTTCTACCGGTGAGCTGCTCTACGACGGCGGCCAGGCCGGCGCGCGGGCCATCGACTTCAGCCTGCGCGGCGCCCTGAGCAACTGCCACGGCTTGATCGAAGCCAGCCAGCAGCCTTGACGTCACGCGCAATGCGGCGTTCACGATGTGACCTTGGCCTCAGCGGCCAACGAGAGCCACAGCTACAGCAAGACCAAGAAAATCACCGCCCAGCAAGACCACGTCGAGCAGCAGTCCAGCACGCTGACTGCCGGCGGCGACGTCACCGTCAGCGCCGGGGAGAACCTCACCCTCAAGGCCAGCAAGATCGGCGCGGGCAACGAGGCCTACCTGGTCGCCGGCGACAAACTGGAACTGCTGGCGGACTACGACAGCGACTACAGCCTCTACGACAAGAAGAGCAAAGGCAGCTTCGGCAGCAAGAAGACCCAGCGCGACGAAGTCACCGATGTGAAGGCCATCGGCAGCCAGATCAGCGCCGGCAGCGACCTCACCCTGCTCAGCGGCGGCGACCAGAAATACCAGGGCGCCACGCTCGAAAGCGGCCACGACATCGCTCTCGTCAGCGGCGGCGCGGTGACCTTCGAAGCGGTCAAGGACCTGCACCAGGAAAGCCACGAGAAAAGCAGCAGCAACCTCGCCTGGCAATCGGCCAAGGGCAAGGGCCAGACCGACGAAACCCTGCGCCAGAGCCAACTGGTGGCCCAGGGCGAACTGGCCATCCGCGCCGTCGACGGCCTGAACATCGACCTGAAACAGATCGACCGCAAGAACGTCAGCCAGACCATCGACGCCATGGTCCAGGCCGACCCGAACCTGGCCTGGCTGAAGGACGCCGAGGGGCGGGGAGATGTGGACTGGAATCGGGTCAAGGAAATCCATGACAGTTGGAAGTACAGCAGCTCGGGGCTCGGCGCTGCTCCTGCGTTAGCGATTTCAATTATCGCAGCTGCTTACCTAGGGCCTGTCTACGGCGCGATGGCGAGCAATCTTGCCATCGGCACGATCAACAACGGTGGGGATCTTGGTCAGGGTCTGAAATACGCCACTAGTTCGGACAGCCTGAAGGGATACGCCATTGCGGCGGCCAC
>NZ_JARJLT010000283.1 GCF_029335315.1 Pseudomonas citronellolis
GCTGCAGCAGGTGGCCAACGCGGCCGACCCTCAGGCGATGATCCAGGCCCTGGCGCAGACCGTATTCCAGGGCAAGAGCGTGGACCTCACCGACACCCGCGACTACGGCAGCCTGATCGCCGCCAGCCTGGGCGCGGAGTGGAGCGGCTTCGGCCAGAACCTCTTCGTGCAGCCGCTCAGCCAGGCCTGGAAGGCGGTGCTGGAGCCCGCGACGCAGAGCCTGAATCGCCAGTGGCAGCGGGCGATCGTAACCCACTGGAGCCGTGCCTTCGACGGCCGCTATCCGTTCGCCGCCAGCGGCAGCGACGCCTCGTTGCCGATGCTCGGGCAGATGATCCGCGCCGACAGCGGGC
>NZ_JARJLT010000284.1 GCF_029335315.1 Pseudomonas citronellolis
GCTGCCACTGACCGTCTGCGCGGCGACGTTGGTGATGAAGTCGCTGTTGGAGCTGCCGCTGTCGGCCGAGAAGGCGGCGCTGGCTACCGTGGTGGTCGGTGCGACGGTGTCCAGCACATAGGCCCTGCTGGTGGCGACGCCATTGTTGCCGGCGGCGTCGACCACGCGCAGCTGTAGGGTATTGCTTCCCGACAGGATGACACCGTTCCAGTTCAGCGAGGTGCCGCTGACCTTGCTGGTGATATCGGTCCAGGTGGCGCCGTTGTCCAGCGAGCCCAGCAGCGTGTCACCCGCACCCAGCGCGCTGCTCAGGGTGGCGCTGATGGTCTGTGCGTTGGCGTTGGTGACCAGGTCGCTGGCGCTGGCGCCGGAGTCGTTGGAAAAGGCGACGTCGGCGAAGGTCGTGGTCGGCCCGCTGGTGTCCAGTACGTAGGCGTACGAGGCGCTGGCACCGACGTTGCCGGCGGCGTCCACCACCCGCACCTTGAGCGTGTCGCTGCCGGTCAGGGTCTGGCCCGCCAGGGACCAGTTGCTGCTGCCGGTCGCGGCCGTGGCCGTGCTCCAGGTAGCGCCGTTATCCAGTGATACCTGGACGGATTCGCCGGCCGAAAGGTTGCCGGTGAGCGTACCGGTGATGGTCTGCGCCGAGGTCTTGGTAATCAGGTCGGTGCTGGAGCTGCCGGTATCGGACGAGAAGTAGACGGAGCCGCCGCTAATGCCCGGCGCGGTGGTGTCGATGACCAGGTCCTTGTTGGCGCCCAGCGAGCCCGCCGCGCCCGGCGCGGCCAGCGTCACCGAGGCGTTGCGGCCGTTGACGGCGTCGGTGATGGTCGCGCCGTTCAGCGCCAGGGCGGCGATGGAGGCGTAGTCGAGGTCGGCGCTGTTCTCGCCGGCGCCCACGGTGTAGGTGAAAGTCAGCGTGCTGGTGCCGTCACCGCCGGAGTAGGTGGCGGTGCCGCCGCTGCTCAGTGTCAGGGTCGGGGCGCCGCCGCTGGTATCGACATCGACCGCGCGGCTGAAATCGACGGTGATGGTGAGGGTGCTGCCGGGGCCGTAGGCTCCGTTACTGGTGCTGGAGCCGACGCCGGTGACGCTGGCCTGGGAGCCGTCGACCAGGATGTTGGCGGTGCTGCCCACGCTGTTGAGAGTCAAGGTGGCGCTGTTGCCGGCCTGGTCGGACAGGGTGCCGCCGTTGGCAGACAGGCTGCCTACGGTGATGCCGTTGCTGTCGCTGTCGCCGGCCTGCACCGTGTAGCTGAACCGCAGCGAGGTGGTGCCGGAGCCGGACACATAGCTCGCGTAGCGGGTGGTGGAGCCGATCACCATGGCGATGCGTGGCGTGCCGCCGCTGGTGTCCACATAGACCGCTTCGTCGAAGTTGACGGAGAAGCTCAGGGTGTCGCCGCTGTAATAGGTGCTGTTCGCCGGGACCGCTGTCGAGATGACGCTGGGCTGTGTGGCGTCGATGCTGATCGCCAGGCCGGCGCTGGCCGCGGAGACGTTGCCGGCGGCGTCGGTGGCGATGGCGGTGATGGTGTGGCTGGTTTCGCTCAGCGTGGCGCTGGTGAAGCTCCAGACGCCACCGGTGGCGACGGTGCTGCCCAGCAGCGTGGCGCCGTCGTAGATATTCACCGTCGAGCCGCTCTCGGCGGTGCCGCTGAAGGTCGGCGTGGTATCGCTGGTGATTCCGTCGCTGTTGGACGGGCCGGTGTCACTGGCGCTGCTCAGCAGCGGCGTGGAGGGCGCGGCCGGCGGCGTGGTGTCCAGCACATAGGCCTGGGACTTGATTGCGCCCTGGTTGCCGGCGGCATCCACCACTCTCAGTTCCAGTATGTTGCTGCCGCTGAGCGTGACGCCGTTCCAGCTCAGCGCGGTGCCGGAGGCCTTGCTGGTGATGTCGGTCCAGGTGCTGCCGCCATCCAGGGAGCCCCAGAGGACGTCACCAGCGGCGAGGGAGGTGCTCAGGGTGGCGCTGATGGTCTGGCTGGTAGTGTTGGTGATGAAGTCGCCGGCGGTGCCGGAGTCGTTGGAAAACCCCAGGCCGCTGAAGCTGATGGTGGGGGCGGTGGTGTCGTAGATGTACGCCTGGACAGAGGTCGAGCCATCGTTGCCGGCGGTGTCGGACACCTTGACCCGCAACGTGCTGCTGGAGGTCAGCGTGACGCCGGCCAGCGACCAGGTGTTCTGGCCCACCGTGGTGGTGGCGGCGGTCCAGGTGCTGCCGCCGTTGATCGACACATAGACGGTCTCGCCCGACTGGAGGTTGGCCGACAGGGTGCCGCTGATCGTCTGCGTGGCGGTCCTGGTGATGAAGTCGGTGCTGGAGGTGCCGGTGTCGTTGGAGAAGCTGGCGCCGGTCACCGTGGTGGTGGGCGCGGTGGTGTCCAGGGTGTAGGTGTGGCTGGAGGTCGGGCCATCGTTGCCCGCCGCATCGGTCACCTTGAGCATCAGGATGTTGTTGCCGCTGAGCGTGGCGCCGGTCCAGCTCAGGGTGGTGCCGCTGACCTTGTTGGTGACGTCGACCCAGGTGGCGCCGCCATCCAGCGAGCCTTTCACGACATCTCCGGCGTTCAGGGTGCTGCTCAGGGTGGCGTTGATGGTCTGGCTGGCGGTGTTGGTGATGAAGTCGGTATTGCTGACGCCGGTGTCGGTCTGCAGCGACAGGTTGCCGAAGGTGGTGGTCGGTGCGGTGGTGTCCACGGCGTAGCTGTGGCTGTAGGCGGTGGTGCTGATGCCGCTGCTATTGGTGACGCGCGCCATGAAGGTGTTGCTGCCGGTGAGCGTGGCGCTGATGCTCCAGTTGGATGAGCCGACGGTGGAGTTGGCGTCGGTCCAGGTGCCGCCATTGTCGAACGACACTTCCACCCGTTGGTCAACCCCCAGGGCCGCGGACAGTGTGCCGGTGATGGTCTGGCTCGCGACGTTGGTGATGAAGTCGTTCGAGCTGGTGCCGCTATCCTGGGATAGCGTGGCGGAGTTGACGGTGAGCATGGGCTTCACGTCGGAGATTTCGAAGCTCTGGAACAGACCGTAGTCGTTGGAGCTGAGCACGACCTGAACCACGTCATTGATGCTGGTGTTCAGGCCGCCAACGCTTGCGAAGTCATTGAGCCCGACGTTGGTGAACGAGAGTGCGCGAGTGACGCCGTTTGCGTCGGTGTACTGGACTTGCAGGTCGCCCGAGTAGAGGTATGCCTTCAGGCTGACGAGATCGAACGTATAGCCGGACGCGACCGTGAGGGTGAGTTTGACGCTACTGGCGGTGTTCGGATCGTAGGCGTACACCCCTTCAGCAGAGCCGGAGGTGTCCATGCCGATGGGGTAAAAGTCATTACCAGAGAAGGTGAAGTTGGCCCCGTCGACGTTCTGGGTAAATTCAACCGTGGTGTAGTCAATATCGCTATCGGTAATGACGACTGTGCTCAACAGGTCCTGGTAACCGGTAAGGCTCAGCGCATCCGTATCGACTTGGCCGCGCTGCGCCTCCAGCACCCAGTCGCCACCCTTGTCCGCCGCCCCGGTGGCGTTGGTGGAGGCGGCCACGTCGGCGCCGGTGGCCTGGGCCAGGCCATCCAGCAGCGTGCTGCCGGCGCTTCCGGCGCCGGCGTCGCAGCCGTACAGCAGCAGGTCGCCATCGTCGGTCAGGGCGCGGCCGAGTTCGGCCAGTTCGCTCTGCACCGTGGCCGACTGCAACGAGCTGGCGTTGAGTTGCTCGGTGCCCAGGTTGAGCACGCCTTCGGAACCGTGCGAAAGAATGTGGATGGCGTCGTAGCCGCCTTCGCTGGCCGCCCACTGGGCGATCTGCGCCAGGCCGTCCTTGCTGCCGTCGAACTCGACGATGCCGACGCCTTCGCGCACGCCGGCTTCCAGCGCCTTGTAGTTGGCCACCGAGGTGTCCACCAGGGCGACTTCCTTCTTGCCGTTGTCCTTGGCCGGCTCGGCCGCGCGCACCGTCACCGCCGGCGGCACCACGCTGGCCGCCGAAGCGTCAGGGGCCTGGGCGGCGTGGGCCGCGTCGGCCACCGCGCCGTCGAACATGAAACGCTGCTCCAGCGACAACAGTTGCGAGGAGCGTTGCAAGGGACGGCGGCCGGCGAGGCCGGCGGCGCGGTGCAGGGCGGAAATCAGTGAGTTCACGGCGGGCTCCTGGAAGAAGCGGGAAGTGTTGACCAACACGCACGTACAGGGATCAGGGTTGCGGTGGCGCCATCTGCACCTGGCCACTCATGCCGGCGATCAGCTCGGCGAAATGGCCGTCGATCACCGCGCTGAGCTTTACCGACTGGCTCACCGGGTCCACCCGCGCGCCGATGCGCTGCACCTTGGCCGGGTAGCTCTTGCCGGTTTCGTCGATGCTCACCTGGAAGGCGGCGCCTTCGCGCAGCCACACCAGCCAGCGCGACGGCACGATGAATTCCAGCTCCAGCTGGCTGTCATCGAGGATTTCCAGCAGCGGCTGGCCGGGTTGCACGAACTGCTGCTCGCGCACCTTCTGTTCGGCGATGCGGCCGGGGAAGGGCGCGGCTATCTGGCATTTGCCGAGCAGCGCGCGGTTGGCGTCGACCTCGGCCTGGGCCTTGAGCACCTCGGCGCGCGACACGTCCAGCTCGACCTTGCCCACCGAGTTCAGCGCGGCCAGCTTCTGGTTGCCCTTCCAATTGGTGTCGGCCGCCATCAGCGCGGCGTTGGCCCGCGCCAGCTGGGCCTGTTGCAGCGCGCAGTCGAACTGCACCAGCACCTGGCCCTGCTTGAAGGCGGCGCCTTCGGCCAGGGGCAGGCGGTTGATCTTGGCGCCGATCTCGGCGGCCAGGGTGGTGTAGCGGCGCGGCAACAGTTGCGCGCGGATTTCGCGGCTGTCCAGGGCGCTGCCGGCCGCGCTGGCGGCGAACGAAGGCGCCGCATGCGCGGCACCCAGCAGGCACGCCAGGGCGGCCAGCCGGACCAGCCGCTGCGGGCCAGGCGCGCGGCGCATCAGCGCAGCGCCTGTTGCGCGCTGGGCAGTTGGCCGTTGTTCCAGGCCGCCAGCGAGTGCGCTACCGCCGCCGTCAGCTCGGGCAGCGGCATGTCCGCCGAGCCTTCGATCTCCGGTTCCATGCCCAGCGTGGCCTGCAGGCGCGAGGCCGCGGCCTGGGCGTCGGACAGGGCCTGGTAGCGGCGCAGCTGGGAGAGCACCGAGGCGCTCTGCTGGGAGATGCGGTCCAGGTCGGATTGCTGCTGTGCGCTGGCGAGGTTGGTAATCTGTTGTGCCAGGCGGGCGTCGACCTGGGCCACCTCGTCGGAGCGCTCGTACAGGTGCGCGGCGTTGGCGTATTGCAGGCGGGCGATGTGCACCTGGCTCAGCACCGCCATCTGCAGCGCCATGCGGTGCTGGTCGGCCAGTGCCACGCCGGCGTCGGCCAGGCGCATCTGCGCGGGGGCCGAGAGCAGGCCGAGCAGGTCGAAGGAGATCTGCACGCCGGCTTCGTTCCAGTTGCGGTTGATCAGGTAGTCGTCGTCGCTGTGCTTGTAGCCGTAGTCGAACGACAGCCCGGGGAAGAACTTCAGCAGCGTGCGGCGGGTTTCCAGCTGGGCGATGCGCGCGTCATAGATGCCGTTGCGCAGGTCCGGGTTGCGCACCAGCGCCAGTTCCTCGAGCTTGTCGACGGGCTGGTTCAGCCAGGCGGTGTTCACCCCTTCGGCCGAATCGGCCACGGTGTATTCCGCGGTCAGCGGCAGGGCGGTCAGCTGCGCCAGCTCGACGCGCGCGGTCGACAGTTCCTGCTCGATGGCTTCCAGCAGGCGCAGGTTTTCCAGGAGCTGGCGCTGGTAGCGCAGCGGCTCCAGCGGCGAGCGGATGCGGTCCTGCTCGGCGGCCTGGGCGTCCTTCAGCGCGCGTTCGGACTCGGCGATGGTGGTGCGCAGCTCGGGCATCAGCTTCTGCGCCGCGACCACGCGCCAGTAGGCGCTGCGCACATCCATGATCAGGTTGTGCAGGGCCTTGCGCCGGTGCTCCTGGGCGATCAGCACGCGGTTGGCGTTCTGCTTGGCCGCGTAGTAGCTCTGGCCGAAGTCCAGCAGGCTCCAGGAAATGCCGATGCCGGTGGTGGTGGCGTGACGGCTGGAGGAAATATAGGGGTTGGCCAGCGACGGCTCGCCGGTCACCGAGTCGACGCTGCGGGTGATCAGGTCGTTGTTGCGGTCGCGGTAGCCGGCCGAGGCGATCAGCTTGGGCAGCATGTCGAACTTGCCGGCCTCGAAGGTGTTCGTCGCCACGGCTTCTTCCATGGCCCGGTAGCGGCGCTCGGCGTTGTACTTGACGGCGCGGGCGATGGCCTCGTCCAGGCTCAGCGGGCCGTTCAGCGGCGCCACGTCGCGGGTGAGGGCGGCGCGGTCCTTGGCCAGCTGGCTGACGATTTCATCGTTGTGCAGGCGCGCGGAGTCGACGTCGAAAGTGGAGCATCCCGAGAGGACCAGCAGACCGATGACACTGCCCAGCGCGACTTTGAGTGCCGCACGGGGAAACGCAATTGCCGACGTGCAACTGGACTTGTTAGCTCGCAAGATTTCGCCCCTTTCCCTATGGCCTTTGCTTTATCGAGGGACGCTGGCGCCCCTGTGTTGTTATGTGGCAGCGGGCGGCATTCTGGCACTCCGGTACTGGCTAAGCAATGTCAAGTGCTGTTAATTGGCCGCTATGCCTCCCGTTTGGCTCTGCCGCCCGGTTGGCCCGCGTCGCCGAAGCCCTGTCGAGCCTCGGCGAATGCGGTCGAAAGTCTATGGACCCGCCGATTGCCGGCCCATACGGCAATTGCCGTATTTCTCGCGGGCAGGGCGCCCTGGCGGGTTCGCCCGGGGCTGTTCGCGTGGCGCCCGCCAGCCGCTCAGTCGACGCCGAACCTGACGACGTAGGTGATCTGCTTGCCACGTCGCGCCGACGCGCGCATCTGGTAGACCTGCACGGTGTATTCGCCGGAGGCGGGCAGCTCGGCGCTCCAGCTGTTGCCCACGCCGCCGCTGCCGATGGCGGTGGCCTGGCCAGGCAGGTCGCCCGGCGCGAAGACGTTGAAGTTGGCGTTGCGGCTACCCGTGACGCTCACCGTCATGCGCTGGCCGGCCTGCGCGGTGAGGCTGTACTGGGTGCTTTCGTAGCCTGTGATGCGGCCCTTGAGGGTCGTGGCGCTGGCGCCCTTGGCGAACTGCACGGGTACAGGGGGCACCGGGTCGGCGGCGTAGCTGGCGGCGGGCGCCAGGGCCAGCAGCAGGCAGAGCAGGAGGGGCTTGTCCATCGGGGCCTCGTTGGGCGTGTAATAGCGCTAGCCTAGTCCGCCGCCGTGCACCCGTGCCTGCGCCCTATCGCCTCAGGCGAGCTCCATCACCATTTCGTGCCAGGCCATGCCGCCGTGGTCGGAGGCCGAGGGCTTCACGTAGCGATAGCCCATGCGCTCGTAGAGCGCGACGTGGCGCTCCTTGCACATCAGGTGGATGCTGCGCTTGCCCAGCGCGCGCATGCGCTCGATGAACTCGCGCATCAGCGTCGAGGCGTGGCCCCGGCCCTGGTGCGCCGGGTCGAGCACCACCGACATGATCACCGCGTTCGGCGCCTCGGGGTCGTGGCCGACCAGCTCCTTGAACGCCTCGTCGGACATCACCACCACTTGCGCGCAGCCGCAGTTGATGAAGCCGATCACCTCGCCGTCCAGCTCCATGACCAGGAACCCCTGCGGGTACTGCGCGATGCGCGTGGCGATCTTTTCGCGGGTGGCCGCTTCGCCGCCCTCGTAGGCCGAGGTTTCGATCTGGTAGCAGCGGTCGACGTCGGTTGGGCGGGCGTTGCGGAAGTTCGGGGTGCTCATGTTCGGGGTACTCATATTCAGGTGCTGATCGTGGGCGGTCGCGAAGGGGGTCGGGACAGCAGGGTAGAGAAGTTGCAGAATGCATGCGCTGCATTTTATTCATGAGGGCGTGAAATCCATGCATTCCATCCTGCGTCGCCTCGACCTCAACCTGCTGCTGGTCTTCGACGCGCTGTTCCGCCTGCGCAGCGTCACGGCGGCGGCCGACGAACTGGCGATGAGCCCCTCGGCCTGCAGCCACGCCCTGGCGCGCCTGCGCGAGGCGCTGGCGGACGAGCTCTTCGTGCGCGCCGGCAACGCCATGCAGCCCACCGCGCAGGCCGCGCAGATGGCCGACGGCGTGGCCGAGGCCCTGCGTCTCCTCGCCGAACGGCTGAGCGGCGCCGCGCCGTTCGTGCCCGCCGGCAGCTCGCAGACCTTCATCTTCGCCGCCACCGACTATACGGCCTACGCGCTGCTGCCGGCGCTGGTCGCCCGCCTGGAAAGGGTAGCCCCGCAGCTGCGCATCAGGATGCTCTACGCCACCCAGCAGGAATCGCTGGATGAGCTGCGCGAGGGGCGCGTCCACTTCGCCCTGGGCGTGTCCCACGGGCCGGCGGCAGCCCAGGAGGGCATCGAGGGGCTCGACCTGCTGAGCGACGCCTACGTGGTGATCGCCCGCCAGGGCCACCCGCGGATCGGCGCCGAACTGACGCTGGCGGACTACCTCGGCGAACGGCACATCGCCGTGCTGCCCTGGAACGACGCGAGCAGCGTCATCGATGCCGCCCTGGCCCGGCAGGGCCTGCAGCGCGACGTGGCGGTGCAGCTGCCGAGCCTGATGGCGGCGCCCTTCATCGTCGCCCGTTCCGACCACCTGT
>NZ_JARJLT010000285.1 GCF_029335315.1 Pseudomonas citronellolis
GCTGGCAGGCCCTGCTGGTGCCCGAGGCCCACGGCGGCCTGGGCCTGGGCTTCGTCGAGCTGGCCATCGTCCAGGAACAACTGGGCCGGCGCCTGGCGCCGCTGCCGTTCTTCGCCTGTGCGGTGGCGGTGTGCGCCCTGCGCGTGCTCGGCAGTGACGCGCAGCAGGCACGCTGGCTGCCCGGCCTGGCCGAGGGCGGCCTGAGCGCCAGCCTGGCGCTGGGCGCGGAAGGTGTTCCCGAGGCCGACGCCGTGCAAGTGCAGGCCCGCGCCGAAGGCGACGGCTTCGTTCTCGACGGCCGCCTGCGCCCAGTGCTCGACGGCCACAGCGCCGACCTGTTGCTGATTCCCGCGCGCCTCGCCGGCAGCCGGGGCGAGGAGAGCGTCTGCCTGTTCGCCGTGCCCGCCGCCAGCGCCGGCCTGAGCCGTCGCGCCTTGCCGACCCTGGACCAGACCCGGCAGCTGGCGGAAGTCGAACTGAACGGCCTGTACCTGCCCGCCGACGCCCTGCTGGGCGCGGCCGGCGGCGCCTGGCCGAAGCTGGAGATAGTCCTGCAACTGGCCGCCGTGGCCCTGGCCGCCGAGCAGGTCGGTGGCGCCCAGCAGGCGCTGGACCTGAGCGTCGCCTACACCCAGGAGCGCCGCCAGTTCGGGCGCCCGGTCGGTGGCTTCCAGGCCCTCAAGCACCGCATGGCTGACATGATGCTGCAGGTGGAATGCGCCCGCTCGGCGCTCTACTACGCCGCCTGCGTGGCCCAGGCCGCGCTGGAGGAGGGCGACCCGGCGCTGGCCGCCGAGCTGCCGCTGGCCGCCGCCGTGGCCAAGTCCCACGCCTCGGAAGCCTTCTTCCACTGCGCCGCCGAATCCATCCAGTTGCACGGCGGCGTCGGCTTCACCTGGGAGTACGACCCGCACCTGTATTTCAAGCGCGCGCGCGCCGGCGAGGGGCTGTTCGGCAGCCCGGCCTGGCACCGCGAGCGCATCGCCGCGGCCATCCTGGAGGAACGCCCATGAAGATCGGATTCGACGCCGCCGACGAGGCCTTTCGCGCCGACGTGGCGGCCTGGCTGGCGGACAACCTGCGCGGTGAGTTCGCGCCGCTGCGCTTCCGTGGTGGCCCCGGCGACGAGCACGCCTTCCCGGAGGAGCGCAAGGCCTGGGAGCGCACGCTCGCCGAGGGCGGCTGGACCTGCGTCGGCTGGGCGCCGGAGCATGGCGGCCGGGGCCTGTCGATCAACCGCCAGGTGATCTTCCACGAGGAATACGCCCGCGCCGGCGGCCCCGGGCGCATGGGCCACATCGGCGAAGGCCTGGCCGGGCCGACCATCGCCGCCTTCGGTACGGATGAGCAGAAGCGCCGCCTGTTGCCGGGCATCGTCAGCGGCCGCGAGTTCTGGTGCCAGGGTTACTCCGAGCCGGGCGCCGGCTCTGACCTGGCGGCGGTCAAGACCCGCGCCAGCTTCGACGCCGCGCGCGGCGTGTGGAAGATCAACGGGCAGAAGGTCTGGACCTCCCTGGCCCACGAGTCCGACTGGTGCTTCGTCATCGCCCGCTGCGAGCCGGGCAGCGTCGGCCACCAGGGCCTGGCCTTCCTGCTGGTGCCGATGCACCAGGCGGGCATCAGCGTGCGGCCGATCGAGCAGCTCACCGGCACCTCGGAGTTCAACGAAGTGTTCTTCGACGACGCCGAGACCGCCGCCGACAACCTGCTCGGCGCCCCTGGCGACGGCTGGAAGATCGCCATGGCGCTGCTCGGCTTCGAGCGCGGGGTGTCCACCCTCGGCCAGCAGATGCAGTTCCACAACGAACTCGACGAGATCATCCGCATCGCCCGCGCCAACGGCGCCAGTCGCGACCCGCTGCTGCGCCAGCGCCTGGCCGAGGCCTGGGGCGGGCTCAAGGTGCTGCGCTACAACTCGCTGCGCATGCTCTCCGGCCCGCAGGACGGCCGCCTGCAACGCGAGGCGCTGATCTACAAGCTGTGCTGGTCGGACTGGCACGCGCGCCTGGGCAAGCTGGCCATGGACGTGCTCGGCGCCGAGGCGGAAATCCTCGACGCCGCGCCCTACGCCCTGAACCGCCTGCAGGGCCTGTTCCTGTTCAGCCGCGCGGACACCCTCTACGGCGGCAGCAACGAAATCCAGCGCAACCTCATCGCCGAGCGTGCCCTCGGCCTGCCCCGCGAACCCAAGACGTCCCGCCAGGAGTGACGAAGATGCTCAAACCCGAATACGTATCCGGCCGTGGCCTGCTGCGCGGCAAGTCGGTGCTGATCACCGCCGCCGCCGGCGCCGGCATCGGCTTTTCCGCCGCGCTGCGCGCCGCCGAGGAAGGCTGCCGGGCGTTGCTGATCAGCGATGTCCATGAAGGCCGCCTGGCCGACGCGGTGGAGCGCATCCGCCAGGCCTGCGGGTTGCAGGCGGTGTACGGGCAGGTCTGCAACGTCACCGACGAGGCCCAGGTGCGCGCCCTGGTGGCGGCCGCCGAGGAGCGCCTGGACGGCGTCGACGTGCTGATCAACAACGCCGGCCTCGGTGGCTCGCGCACGCTGGTGGAGATGACCGACGAGGAGTGGCACCGGGTGCTCGACGTGACCCTCACCGGCACCATGCGCATGACCCGCGCCATGCTCCCGCACATGCTGGAGCGCAAGGCCGGGGTCATCGTCAACAACGCCTCGGTGCTCGGCTGGCGCGCGCAGAAGGAGCAGAGCCACTACGCCGCGGCCAAGGCCGGGGTGATGGCGCTGACCCGCTGCGCCGCGCTGGAAGCGGCCGAGCATGGCGTGCGCATCAACGCAGTGAGCCCGAGCATCGCCCTGCACGATTTCCTGCGCAAATCCGCGCCCCAGGAACTGCTCGACAAGCTGGCTTCCACCGAGGCCTTCGGCCGCGCGGCGGAGGTCTGGGAGATCGCCAACGTGATGATGTTCCTGGCCAGCGACTACAGCTCCTACATGACCGGCGAAGTGCTCTCGGTCTCCAGCCAGAGGGCCTGACATGCCACGCATCTTCGAACACCCCGAACAGCTGCTGGCCTGCGTCGGCGAGGCCCTGGGCGAGAGCGAGTGGCTGAGCGTCGAGCAGTCGCGCATCGACCAGTTCGCCGAAGCCACCGGCGACCACCAGTGGATTCATGTCGACCCCGTTCGCGCGGCGAGCGGCCCCTACGGCGCTTGCATCGCCCACGGCTACCTGAGCCTGGCCCTGGTCAACCTGTTCCTGCCGCAGATCGTCGAGGTGCGCGGCATCGCCATGGGCGTCAACTACGGCTGCGACCGCGTGCGCTTTCCCAACGTGGTCAAGGCCGGCGCGCGGGTCCGCGGGCGCGCCGAGCTGGTCGCCGCCGAGGCGCTGAAGGGCGCGGTGCAGGCGACCATTCGCGTCAGCGTCGAGATCGAAGGCGAAGACCGCCCCGGCTGCGTGGTGGACACCATCAGCCGCTACTACCCCGCATAACTGCTTTTCGTAGGAGCGAGCTCGCTCCTACGACAACCCGAGGAATCGCAATGAGAGAAGCCGTCATCGTCTCCACCGCCCGCACCGCCATCGGCAAGGCCTTCCGCGGCGCTTTCAACGACACCGAGGCGCCGTTCCTGGGCGGCGCGGTGGTGGCCGAGGCGGTGCGCCGCGCCGGCGTCGAACCGGGCGAGGTGGAGGACGTGATCATCGGCGCCGCCGCCCAGCAGGGCACCCAGGCCTACAACCTCGGGCGCCTCTGCGCGATCGCCGGCGGCCTGCCGCCGAGCGTCGCCGGCATGGCCATCGAGCGCCAGTGCGCGTCGGGGCTGATGAGCATCGCCACGGCGGCCAAGGCGATCGCCTGCAACGAGCTGGACATCGCCGTGGCCGGTGGCCTGGAATCCATCTCGCTGGTGCAGAACAAGCACAAGAACGCCTACCGCAACCAGTCCGGCGCGGTGCTGGAGCGCGACCCGGCGGCCTACATCCCGATGATCGAGACCGCCGAGATCGTCTCCGCGCGCTACGGCATCGGCCGCGAGGCCCAGGACGCCTATGCACTGCGCAGCCAGCAGCGCACCGCCGCCGCCCAGCGCGACGGCCTGTTCGCCGACGAGATCCTGCCGCTGCGGGTGCAGCGCCTGGTGGTCGACAAGGCCACGGGCGAGAGCCGCCACGAGTCGCTGCTGATCGAGCGCGACGAATGCAACCGCGCCGACACCAGCCTGGCCAGCCTGGCTGCGCTGGAGCCGGTGTGGCAGGGCGGGCAGTGGAGCGGGGCGGGGCGCTTCATCACCGCCGGCAACGCGTCGCAGCTCTCCGACGGCGCCTCGGCGTCGCTGCTGATGGAGGCCCGCGAGGCCGAGCGCCGTGGCCTGCGCCCGCTGGGTATCTACCGGGGCATGGCGGTGGCCGGCTGCAACGCCGACGAGATGGGCATCGGTCCGCTGTTCGCGGTGCCCAAGCTGCTCAAGCGCCACGGCCTGCGCGCGGACGACATCGGCCTGTGGGAACTCAACGAAGCCTTCGCCTGCCAGGTGCTGTTCTGCCAGGACAAGCTGGGCATCCCCGACGAGCGCCTGAACGTCAACGGCGGCGCCATCGCCATCGGCCATCCGTTCGGCATGTCCGGCGCGCGTATGGTCGGCCACGCGCTGATCGAGGGCCGCCGGCGCGGCGTGCGCTACGTGGTGGTGACCATGTGCGTGGGCGGCGGCATGGGCGCCGCCGCGCTGTTCGAGGTGGCCTGATGGACGCGCAACTGATCCGCCGGCGCATGGCGCGCTACGTGGAACTGGTGGACGCCGGCGACATCGACGGCATCCTCGCCCTGTACGCCGACGACGCGGTGGTGGAAGACCCGGTGGGTTCGCCGCCGCTGGTGGGCCTGGCGGCCATCGCGCGGTTCTACCGCGAGGGCCTCGGCCGCGCCGAGGCCAGCGCCCAGCTCACCGGGCCGGTGCGGGTCGCCGGCAACGGCTGCGGCGCCATGCCGTTCCGCGTCGACCTGAACTGGAACGGCGCGCCGTGCAGCATCCACGTGATCGACGTGATGGAGTTCGACGCCCAGGGCCGCATCCGCTCGATGAAGGCCTACTGGGGCGAAATGAACCTGGAGAGGAGACCGGAATGAGCCTGGAACGACGCATCGCGCGCCTGGAGGCGCTGGAAGCCATCCGCCTGCTGAAGCACCGCTACCTCAACGCCTGCGACCTGAAGGACGTGGACGCCATCCGCGCCTGCTTCGCCGGCGGCGAAGTGCTTATCGACTATGGCCCGCTGGGTGTGTTCCGCGACCGCGAGCCGTTCCTGGCGCTGTACCGCGAGCTGGCCTGCGTGCCGCGGGTGATCGACCTGCACCACGCGGCCAACCCGGAAATCGAGCTGCACGGCGAGGACGAGGCCCGCGCGCGCTGGGCCCTGCACTACCAGAACCGCGACGGCGAGAGCGGCGCCACGCGGCAGCTCGGCGGCTTCTACCAGGACCGCTACCGGTGCGTCGACGGCCAGTGGCTGATCGTCGAAACCGTGTTCCGCGGCCACTTCGAAGTGGCCCGAACCGCCTCTGCGTAGGGCGCATAACGCCTACGGCGTTATCCGCCGTCGGCGTATAACCGCGAACGGTTATACGCCCTACGGACGCTACCCCTGGGCCGCGTCGAGGAAGGCGGGGCGCTCGCCGCCGCCGTGCAGGGCCAGTTCCGCGCCGCTGACGTAGGCCGCCAGCGGGGAGGCGAGATACAGGCAGGCGTCGCCGATATCCCCCGGCTCGGCCAGGCGCCCCAGCGGCACGGTGCTGGCGACCCGTTGCAGGCCGGCCTCGTCGCCGTAGTGCAGGTGGCTCTGCTCGGTGCGGATCAGCCCGCCGATCACCGCGTTGACCCGCACCTTCGGCGCCCACTCCACCGCCAGCGAACGCCCCAGGTTGAGCAGCCCGGCCTTGGCCGCGCCATAGGCGGCGGTGCCCGGCGAGGGGCGGGTGGCGCTGACGCTGCAGATATTGATGATGGCGCCGCCGCCGGGCTGTTTCTGCATGCGCTGGTTGGCCAGCTGGCAGAGGTTCAGCGGCGCCAGCAGGTTGAGCCGGACGATGGCCTCGGAGAAGCGCGGCGAGGCGTCGGCGGCGTCGGCGTAGGGCGCGCCGCCGGCGTTGTTGACCAGCACGTCGAGGCGCCCGTGGCGCTCGTCGATGGCCGCCAGCAGCGCTTCCAGCTGGGCGAAGTCGCGCACGTCGCAAGGCACGAACCAGGCCTCGCGGCCGTCATGGCTGGGCAGCTGCACGGGGGCCTCGCGGCCGCAGATCACCACCTCGGCGCCGTGTTCCAGGAAGCGCTGGCTGATACCCCGGCCGACGCCCTTGGCGCCGCCGGTGACCAGCACTACCTGGCCGCTGAAATCCAATGCTCGGGTCATGTCTCGTCCTCGTTCGCGAAAGGTCCCCAGGCTAGGCGCGACGCGGGCTGGCGCCCACGTCCGAAGGGACTAGGGAGTGCCCTTTCGTCTGGCGCGCGGGGTGTTGCGGCGTACAACCGCGAACGGTTGTACGCCCTACGCCGAGGGTGGGCCGGGTGTAGGGCGAATAACGCCTACGGCGTTATCCGCCGTTCGACCATGCTCACACCTCGCCCAGACGCAGGCACCCGTAGTCCTCTCGGACGATGCATCCCCCAGCCCCCGCCGAAATAATCCCGCCACATCCCACCCCAGGAGCCACGCCATGGCCGCCTTGCCGCAAGGGCATTTCGTCACCCTCAACGACGGACTCCGGTTGCACTACCTGGACAGCGGCAGCGGCGACGCCGTGCTGTTCATCCATGGCAGCGGCCCCGGCGCCAGCGGCCACAGCAACTTCAAGCAGAACTACCCGGAATTCGCCGCCGCCGGTCACCGCGCGCTGGTGCCGGACCTGCCCGGCTACGGCGCCAGCGCCAAGCCGGAAACCGACTACACCCTGGACTTCTTCGTCGACGCCATGTTCGGCCTGCTCGACGCCCTGGACATCCAGCGCTGCACCCTGGTCGGCAACTCCCTCGGCGGCGCCATCGCCATCAAGATGGCCCTCGACCAGCCGCAGCGCGTCGCACGCCTGGTGCTGATGGCGCCCGGCGGGCTGATGGACAAGGAGCAGTACTACCTGCAGATGGAAGGCATCCAGAAGATGGGCGCGGCCTTCGCCAACGGCGAGCTGAACGACGCCGAGGGCATGCGCCGGCTGCTCTCGCTGCAGCTCTTCGACGCCACGCAGATCAGCGACGAGACGGTGAACGAGCGTGTCGCCGTGGTGCGGGAGCAACCGCGCTGCGTGCTGACCCGCATGCAGGTGCCGAACCTCACGGTGCGCCTCGCCGAGCTGGCCTGCCCGATCCTCGGCTTCTGGGGCATGAACGACAGATTCTGCCCGTCCAGCGGCGCGCAGACGCTGATGGCCGCCTGCCGCAACATCCGCTTCGTGCTGCTCAGCGAGTGCGGGCACTGGGTGATGGTCGAGCACCGCGCGCTGTTCAACCGCGAAGTCCTGGCGTTCCTGGCGGAGGGCGCGGCATGAGCGAGGCCCTGCAGCGCCAGCACGCCGACGAGCTCTACGCCGCCCTCGCCGAAGGCCGCACCCTGGCGCCGCTGACCGAGCGCTGGGCGCAGATCGGCATCGACGACGCCTACCGGATTTCCCAGCGCATCCTGCAGCGGCGTCTGGCCGACGGCGACGAGCTGGTCGGCAAGAAGATCGGCGTCACCTCCGAGGCCGTGCAGCGCATGCTCGACGTGCACCAGCCGGACTTCGGCTTCATCACCCGGCGGATGTGGTTCGCCGATGGCGCCGACATCTCGCTGGCGGAGAACCGCCTGATCCAGCCACGCGCCGAGGGCGAGATCGCCTTCCGCCTGAAGCGCGACCTCAAGGGCCCCGGCGTCACCGAGGCCGACGTGCTGGAGGCCACCGAGTGCGTGATGGCCTGCTTCGAGATCGTCGACTCGCGCATCCACGACTGGCGCATCCGCATCCAGGACACCGTCGCCGACAACGCCTCCTGCGGGGTGTTCGTGCTCGGCGCGGTGGAGCGCGACCCGCGCGAGCTGGACCTGCCCAACCTGCGCATGCGCGTGCGCAAGAACGGCTCGCAGATCAGCGAGGGCCTGGGCTCGGCGGTGCAGGGCAACCCGCTCACCGCGGTGGCCTGGCTGGCCAACACCCTGGGCGCCTTCGGGATTCCCTTCAAGGCCGGCGAGATCATCCTCTCCGGCTCCCTGGTGCCGCTGGAACCGGCGCGCGCCGGCGACCGCTTCGAACTGGACATCGACGGCCTGGGCGGCGCCCGGGTGTCTTTCCGTGCATAGGAGTACCCCATGAGCAAGAAACTCCGGGCCGCGATCATCGGCCCCGGCAACATCGGCACCGACCTGCTGATGAAGATGCGCCGTTCCGACTGGATCGAGCCGGTGTGGATGGTCGGCGTCGACCCGGCCTCCGACGGCCTGGCGCGGGCCCGCGAATTCGGCCTGAAGACCACCGCCGAGGGCGTCGACGGCCTGCTGCCGCACGTGCTCGACGATGACATCCGCATCGCCTTCGACGCGACCTCCGCCTATGTCCACGCGGAGAACAGCCGCAAGCTCAACGCGCTGGGGGTGGTCATGATCGACCTCACCCCGGCGGCCATCGGGCCCTTCTGCGTGCCGCCGGTGAACCTCGCCGAGCACGCCGGCAACCTGGCGATGAACGTCAACATGGTCACCTGCGGCGGCCAGGCGACCATCCCCATGGTCGCCGCGGTGTCGCGGGTGCAGGCGGTGGACTACGCCGAGATCGTCGCCACCGTCTCGTCGCGCTCGGTGGGCCCGGGCACGCGCAAGAACATCGACGAATTCACCCGTACCACCGCCGGCGCCATCGAGCAGGTCGGCGGCGCGGCGCGCGGCAAGGCGATCATCGTCATCAACCCGGCCGAGCCGCCGCTGATGATGCGCGACACCATCCACTGCCTGACCACCGGCGAGCCCGACCAGGCCGCCATCCGCGAGTCGGTGCACGCGATGATCCGCGAGGTGCAGCGCTACGTGCCGGGCTACAAGCTGATCAACGGCCCGGTGTTCGACGGCAACCGCGTCTCGGTGTACCTGGAAGTGGAAGGGCTGGGCGACTACCTGCCGAAATCCGCCGGCAACCTCGACATCATGACCGCCGCCGGCCTGCGCACCGCCGAGATGTTCGCCGAAGAAGCCCACAAGGGCGCCCTGCAACTGCCGGCGCGCTGAGGAGAGAGAACATGAACCTGCAAGGTAAGAACGTCCGCCTGCACGACATGAGCCTGCGCGACGGCATGCACGCCAAGCGCCACCAGATCAGCCTGGAGCAGATGGTCAGCGTCGCCACCGGGCTCGACGCCGCCGGCGTGCCGCTGATCGAGATCACCCACGGCGACGGCCTCGGCGGCGCCTCGGTGAACTACGGCTTCCCCGCGCACAGCGACCGCGAGTACTTCGAGGCGGTGATTCCCAAGCTCAAGCAGGCCAGGGTCTCGGCGCTGCTGCTGCCGGGCATCGGCACCGTCGAGCACCTGAAGATGGCCCACGGCTGCGGCGTCTCGACCATCCGCGTGGCCACCCACTGCACCGAGGCCGACGTCTCCGAGCAGCACATCGGCATGGCCCGCGAGATGGGCCTGGACACCGTCGGCTTCCTGATGATGGCGCACATGGTCAGCGCCGAGCAGCTGCTCGAACAGGCCAGACTGATGGAGCGCTTCGGCGCCAACTGCATCTACTGCACCGACTCGGCCGGCTACATGCTGCCCGACGAAGTGAGCGCGAAGATCGGCCTGCTGCGCGCCGAGCTGAAGCCCGGCACCGAGGTCGGCTTCCACGGCCACCACAACCTGGGCATGGCCATCGCCA
Organism: Pseudomonas citronellolis; assembly: GCF_029335315.1. Taxonomy (GTDB): domain Bacteria; phylum Pseudomonadota; class Gammaproteobacteria; order Pseudomonadales; family Pseudomonadaceae; genus Pseudomonas; species Pseudomonas citronellolis_A. The sequence continues at coordinate 9,851 of NZ_JARJLT010000285.1, forward strand.
ACTCGCTGGCCGCCGTCGAGGCCGGTGCGGTGCGCATCGACGGCTCGGTGGCGGGCCTCGGCGCCGGCGCCGGCAACACGCCGCTGGAAGTCTTGGTCGCGGTGCTCAAGCGCATGGGCGCGGACTGCGGCGTGGACCTCTACGGCATCATGGACGTCGCCGAAGACCGCGTGGTGCCGCTGATGGACATGCCGATCCGCCTCGACCGCGACGCCCTGACCCTGGGCTACGCCGGGGTCTACAGCTCGTTCCTGCTGTTCGCCAAGCGCGCCGAGGCGCGTTACGGCGTGTCCGCCCGCGAACTGCTGGTGGAGCTGGGCCGGCGCGGCACCGTGGGTGGCCAGGAGGACATGATCGAGGACCTCGCCCTGACCCTGTCCGGCCAGCGCGCCGCGCTGCCGACCTGATCCCGAGGGGCAAAGAAAAACGCCCCGTGGCGCGAGCCACGGGGCGTTTTCATTCACGCGACGCGAGAAAACCGATCAGAACACGCTGAACGGGTACTCGACGAACACGCGGACTTCGTTGCCGTCGTCGTTGTATTCGCGGGCGTCGTTGGAAACGCGAACCCAGGAACCGCGCAGCTTGACCGACAGGTCCTTGGCCGGACCGCTCTGTACCACGTACTTGGCCTGGTTGAAGATTTCGCGCTCGTGACCGTCAGTGGTCTGCGAAGTCTTGATGTTGTCGCCGGTGACGTAGGCGATGGTGTAGCTCAGGCCCGGAATGCCGTACTCAGCGAAGTTGATGCTGTAGTTGGCCTGCCAGGAGCGCTCGTCCTCGCCGTTGAAGTCCGACCAGTAGGAGTTGGCCAGCCAGATGGTGGTGCCGCCGTCGCCGATGCGGTAGCCGGTGTCGCGGTAGCTGCCGTAGACGTAGCCCATGTCGCCGTTGTTGCGCTGGTGGGCGAGCATGAAGGAGTGGGCGCCGATGGTGTAGGTGGCCGCCAGGCTCCAGATGGTGTTGTTGCGGTCGCCGCCGTAGTTGGCTTCGGCGAAGTCCTTGTTCAGCTTGGTCTTGTAGCCGTTGAAGTCGAAGGTCAGCGACTGCTTGTCCTGCAGCGGGATGACGTAGTTCAGGTTCATGTACTGCTTGCGGGCGATGTCCTCGTTCTCCGAGCCGTACAGCGAGCCGCTGAAGTTGTCGGTGAACTTGTAGCTGCCGCCGAACACGTCGATGCGCTTCATGTGGCCGCTGTCACGACCGGTGGCGCTCTTGCGGGCTTCCGCGGTGAAGCGGCCGACGTTCAGCTCCAGGCCGTCGATCTCCTTGGAGGTGATCATGGTGCCGGTGTAGCTCTCCGGCAGCAGGCGCGAGTTGTCGTAGCTCAGCACCGGCAGGCTGGGCATCTGGTCACCGTACTTGATCACGGTGTTGGAGAAGCGTGCCTTGACCGCACCGCCTGCGCGCGAAATGTCGCTGGGCTGGTTGCCGTCGCTGTCCTGCTTGAAGAAGTCGATGCCGCCAGCGCCAGCGCGCTTGCCGTTCTTGTCCAGGTTCAGCGCGTACAGGCCGAAGGCGTCGACGCCGAAGCCGACGGTGCCCTGGGTGAAGCCGGAGTTGAAGGTAGCGGTGGCGGTCTGGCCCCACTCGGACTTGTCGTCGGCACCGTGCTTGTAGTCGCGGTACATGTAGCCGTTGCGGAAGAACAGGTCGAGGTGGCTGTCTTCGACGAAGCCCTTGGCGCCGGACTGGTCATCGGCCATGGCCTGGGTGCCGGCGGCGAGGATCCCCAATGCGAGCAAACTGATTGCTTTGTTAGTCATTTGTTATTTCCTGCAGTCTGTTTTATTCGCAGCCCCCAGGCGCAGAAAAAAGCCCGCCGTCCCGAATGCTCCAATCCGGGTCTGGCAACGCGTGGGTGCTGGCGTTTCTTGGATGTCTCGGGTCCCCTCACAGGCCCCGATGGCGCGGGATAATAGCAGATCGGGTGAAAAATCCAGGAATTTCGAGAGGTTGCAGGGTGTATCCGAAGCGCCCGCCGGGCTCAGGCGGGGCCCGGTTCGCGGTTGGTGCGTTGCAGCCAGAGGCTCAAGCTCAGGCCTGTCAGCGCGGCGACGCAGGCGAACAGGAAGATCGAGCGGAAGCCCCAGCCGCTGGCGATGGCCCCGGCCAGCGGGCCGGTGACCCCCAGCGACACGTCGATGAACAGCGAGTAGGCGCCCAGCGCCGCGCCACGGCTGGAGGCCGGCACCAGGCGCACGGCCTCCACGCCCAGGGCCGGGAACACCAGCGAGAAGCCGAAACCGGTCAGCGCCGCGCCGGCCATCGCCGAGATGGGCCCCGGCGCCAGCCACAGCAGGAGCAGGCCGGCGCTTTCCACCAGCAGGCAGCAGATCGCCACGGCGAAGCCGCCATGCCGGTTGATGGCGTTGGCGAACAGCAGCCGCGCGCCGATGAAGCAGGCGCCGAAGGCACTCAGGCAGTACACCGCGCCGCCCCAGCCACGGCTGGCGTAGTACAGGGTGATGAAGGTGGCGATGCAGCCGAAGCCGATGCCGCCCAGGGCCAGCCCGGTGCCGTGGGGCGCCACGCGGCCGAGCACGTGGTGGAACGGCAGGCGCTCGCCGTGGACGATGGCGGCGGCGCGCTTGGGCCAGGCCAGGGCGAAGCCGACGGCGGCCAGCAGCATCACCACCGCGCCCATGCTCCACAGGCCCAGGCCCTGCACCAGCAGGACGCCGAAGGGCGCGCCCACGGCCAGCGCGCCATAGCTGGCGATGCCGTTCCAGGAAATCACCTTGGCGGTGTGCAGCGCGCCGACCCGGTCGATGCCCCAGCTGATGGAGCCGGTGCCCACCAGGCTCTCGGCGGTGCCGAGGATCATCCGGCCAAGGAACAGGCAGCCCAGGCTCAGCGCCGGCACGCCCTGGAACCCTACCGAAAGCAGCATCAGCAGGCCGCTGCCGGCGCAGCCGAGCATGCCGTAGAGCACCGCGCGCTTGGGCCCGAGGTTGTCGATCACCTTGCCGGCGTAGGGCCGGGTGAGCAGGGTGGCGAGGTACTGCACGCTGATCACCAGGCCCGCCAGCACCGAGCCGAAGCCCAGGTCGCCGTGCACGTAGCCGGGCAGCACGGCCAGCGGGATGCCGATGGTCAGGTAGGCGAGGAAGGTGAACAGCACCACCGACACCACCTCGAGCGTGATGGCGGCGTTGGAGCGGGGCGTAGCGGTATCGGCGGACATGGACGGGAACGGCGGCGCGGAGAATGAGCGGCCATGATGGACCGCCGCCGGCTTGTAGGAAAGCTAGCTAACGAACTACCTGAGCGGAAACCTGCGTTCGTGCCTGGAAGACGGCGTCAGTCCGACGATAATCACTGCACCGAGCAGCTTCCCGGAGGCCATCCAGCCCATGAAACGGCAAGAGGACGCGGCGCGGGCGGGCGACGCCAGCGCGCTGATCGACCAACGCATCCACGAATTGAACGACTGGCGTGGCGCGACCCTGGCGCGGGTCCGCGCATTGATCCACCAGGCCGACCCCGAGGTGGTCGAGCAGTGGAAGTGGCGCGGGGTGCCGGTGTGGTCCCACGGCGGCATCCTGTGTACCGGCGAAACCTACAAGGCGGTGGTCAAGCTGACCTTCGCCAAGGGCGCGGCGCTGGCCGACCCCGCCGGCCTGTTCAACGCCAGCCTGGAGGGCAACACCCGGCGCGCCATCGACCTGCATGAAGGCGAGGCTATCGATGAGGCGGCGCTGCAGGCGCTGATCCGCGCGGCGGTGGCGCTGAACGTCGCCGGCAAGCGTGGCTAGGGCTGCCCGGTGCGGAAAAAAAGATGCCGCCTGAACGAGGCGGCAGGGGGAGTGAGGGGCGAAGGTTACGCACCCAATGTCGATCCCTTGAGGATCGCACCGGTTGATGACGCCGGTATTGCAGCGGCCAATGCTGCGGTTTCGCCTCGGGTGTCGGCATTTCTGCCGATGTCTGCCTTCGCGGAAAATTTGAAAATCCAATGATTTCAAAGGCTTGGTCTTTGGCATGGAATTTGATGGCCATGTGCCATTTTGCCGGAAGGTCCCGGCGTTTCCCGCAGGCCGCGTGCCAAGGACAGAGCCATGTTCCTCCAGAAAATCTCCATCCAGTGGAAGATCACCCTGCTTGCCGGCTTCTGCCTGCTGGGCATCGTCTCGCTGCTCGTCGGCGTGTCGCTGTACGGCATGGAGCGCACCTCCGAGGTGGTCAAGGCGTCGAGCAGCCGCATGCTCAACGAGACCGCCGAGGCGCGCATCGAGGCCCAGGGCGAGGTCCAGGCGATGACCATCAGCCGGCGTTTCATGGCCGCCTACCAGTACGGCAACGGCTTCGCCCGCGAGGTCCTGCTGCTGCGTGAACAGGCGCGCAAGCACGCCGTCGACCCCGCCGAGCTGCGCGAGGACCTGACCCGCCTGGCGCAGTCGGCGGTGCGCGCCAACCCCGAGCTGCTCGGCCTGGCAGTGAGCTTCGAGCGTGACGCGCTGGACGGCGCCGACGCCCCCTTCGCCGGCCAGCAGGCCCGTGGCAGCAACGACAGCGGGCGCTTCTCGCTGTACTGGTCGCAGCCCACGCCCGGCCAGCTGACCTCGATCATCCTCGCCGAAAGCGACCTGGCCGACAGCCGCAGCGGCCCCAGCGGCGAGCCGAACAACGCCTGGTTCGCCTGCCCGCGCGCGGGGCTCAAGCCCTGCGTGATCGAGCCGTACTTCTACGAGATCGATGGCCAGAACGTGCTGATGACCAGCGTCGCCCTGCCGCTGCTGGTGGACGGCAAGCTGGTCGGCTCGATCTCGGTGGACATCAAGCTCGACAGCCTGCAGGCCCTCAGCCGCCAGGCCAGCCAGAAGCTCTACGGTGGCCAGACCCAGGTCAGCATCCTCAGCGCGCGCGGCCTGCTGGCCGGGCACAGCGCCGATGCCGGCAAGCTCGGCCAGCGCTACGACAAGGTCGACAGCGCCAACGGCGCCGAGCTGCTCAACCTGCTCGGCAGCGGCGCGCCGCAGAAACTGCACGGCGGCGACCAGCTGAAGATTCTCTCGACCTTCGCGCCGATCCCCGACGCGCAACCCTGGGGCGTGCTGCTGGCGGTGCCCGAGTCGGTGCTGGTGGGCCCGGCCGAGGCGCTCAAGGGCGAACTCAACGCCCGCAACCACGACAGCTCGCTGACCGCCCTGGGCCTCGGCCTGGTCGCGTCGGTGGCGGGCCTGCTGGCGGTGTGGCTGATGGCCCTCGGGGTGACCCGGCCGATCCTCGGCGTGGCCAGCATGTTGGAGAACATCGCCAGTGGCGAGGGCGACCTGACCCGCCGCCTGACCTACGCCCGCAAGGACGAGCTGGGCCGTCTGGCCGGCTGGTTCAACCGCTTCCTCGACAAGCTGCAACCGGTGATCGCCGAGGTGAAGCACTCGGTGCAGGACGCCCGCGGCACCGCCGACCAGTCCGCCGCCATCGCCACCCAGACCAGCGCCGGCATGGATCGCCAGTACCGCCAGGTGGACCAGGTGGCGACCGCCTTCCACGAAATGAGCGCCACCGCCCTGGAGGTCGCCCGCAGCGCCGCCTCGGCGGCCCAGGCCGCGCGCGAGGCCGACCAGGCGGCGCGCCACGGCCTGCAAGTGATCGACGGCACCACCGCGAGCATCAGCGCCCTGGCCGTCGGCATGGGCGAGGCGATGGGCGAGGTCGAGGGCCTGGCCGCCAACAGCGAGCGGATCGGCTCGGTGCTGGAAGTGATCCGCGGCATCGCCGAGCAGACCAACCTGCTGGCGCTCAACGCGGCCATCGAGGCGGCCCGCGCCGGCGAGG
>NZ_JARJLT010000286.1 GCF_029335315.1 Pseudomonas citronellolis
GCTGGCGCATCACTGCGCCTGGTAGATCTTGTCGAAGATGCCGCCGTCGTTGAAGAACTTGGGCTGCGCGACCTTCCAGCCGCCGAAGTCCTTGTCGATGGTCACCAGGTCGAGTTTCGGGAACTGGTTGGCGAACTCGGCGGCGACCTTGGCGTTGCGCGGGCGGTAGAAGTTCTGCGCGGCGATGCGCTGGCCTTCTTCGCTGTACAGGTACTTGAGGTATTCCTCGGCGACCTTGCGGGTGCCTTTCTTGTCGACGGTCTTGTCGACCACCGCCACCGGCGGCTCGGCGAGGATGGACAGCGAGGGTACGACGATCTCGAAATTCTCGCCGCCCTGTTCCTTCTTGGCCAGGAAGGCTTCGTTCTCCCAGGCCAGGAGCACGTCGCCGATGTTGTTGTTGACGAAGGTGATGGTCGAGCCGCGGGCGCCGGTATCCAGTACCGGAACGTGCTTGTACAGGTCCTTCACGTAGGCTTCGGCCTTGTCGTCGCTACCGTACTGCTTCTTGGCCCAGGCCCAGGCGGCGAGGAAGTTCCAGCGGGCGCCGCCGGAGGTCTTCGGGTTCGGGGTGACCACCTCGACGCCGGGCTTGGTCAGGTCGGCCCAGTCCTTGATGCCTTTCGGGTTGCCCTTGCGCACCAGGAACACGATGGTCGAGGTGTAGGGGGTGCTGTTGTCCGGCAGGCGCGCCTGCCAGTCGGCCGGCAGCAGGTTGCCGAGCTTGTTCAGTTCATCGATGTCGCCGGCCAGGGCCAGGGTCACCACGTCGGCCTTCAGGCCGTCGATGACCGCGCGGGCCTGCTTGCCGGAACCGCCGTGGGACTGCTGCACGGTCAGGTCGTCGCCGCCCTGGGCCTTCCAGTGCTTGATGAAGGCCGCGTTGTACGCCTGGTACAGCTCGCGGGTCGGGTCGTAGGAGACGTTCAGCAGTTGGGTGGCCGCGGCCGCGGGGCCGGCGATCAGTGCGCTGGCCAGGGCGGCCAGGGCGAAACGGCGGATGGACATGTGCAGCTCCTGAAGACGGTTCTTTAGTGTTGTGCTTGTTGGCGTGTTCTTATCGGGGCGTCGAGGCGTGGGCCCGGAAGGCCCGGAAATCAGCTCTGGCGAGTGGCGGGCTGCTGCAGGCGGAACTTTTCCTTGCGCTCGATCTGCACCACCTGGCCGTTGTGCACGGTGATCTCGACGGCGCCGAAACGCAGGCCGCGCAACGCGCTCTGCACTTCACGCAGGATGTTGGCTTCGTCCTGGCCATCCAGGCTACGGAGGGTTGCGCTCATGCTCTGTGCTCCTTGGGGGGCTTCGCCGGGCCGTCCGCGTTGGCGGCTCGTGCTGTGTGAGCGCATCTTAGGCAGGAGTCGAATATTCTTAAAAATACTATTTAAGAATTTTTATATTCCACTTTGTTTTATGCGTTCGTGCTGGCCGGGGGGGTGGCCCAGGGCAGCTCGGTGGCGGGCTGCGGGCGGCCGTACCAGTAGCCCTGGCCGAAGTCGCAGGCGTGGTCGAGGAGGAAGGCCGCCTGGTCCGGGCGCTCGATGCCCTCGGCCACCACCTTCAGGCCCATGCTGCGGGCGAGGGCGATGATGGCGCGGGCGATGGCGGCGTCCTCGGCGTCGCCGGGCAGGCCGGCGACGAAGCCCTGGTCGATTTTCAGCTTCTGCACCGGCATGCGCTTGAGGCGCATCAGCGAGGAGTAGCCGGTGCCGAAGTCGTCGATCGCCAGCTGCACGCCGAGGGCGCGCAGGCGCCGCAGCAGCGCCACCGACTGGTCGATGTTCTGCATGATCGCGCTTTCGGTGACTTCCAGCTCCAGGTGGCGGGCCGGCAGGTCGTGGTCATGCAGGGCGCGGGCCACCCGCTGTTCCAGGCCGTCGCGGCCGAACAGGCGGCTGGACAGGTTCACTGCGACGAACTCCAGCGGCACGCCGGCGTCCAGCCACTGGCGCATCTGCCGGCAGGCCTGGTCGAGCACCCAGCTGTCGATGGCGGTGATCAGCCCGCATTCCTCGGCCACCGGGATGAACTCGCAGGGCGGCACCAGGCCGCGCTGCGGATGCTGCCAGCGCACCAGCGCCTCGACGCCGACCACCCGCCCGCCGGCCAGGTCGTGCACCGGTTGGTAGTAGACGCGCAGCTCGTCGTGCTCCAGGGCCTGGCGCAGCGCCGCTTCCACCTGCACGTGGGAACGCGCTCGCGCGGTCAGCTCGGGGGTATAGAAGGCGTACAGGTTGCGCCCGCTGGCCTTGGCCTGGAACAGTGCGGCGTCGGCATGCTGGAGCAGGTGGTCGACGTCGTTGGCGTCATCCGGGAACAGGCTGACGCCGAGGCTGGCGGAGACGTAGATCGGCTGGCCGCCGACCTGGAAGGGCGCGTTCATCGCTTCCAGCAGCCGCTGAGCAAGGCTGCTGACATGTTGTGGGTGACTGCTCTCGACCACGATGGCGAACTCGTCGCCGCCCATGCGCGCCAGTGCGGCGGGATCGTCGAGGCAGCCGCGCAGGCGTTCGGCCACCGCCTTGACCAGCAGGTCGCCGGTGGTGTGGCCGAGGCTGTCGTTGACGTGCTTGAAGTGGTCGAGGTCGAGCGCCAGCAGGGCGCCCCTGCCGTTCTCGCGTTCGGCGCGGTGCAGCGCCTGCTCGACGCGTTCGCGCAGCAGCAGGCGGTTGGGCAGGCCGGTCAGCGGGTCGTGATGGGCGAGGAAGTCGAGCTCGTGCTGCGAGCGCTTGATGCTGCTGAGGTCGGAGAACACCGCGACGTAGTGGGTCAGGCGCCCCTGTTCGTCGTGCACGGCGCAGATGTGCTGCCACTGCGGGTACACCTCGCCGCTCTTGCGGCGGTTCCAGATTTCCCCGCACCACAGGCCGTTCTCGTTCAGCGACTGCCACATGCGCTGGTAGAAGGCGTCGTCCTGGCGCCCGGACTTGAGCAGCGCCGGGTTCTGCCCCAGCACCTCGTCGGCGCTGTAGCCGGTGATGCGCTGGAACGACGGGTTGACGTGGAGGATGGTGCCGCGCTCGTCGGTGACCAGCAGGCCCTCCTGGGTCGCCTCGAACACCGCCGCGGCCTGGCGCAGGTGGTCGTCGGCCTTGCGCTGCTCGGTGATGTCGCGGCTGACGCCGGTCATGCGTCGCGGCTCGCCGTCGGCGCCGCCGCTGACCCGGCCGCGCGCGTGGACCCAGCGGTAGGCGCCGTCGGCGTGGAGCAGCCGGAAGGTGCAGTCCAGGCGTTCGCTGCGGCCCTGCAGCAGGTCGTCGTGCAGGGCCAGGACGGTGTCGCGATCGTCGGGATGCAGGCGCTGCTCCCAGGCGGCGTAGCGGTCGCCGAGGTCGCCCGGGTTGACGCCGATCAGGCGCGCATAGCCGGGCGAGTAGAAGACCCGCTGGGCGTCGATGTCCCACTCCCAGAAGCCGTCCTCCACCGCCTCCAGGGCGCGGCGCAGACGCCGTTCGCTGGCCTCGAGGGCGAGGTAGGTGGCGCGCTGGCGGCCCAGCTGGTGCGCCATCAGCAGGTAGAGCAGGGCGGCGCTGACCAGGTAGAACAGGTATTTCTTCGCCGTCAGCCAGGTCTGCAGCTCGCCCTCGCCAACCGCCAGGCGCAGCAGCGCGTCGCTCGCCAGGCCCCAGAGGCAGACGGCGAACAGATAGATCAGGCAGATGCGGAGGGCATTCAGGCGTGGATTCATTGCGACGAGGGGTAAGTTATTGGCTGCGCAGTATAGAGGATGGCCATTGGCCGCAGTTCATATCAAAAAGACCGGATGGTTTTCCCGCCGCGCTTGGTGATAATGCGAGCTGGCCTTGTTTCCCGGGTCATCGACCATTTTCGAGGTTCATTATCATTCATGTGGTACAACGGTTTCCTTGACCTGCCGCTGTGGCAGCTGATCGTGGTCACGCTCGCGCTGACCCATGTCACCATTGTCAGCGTTACGGTCTATCTGCATCGCTATTCCGCGCACCGCGCACTCGAGCTGCATCCCGCCCTGCAGCATTTCTTCCGCTTCTGGCTGTGGATGACCACCGGGATGAATACCCGCGAGTGGACGGCCATCCATCGCAAGCACCACGCCAAGTGCGAAACCGCCGAGGACCCGCACAGCCCGGTGTACAAGGGCCTGGGCACGGTGCTGCGCAAGGGCGCGGAGCTCTACCGCGAGGAAGCGCGGAACCAGGACACCCTGCGCATCTACGGCAAGAACTGCCCGGACGACTGGCTGGAGCGCAATCTCTACGGTCGCTTCCCGCTGGGCGGCATCGTGCTGATGGTGCTGCTCGACGTCGCCCTGTTCGGCGCCCTCGGCCTGACCGTGTGGGCCGTGCAGATGGCCTGGATTCCGTTCTGGGCCGCCGGCGTCATCAACGGCCTCGGCCACGCCGTCGGCTACCGCAACTTCGAATGCCGCGACGCCGCCACCAACCTGGTGCCCTGGGGCATCATCATCGGCGGCGAGGAACTGCACAACAACCACCACACCTACCCGAACTCGGCCAAGCTGTCGGTGAAGAAGTGGGAGTTCGACCTGGGCTGGGCCTGGATCAAGCTGTTCTGCTTCCTGCGCCTGGCCAAGGTGGCGCGGGTCGCGCCGATCGCCCACCGGGTGGAAGGCAAGGGCAGCCTGGACATGGACACCGCCATGGCCATCCTCAACAACCGCTTCCAGATCATGGCCCAGTACCGCAAGCTGGTGATCGGCCCGCTGGTGAAGCAGGAGCTGGCCAAGGCCGACGCCAACGTCCGCCACCTGTTCCACCGCGCCAAGCGCCTGCTGTCGCGCGAGACCAGCCTGCTGGAAGAGCGCCACCACGCGCGCATCGAACGCCTGCTGCAGCACAGCCAGTCGTTGCAGGTGATCTACGAGAAACGCCTGGCGCTGCAGCAGATCTGGCTGAAGACCAGCGCCAACGGCCACGACATGCTCGCCGCCATCAAGCAGTGGGTGCAGGAGGCCGAGGCCAGTGGCATCCAGTCGCTGCGCGACTTCGCCGAGCAGCTCAAGACCTATTCGCTGCGTCCGGCTGTCTGAGTCCGGCGGATAACTGAGAGCTTCATCACAAAAAGCCCGCCGTTCGGCGGGCTTTTTCTTTTTTTGCTGAGCGCTTAGCTAATTTTGCGGTCATAGGCCACTCGATTAGTTGTAGGAACTCGCTCCATGGAAGATAGGAACAGGGCACCCCAGGAACTCGACGAAGCGCTGCTGGCGTTACTCCACAGCCGCGCCGAAGTGGAGCGCCTGAAAGGCCGCGAGCAACTGTTCAGCGCCCTGCTGGCCAGCGTCAACGCGGTGCTCTGGGCCTTCGACTGGCAAGCGCAGCGCATGGTCTACGTGAGCCCGGCCTACGAGCGCATCTTCGGCCGTTCGGCGGCGCTGCTGCTGGCCGACTACAACGAATGGCGCAACGCGATCTACCCCGACGACCTCGAGTACGCCTCCAGCAGCCTGCTGCAGGTGCTCGAACGCGGCGCCATGGAGCAGCGCGAGTACCGCATCCTGCGCAGCGACGGCGAAGTGCGCTGGCTGAGCGACAAGTGCTTCATCAGCGAGCAGAGCGAGGCCGGCCTGCCGCTGCTGGTGGTCGGCATCGCCGAGGACATCACCGACAAGAAGCACATGGAGAGCGAGCTGCAGCGCCTGGCCACCACCGACGTGCTGACCCAGAGCAGCAACCGCCGCTACTTCTTCGACAACGCCGAGCAGGCCTTCAACGAGTCCAAGCAGGCCGGCGCGGCGCTGGCCTTCCTGCTGCTCGACGTCGACGACTTCAAGAAGATCAACGATCGCTACGGCCACCAGGTCGGCGACCGCGTGCTCCAGCGCGTGGCCCAGTGCGCCTCGGGCGCGCTGCGGCGCGGCGACCTGTTCGGGCGCATCGGCGGCGAGGAGTTCGCCGTGCTGCTGCCCGGCTGCGATCAGGTCACCGCGCGGCAGATCGGCGAGCGCCTGCAGCGCGAGGTGCAACGCCTGCGCTTCAAGGAAGGCGAGCAGACCTTCGGCGTCAGCGTCAGCCAGGGCATGACCCTGCTGCTACCCCACGACGAGAACCTTTCGGCGCTCTACGGCCGCGCCGACGCCGCGCTGTACCAGGCCAAGCGCAACGGCAAGGACCGCATCGAGCAGGCCTGAGGCCCGCCACCCATACCCCCTTCGCGCGCTTCCGATACCCCCGCCGGGCAACAGACGGGGCGGTCCCGGCTTGTTATCATTTATTCCAATTGGTGATTACATTTAAAGAATTAATTCTTTTTGGATTTATCCCCAATCTCTTATCGTTGCCCCAGCGCGGCCATGGCGGCCAGGCGACGAAGTCCGGCGATCATGGTGGCGACTATCCGCCAGAAAGACCGGGGAAGGCGGCGGTTTTCCGCTGACCACAGCGTAGGGGGGGAATCGGCCACGGGACGCAAACCCGCGCCAATTCAGGTGTCCAGGCACGGCGGGGCGGTTGGCCCGAGGTTTGCCATGCCAGGGACGAGGCCTGTGGCCTCGCCCACAAAAACAAGACACGAGCATTCACCATGACGCTGCCCATCCCTTCCGCAAGTCCCTTCCTGCCTGCCTGCACGCGTACAGACCCCGTATAGGGGCGACCGACCAGCGACGACCTTTCGCCTGCCCGCCCGCGTGGCTGGCCGGACTTGCGCTGCGCATCGACGTGGCGATTTGCCGACTTCACACAAGATCAATAATTGGGGGAACCATCATGAACAACCGCACCATCCCGCAAAGCGCCCTGGCCTTCGCCGTGGCCGCAGCCGCCTTCGGCGCCCAGCTGCAGACCGCCAACGCCGGCGGCTTCATCGAGGACAGCAAGGCCAACCTGACCCTGCGCAACTTCTACATCAACACCGACAACCGCAACGGCACCAACACGCCGAACAAGCAGGAAGAGTGGGGCCAGGGCTTCATCCTCAACTACACCTCCGGCTACACCGAAGGCACCGTCGGCTTCGGCGTCGACGCCATCGGCCTGCTGGGCGTACGCCTGGACAGCGGCAAGGGCACCCACTACGAGAACTCCAGCCAGCGCGGCGGCACCGTATTCCCGTCCGACAGCGACGGCAGCGCGGTGGACGAGTTCAGCAGCCTCGGCCCGACCCTGAAGGCGAAGGTCTCCAACACCGAATTCCGTTACGGCACCCTGCAGCCCAAGCTGCCGGTGGTGGTCTACAACGACGGCCGCCTGCTGCCGGTCACCTTCGAAGGCGCCCAGGTCACCTCGACCGACCTGGACAACCTGACCCTGGTCGGCGGCCAGCTGGAACACAGCCGCGGGCGCAACTCCACCGACTGGCGCAGCCTGTCGATCGCCGGCGCCAACGGCAGCGCCGCTACTTCCCGCGACAGCAACAAGTTCTACTACGGCGGCGGCGACTACAAGGTGAACAAGGACCTCACCCTGCAGTACTACTACGGCCAGCTGACCGACTTCTACCAGCAGCACTTCCTCGGCCTGCAACACAACTGGGCGATCGGCCCGGGCGTGCTGAAGACCGACCTGCGCGCCTTCGACAGCAGCTCCGACGGCAAGAACGGCAGCGCCTCCGGCCGCACCGACGGCTACGTCAGCAGCGGCTACTACGGCGGCAAGGTGACCAAGGGCGAAGTGGACAACCGCGCCTTCAGCGGCCTGTTCACCTACAACGTCTCCGGCCACAGCTTCGGCGCCGGCTACCAGGTGCTCAACGGCGACAGCGACTTCCCGTTCCTCAACCGCGGCGACGGCGAAGGCTCCACCGCCTACCTGATCACCGACGTGCAGATCGGCAAGTTCCAGCGCGCCGGCGAACGCACCTGGCAGGTGCGCTACGGCTACGACTTCGCCAAGGTCGGCGTCCCCGGCCTGACCTTCAACACCATCTATCTGAAGGGCGACAACATCAAGACCGCCTACGGCGACCAGGGCGAGTGGGAGCGCGACATCACCCTGGCCTATGTGATTCCGGACGGTACCTTCAAGGGCCTGGGCTTCACCTGGAAGAACGCCGCGCTGCGCAGCGGCCTGCCGGCGGCCACCACCTCGGGTTCGGCCAGCCAGCGCGACCAGGACGAGAACCGTCTGATCGTCAGCTACACCCTGCCGCTGTTCTAGTAGCCGGCGGTGCGTTGGGCGAGCGTCGCTGGATCCCCGCGTTCGCGGGGGCGACACGGGAAAGTACGGAGCCCAACCCCGTCATTCCCGCGAACGCGGGAACCCAGTGGCTCCGGTTGGCCATGAAAAAGGCCGTCGTCCCTTGCGGGGCGACGGCCTTTTGCATTGCGGCTGGCGGCTCAGCGCTTCTGCGGCGCCGGCTGCTGCTGGGTGATGCAGTGGATGTTGCCGCCGCCCAGGAGGATTTCGCGGCCGGGCACCAGCACCACTTCGTGTTCGGGGAACACGCGCTGGAGGATGGCCTTGGCCTCGGCGTCCTTCGGATCGTCGAAGCTCGGCGCGATGATGCCGCCGTTGACAATCAGGAAGTTGACGTAGGAGCCGGCCAGGCGGATCGACGGGTCGCGCTCCTGGCTGCCTTCCACCAGGTCGACACCGGCGCATTCTTCCTCGGTCGCGTGCAGCGGGCCGGGAACCGGGATCTTGTGCACCACCAGCTGGCGGCCCTTGGCGTCGCGCGCCTGCTCCAGCACGCGCATGGCGGCCTGGCAACGCGGGTAGTTGGGGTCGTTGACGTCGTCGGTCCAGGCCAGCAGCACTTCGCCCGGGCGCACGTAGCAGCAGAAGTTGTCGACGTGGCCGTTGGTCTCGTCGTTGTACAGGCCGTCCGGCAGCCAGATCACGGTATCCACCGCCAGGTGCTCGCGCAGGACCTGCTCGATGTCCTCGCGGCTCAGGTGCGGGTTGCGGTTGCGGTTGAGCAGGCATTCCTCGGTGGTGATCAGGGTGCCTTCGCCATCCACGTGGATGGAGCCGCCTTCGAGCACGAAGCCTTCGGTGCGGTAGCGGTCGTTGCGTTCGACCTGGAGGATCTTCGCCGCCACCTGGTCGTCGCGCAGCCAGGGGAAGTAGAGGCCGCCGTCGAGGCCGCCCCAGGCGTTGAAGGTCCAGTCCACGCCGCGCACGGCGCCCTTGTCGTCGATCACGAAGGTCGGGCCGGTGTCGCGCACCCAGGCGTCGTCGTTGCTGATCTCGATCACGCGGATGGCGTCGCTCAGGCGCGCGCGGGCGTTCTCGAACTGCGCGGCGGAGGCGCAGACGGTGACCGGCTCGAAGCGCGCGATGGCTTCGGCCACGGCGGTGAAGGCGGCCTGCGCCGGCTTGCCGCCCAGGCGCCAGTTGTCCGGACGCTCGGGCCAGACCATCCAGGTCTGGGTGTGGGGTTCCCATTCGGCCGGCATGCGGAAGCCATCGGCGCGGGGAGTGCTGGTCAGAGTGGTCATGGAGTCACCAGATGCGGGCAGCTACGAACGAAACGGCGGGAGGGGGCGCCTTCCGCCACGCGGAATTGCTCGGAGAGCGTGTCTCCGTCGAGGTCGCGATCGGCCAGTATAGGTGCGGACGCCGATCGTGGAACACACCCAGGCGGCCGGGGCGCCGGGGGCGAAGCCGTGGAGCGACGGGGCCGTTCGCTCCTGGCTTTCAGGCGTCGCGTACACGCTGCCTGAAAGTCCGATATTAGTCGGCCTACCGGTTGGGCGGCGGCCGGGTGGCAGGCTGAGCGGATGGGCATACATCCCTTCTGCACAGTGCCTGGGCATTTTATATCCGATAAAAATCGAGTTTAAAAGCGATATTTTTCACATCTAACGATCTTTATGGATATTAGGCAGATAAATATCGGCTTAATGCGACGAGCGGCTGGCGTCCTACAGCTGCCGCTTGGGCAGGAAGGGCGGCAGGTAGAGCGACAGGTAGGCGTCGAACACGCGCATGCCTTCCTCGGCCAGGCGCGGGTCGATATGCCCGAAGCGCTGCACCGAGAGGGCGTAGACGCGGTCGCCGAGCTCCATGGCGAGGCTGAACACCTCGATGTCCTTCGGCAGTTCCGGCAGGTGGAAGTGGCGATCGAACAGCGCCTGCATCGACAGGCCCAGCTCCACGTCGTGCTGGCGGTCGGCCAGGGTCACCTCGGCCAGGCCGTGGCTGGCGAGGATCAGCTGGCGCGCCGCGGCGTCGCCGGCGTAGACCGCCAGCATGCGTTCCTCCACCAGTCGCGAGAGGTCGCGCCAGTCGCGCAGGGCGGCGTGGTCGACCGGCGCTTCCAGGCAGGCGCGGAAGGCCGCGTGGACTTCGCTGGTCAGCGCCTGGAGCAGCGCCGGCACGCTGGGGAAGAAGTGGTACACCGAGGATGGCGGAATGCCCGCCCGCTCCGCCACGGCGTAGATCGACAGGCCGGCGGTGCCGTCGCCGGCGAGCAGCGCGCGGGTGGCCTCGAGGATGGCGGCGATGCGCGCCTGGCTGCTGGCGCGGGGCTTGCGGGAGCTGGTGGTGGCGGCGGGCATGGGGGTCTCCGGGCGTGAGCGGCTATTGGACGCCAGCTCGTACGCCCGGAGCAAGTTTCGCGGCCGTGGCGGCCGCGGGCCCTATTTGTTGCTCAGCAGCTTGTCCCAGGTGTCCTTGAACACCGGCGCGGTCTTCTCCGGCGCGGTTTCCAGGGCGAACAGCCGGCGCTTGGTCTCCTGGTCCGGGTAGAGCCCCGGCTGGGCGCGCAGGGAGGCGTCGAGGAAGGCGGCGGCGTCGACGTTGGCGTTCGGGTAGAGGGTCGCGGCGGTGATCTGCGCGGCGACCTTCGGCTGCATCAGGAAGTCGATGAAGCGCAGCGCCAGGTCCGGGTGCGCGGAGCTGCTGGGGATCACCAGGTTGTCGATGAACAGCACCGAGCCTTCCTGCGGCACCACGAAGTGCACCGGCTGGCCGGCCTGCGCCGCGTGCAGGGCGTCGCCGACCCAGGCCATGGCCACGCATAGCTTGCCGTCGTTGAGGTCCTGGATGTAGCGCTCGCTGTCGATGTAGCGCAGGTTCGGGCGCAGCGCCTCGAGCACCTGGCCGGCGCGGCGGATCTGCGTCGGCGCGCTGCGGGCGAAGTTGCGGCCCTGGTAGTTCATCAGCACCGAGAAGGTTTCGTCGGGCGCGTCCAGCAGGCTCAGGCCGCAGCTCTTCAGGCGCGAGCTGTACTGCGGGTCGAACAGCAGGGCCCAGCTGTCCGGCGCCGGGCCACCCAGGGCCTTCTCGACCTGCGGCTGGTTGACCGCCAGGCCCACGGCGCCCCACAGGTAGGGCACGGCGTGGCGGTTGTCCGGGTCGACGGCGGCCAGCTTGCTCATCAGTTGAGGGTCGAGGTGGCTGCGGTTGGGCAGGCGGGTGAGGTCCAGCGGCTGGATCAGCTTGTCCTTGATCAGCTGCGGCAGGTCGTTGTGCGAAGGCACCGCGACATCGATGTGCTCGCCGCTGCGCAGCGCCGTCTTGAGCTCTTCGGCGGTGCTGTAGGTGTGGTACTCGACGCGCACGCCACTGGCCTTCTCGAAGTCCTTGATGACTTCCGGGGCGATGTAGTCGTTCCAGTTGTAGACCCGGATGACGTCTTCGGCGTGGGCGAGCAAGGGGCAGAGCAGCAGCAACAGCGGGACGAACAGGCGTGGCATTGGCATTCTCCCTGTATGTCAAGGCGCAGCGTGGACGAGCTTGGTTCCAGCGTGTGTGGCGGCAGAGCAGGGGGTGACGCAGGCTCCCGCGGCGGGCGCGGGCCGTTCAGACGAACGCCGGCACTGGGCCGGCGTTGTCCGAGGTTCTTCTTATACGGTGTGCAGGTACCAGTTGTACTCGAGGTCGGAGATCGAATACTCGAACTCCTGCATCTCGTGTTCCTTGCACGCGACGAAGATGTCGATGTACTCGGGGCTGATGTACTTGTTCATCACGTCGCTGTCGTCCAGCTCGCGCAGGGCGTCGCGCAGGTTGTTCGGCAGGCTCTGCTCCAACTGCTCGTAGGCGTTGCCCTCGATCGGTGCGCCCGGCTCGACCTTGTTGGTCAGGCCATGGTGGACGCCGGCGAGGACCGCGGCCAGCAGCAGGTAGGGGTTGGCGTCGGCGCCGGCCACGCGGTGTTCCAGGCGTACCGCTTCCGGCGCGCCGGTGGGCACGCGCAGGGCCACGGTGCGGTTGTCCAGGCCCCAGCTCGGCGCGTTCGGCACGAAGAAGGCCGAGCCGAAGCGGCGGTAGGAGTTGACGTTGGGGCAGAGGAACGCCATGGAGGCGGGCAGGGTCTCGAGCACACCGCCGATCGCGTGACGCAACGCGGCGTTCTGCTCGGGATCCTCGCTGGTGAAGATGTTCTTGCCATCCTTGTCCAGCAGCGAGACGTGAACGTGCAGACCGTTGCCAGCCTGACCCGGGTAGGGCTTGGCCATGAAGGTCGAGTCCATCTCGTGGTCGTAGGCGACGTTCTTGATCAGGCGCTTGAGCAGTACCGCGTAGTCACAGGCCTTCAGCGCGTCGTTGACGTGGTGCAGGTTGACTTCGAACTGCGCCGGGGCGCTTTCCTTGACGATGGCGTCGGCCGGGATGCCCTGGGCGCGGGCGCCGTCGATGATGTCCTGCAGGCAGTCGGCGTACTCGTCGAGGTCATCGATGGAGTAGACCTGCACGGACTGCGGACGCTTGCCGGAGATCGGCGAACGCGGCGGCTGCGGACGGCCGTTCACGTTTTCTTGGTCGATCAGGTAGAACTCCAGCTCGAAGGCGGCAACGATCGTCAGTCCGATATCGGTGAACTTCTGTACAACTTGACGCAGAACCTCGCGAGGATCGGCGAAGAAGGGCGCGCCCTCCATTTCGTGCATGGTCATCAGCAGTTGCGCGGTCGGGCGCTTCTGCCAGGGTTCCATGGCGACGGTGTTGGGAATAGGGAAGCAGACACGGTCGGCGTCGCCGATGTCCAGGCCCAGGCCGGTGCTTTCAACGGTAGAGCCGGTGATGTCGAGGGCGAACAGCGAGGCGGGGAGGTTGATGCCTTTCTCGTAGACCTTCGGCAGGCTGTTGCGCTCGATGCGCTTGCCGCGGACCACGCCATTCATATCTGCAATAAGGAGGTCGACGAACTGGACCTCGGGGTGTTCCTTCAGGAACTCGGTCGCTTCTGAGAGCGGAACGGCACTCGGGGGTACCGACATGGTGCAACACCTTTATTGTTAAAAATATCAATCATGCGGGGGCTAGGTTGTGAGTCAATCCGAAAGGCCTGTTGATGTCAATAGCGCCACTTCCTGCCCAGTGATGGTGCAAGGTGGCCATTTCTGGGGCATTTCGGCCTGTCTCAGGGGCCGCGAAAGCGTTATGTCATGGGATGTTCAGCGAGGCGTGTGCGATTTTTTACAGGGCTATTGTGTAAAAAAATGAACAGCGCTAAGCTCGGTCGCAACCCATAACACTTACAAACACGGGTGTCCCATGTCTCGCCTGCCGTTAATAGGCGTGACCGCCTGCGTCAGGCAAGTCGGTCATTCTCCCAGCCATACCGTCGGCGACAAATACGTCAAAGCCGTCGTCACCGGGGCCAATGGTCAACCGCTGATCATTCCAGCCCTGGGCGAGATGCTCGACCAGGACTCCCTGCTCTCCAGCCTCGATGGGCTGCTGTTCACCGGTTCTCCGTCGAACATCGAGCCCCATCATTATAGTGGCCCCGCGAGCGATGCTGGCACTTTCCATGACATCGCCCGTGACGCTACTACACTGCCGCTCATTCGCGCTGCGATCGCCGCTGGCGTGCCGATACTCGGCATCTGCCGTGGCTTCCAGGAGATCAATGTGGCACTTGGCGGCAGTCTGCACCAGAAGGTGCACCAAACCTCAGGATTAATGGACCACCGCGAGCCGGCCAACGAGCCGCTCGAGGTGCAGTACGCCCCGCGCCATGTCGTCGACGTGCAGCCGGGCGGCGTCCTCGCCGGCATCGGCTTGCCGGCGCAGATCCAGGTCAATTCCATTCATGGCCAAGGCGTTGCACGTCTGGCGCCGGGCCTTCGCGTAGAAGCACTGGCGCCTGACGGGTTGGTCGAAGCCTTCTCCGTAGAAGGTGCCGCGACCTTCGCCCTCGGTGTGCAGTGGCACCCGGAGTGGCAGGTCCAGTCCAATCCCAACTATCTCGCAATCTTCCAGGCTTTCGGCAAGGCCTGCGGCAAGAGGGCGGGGCAACGTTGAGTCCGGCGGTTGGGGCCGGGCTCTCACACCCTGAGGTCTTTATGACTACCAAGTTAGACCAGCTGACCGGCTGGCTGAAGGAACGCAAGATCACCGAAGTGGAATGTCTGATCGCCGACCTGACCGGGATTGCCCGGGGCAAGATCGCGCCGACCAACAAGTTCCTCAACGAGAAAGGCATGCGCCTGCCGGAGTCCGTGCTCCTGCAGACCGTGACCGGTGATTACGTCGAGGACGACATCTACTACGACCTGCTGGACCCGGCCGACATCGATATGGTCTGCCGTCCGGACGAGAATGCCGTATTCCTCGTCCCGTGGGCCATCGAGCCCACCGCGATGGTCATCCACGATACCTACGACAAGCTCGGCAACCCCATCGAGCTGTCGCCGCGCAACATCCTCAAGCGCGTGCTCAAGCTCTACGCCGACAAGGGCTGGAAGCCGATCGTGGCGCCGGAGATGGAGTTCTACCTGACCAAGCGCAGCGACGACCCCGACTACCCGCTGCAGGCCCCCGTGGGCCGCTCCGGGCGCCAGGAAACCGGGCGCCAGTCCTTCTCCATCGACGCGGCGAACGAATTCGACCCGCTGTTCGAGGACATGTACGACTGGTGCGAAGCGCAGGGCCTGGACCTGGACACCCTGATCCACGAGGAAGGCACCGCGCAGATGGAGATCAACTTCCGTCACGGTGACGCCCTGGAACTCGCCGACCAGATCCTGGTGTTCAAGCGCACCATGCGCGAAGCCGCGCTCAAGCACAACGTGGCCGCCACTTTCATGGCCAAGCCGATGACCGGCGAGCCGGGCAGCGCCATGCACCTGCACCAGAGCATCGTCGACATCAAGACCGGCAAGAACATCTTCTCCAATGCCGACGGCACCATGAGCGAGCTGTTCCTGCACCACATCGGCGGCCTGCAGCGCTTCATCCCCGAGGCCCTGCCGCTGTTCGCCCCGAACGTCAACTCGTTCCGCCGCTTCCTGCCCGACACCTCGGCGCCGGTGAACGTCGAGTGGGGCGAGGAGAACCGTACCGTGGGCCTGCGCGTGCCGGACTCCAACCCGGACAACCGCCGGGTCGAGAACCGCCTGGCCGGCGCCGACGCGAACCCCTATCTGGCGCTCGCCGCCAGCCTCCTGTGCGGCTACATCGGCATGGTCGAGGGCATCAGACCCAGTGCCCAGGTCAAGGGTCGCGGCTATGAACGGCGTAACCTGCGCCTGCCGCTGACCATCGAGGCGGCCCTGGAAACCATGGAAGGCAGCAAGACCCTTGAACAGTATCTGGGCAGCAAGTTCATCCGCGCCTACGTCGCGGTGAAACGTGCCGAACACGAGAACTTCAAGCGGGTGATCAGTTCGTGGGAGCGGGAGTTCCTCCTGCTGTCCGTCTGATCGGCGTGGGGTCCGGCTCTGCCGGCCGGGCCCCGTGTTAATTACAGAGAGGTTTTAGCCAAAATGACGAAACAGACCAGCGCCCAGACCCAGCATTGGCAGGCGCTCAGCCGCGAACACCACCTGGCTCCGTTCACCGACTACAAACAACTGAACGAGAAAGGTGCGCGCATCATCACCAAGGCCGAAGGCGTGTACCTGTGGGACAGCGAGGGCAACAAGATCCTCGATGGCATGGCCGGTCTCTGGTGCATGAACGTTGGCTATGGTCGCAAGGAGCTCGCTGACGCCGCCTACAAGCAGATGCAGGAGCTGCCCTACTACAACCTGTTCTTCCAGACCGCGCACCCGCCCGTGCTGGAGCTGGCCAAAGCGATCGCCGATATCGCTCCGGAAGGCATGAACCACGTGTTCTTCACCGGTTCCGGCTCGGAGTCCAACGACACCGTGCTGCGCATGGTCCGCCACTACTGGAGCATCAAGGGCAAGCCGCAGAAGAAGGTGGTCATCGGCCGCTGGAACGGCTACCACGGCTCCACCGTCGCCGGCGTCAGCCTCGGCGGTATGAAGGCCTTGCATGGCCAGGGCGACCTGCCGATCCCCGGCATCGTGCACATCCCGCAGCCGTACTGGTACGGCGAAGGCGGCGACATGGCGCCGGAAGAGTTCGGCGTGTGGGCTGCCGAGCAGCTGGAGAAGAAGATTCTCGAAGTGGGCGAAGAGAACGTCGCCGCCTTCATCGCCGAGCCGATCCAGGGCGCCGGTGGCGTGATCGTGCCGCCGGACAGCTACTGGCCGAAGATCCGCGAGATCCTCGCCAAGTACGAAATCCTGTTCATCGCCGACGAAGTCATCTGCGGCTTCGGCCGTACCGGCGAATGGTTTGGCAGCCAGTACTACGGCAACGCCCCGGACCTGATGCCGATCGCCAAGGGCCTGACCTCCGGCTACATCCCCATGGGCGGCGTAATCGTCCGCGACGAGATCGTCGATACCCTGAATGAGGGTGGCGAGTTCTACCACGGCTTCACTTACTCTGGTCACCCGGTGGCCGCCGCCGTGGCCCTGGAGAACATCCGCATCCTGCGCGAAGAGAAGATCGTCGAGACCGTGAAGGCGGAAACGGCACCTTACTTGCAGAAGCGCTGGCAGGAGCTGGCCGACCACCCGCTGGTGGGCGAGGCGCGCGGCGTCGGCATGGTGGCCGCACTGGAGCTGGTGAAGAACAAGAAGACCCGCGAGCGCTTCGAGGGCGGCGTCGGTATGCTGTGCCGCGAGCACTGCTTCCGCAACGGCCTGATCATGCGCGCGGTTGGAGACACTATGATTATCTCGCCGCCGCTGGTCATCAGTAAGCCGGAGATCGACGAGCTGATCACCGTGGCGCGCAAGTGCCTCGATCAAACCGCCGCCGTAGTACTGTCGTAATGCGTTAACCGGGCATTAACCGGACCTTTGACAGACTGCGCCTGTGCGTTGGCCAGGCTCACCGGGTGGTGAAGGCGGAAAGCCGCCGACGCCACCCGGAACATCAAAAACAATTGGAGCTCCCCGCATGTTCAAGACCTTCGGCAAGACCCTGCTCGCTGTGACTCTGGCGGGCGCTGTGGCCGGCATGGCACAAGCCGATGACAAGGTACTGCACGTTTACAACTGGTCCGACTACATCGCCCCGAACACGGTCGATGAGTTCACCAAGGCCACCGGCATCAAGGTCGTCTACGACGTCTACGACAGCAACGAAGTGCTGGAAGCCAAGCTGCTGGCCGGCAAGTCCGGCTACGACGTGGTGGTACCTTCGAACTCCTTCCTCGCCAAGCAGATCAAGGCCGGCGTCTACCAGCCGCTGGACCGTTCCAAGCTGCCGAACTGGAAGAACCTGAACCCGGACATCATGAAGACCCTCGAGGTCAGCGACCCGGGCAACAAGTACGCCATCCCCTACATGTGGGGCACCATCGGCATCGGCTACAACCCGGACAAGGTCAAGGCCGCCCTCGGCGACAACGCCCCGGTGGATTCCTGGGACCTGGTGTTCAAGCCGGAGAACATCGAGAAGCTGAAGCAGTGTGGCGTGAGCTTCCTCGACTCGCCGACCGAGATGATCCCCGCGGCCCTGCACTACCTGGGCTACAAGCCGGACAGCCAGGACCCGAAGGAAATCAAGGCCGCCGAGGACCTGTTCCTGAAGATCCGTCCGTACATCTCCTACTTCCACAGCTCGAAGTACATCTCCGACCTGGCCAACGGCAACATCTGCGTCGCCATCGGCTACTCGGGCGATATCTACCAGGCCAAGTCGCGCGCCGTGGAAGCCAAGAACAACGTGAAGGTGGCCTACCACATTCCGAAGGAAGGCGCCGGCGCCTTCTTCGATACCGTGGCCATTCCGAAGGACGCCGAGAACACCGAAAGCGCCCTGAAGTGGATCAACTTCATGCTTGAGCCGAAGGTGATCGCCGAGATTTCCGACACCGTTTCCTACCCGAACGCCAACTCCGCGGCGACCCCGCTGGTGAACGAGGAAATCCGTAACGACCCGGGTATCTACCCGAGCGACGACGTCATGAAGAAGCTGTACGCCTTCCCGGACCTGCCGGCGAAGACCCAGCGCCTGATGACTCGCAGCTGGACCACCATCAAGTCCGGCAAGTGACGACCCGGCCCGGCCGTTCGTCCTGAACGGCCGGGTGGGTGCAGACCGGTGGCGGTGCAGTCGCAGGCCCGCCGCCGTGTCGCAGGACACGGATCATCTGCAGTGGGATGACCGTTGGTTGCAGCCAGGGCTGCAGAAGCGCTCACGCGCGCCACGGAAGGCCCCGGCAAGCTGTAAACGCCAACACATAGAAGCTTCATGACAACAGAGAGGACCGACGTGTGCGCATTCCCTTCCGCAAAACCCTGATCGCAGCCATCTCCATGTTGGGCCTGGGCGCCGCTGCGGCGCAGGCCGAGCCGACCGTCCACGTATACAACTGGAGCGATTACATCGGCGAGACCACCCTGGCCGATTTCGAGAAGGAAACCGGCATCAAGCCGGTGTACGACGTCTTCGACTCCAACGAAACCCTTGAAGGCAAGCTGCTGGCCGGCCGCACCGGCTACGACGTGGTGGTGCCGTCCAACCACTTCCTCGGCCGCCAGATCAAGGCCGGCGCCTTCCAGAAGCTGGACAGGAGCCAGTTGCCGAACTGGAAGAACCTCGACCCCGCGTTGATGAAGCAGCTGGAAGCCAACGACCCGGGCAACCTGTACGGTGTGCCCTACCTGTGGGGCACCAACGGCATCGGCTACAACGTCGACAAGGTCAAGGCCGTGCTCGGCGTCGACAAGATCGACTCCTGGGCCGTGCTGTTCGAGCCCGAGAACATGAAGAAACTCAGCCAGTGCGGCGTCGCCTTCCTCGACTCGGGCGACGAGATGATGCCGGCTGTGCTCAAATACCTGGGCCTGGACCCCAACAGCACCAACCCGGCCGACTACGAGAAGGTCGAGGCCAAGCTGATGGCGGTCCGCCCCTACGTCACCTACTTCCATTCCTCGAAGTACATCTCCGACCTGGCCAACGGCAACATCTGCGTCGCCGCCGGGTTCTCCGGGGACGTCTTCCAGGCCGCCAACCGCGCGAAGGAAGCCGGCAAGGGCGTGAACATCGCCTATGCGATTCCGAAGGAAGGCGCCAACCTGTGGTTCGACATCCTGGCGATCCCCAAGGACGCCTCGAACCCCAAGGAGGCGCACGCCTTCATCAACTATCTGCTCAAACCCGAAGTGATCGCCAAGGTCAGCGATTACGTCGGTTACGCCAACCCGAACCCCAAGGCTGGCGAATTCATGGATGAGTCCGTGCGCAACAATCCCGAGGTCTACCCATCTCAGGACGTGCTCGACAAGCTCTTCGTGCAGCACGAGTTGCCGCCGAAGATTCTGCGCCTCATGACCCGATCCTGGACCAAGATCAAGTCCGGTAAGTAAGCAATCCGAGTACGCCCGGCCGCGGGGGCCGGGCGTCTAAAAGTTGGGAGTTGTGGTAATGGCTATAGCCTCCGGTGCCTACAAGAAAGCCCTCGCGGGCGACCAGCAGCCCAAAGAGGTGTTGGTAAAAATCGACCGGGTCACCAAGCAGTTCGATGAAACCCTTGCGGTGGACAGTGTTTCCCTGACCATCAAGAAGGGAGAAATCTTCGCTCTGCTCGGTGGCTCCGGTTCCGGTAAATCCACCCTGCTGCGCATGCTGGCCGGCTTCGAGCGGCCGACCGAAGGTCGCATTTTCCTGGATGGCCAGGACATCACCGATCTGCCGCCCTACGAGCGTCCGATCAACATGATGTTCCAGTCCTACGCGCTGTTCCCGCACATGTCCGTTGCGCAGAACATCGCCTTCGGCCTGAAGCAGGACGGCCTGCCCAAGGCCGAGATCGACAAGATCGTCGAGGAAATGCTCAAGCTGGTGCAGATGACCCAGTACGCCAAGCGCAAGCCGCACCAGCTGTCCGGTGGCCAGCGTCAGCGCGTGGCCCTGGCCCGTTCGCTGGCCAAGCGTCCGAAGCTGCTGCTGCTCGACGAGCCCATGGGCGCGCTGGACAAGAAGCTGCGCTCGCAGATGCAACTGGAGCTGGTGGAGATCATCGAGCGCGTGGGCGTGACCTGCGTGATGGTGACCCACGACCAGGAAGAGGCCATGACCATGGCCCAGCGCATCGCCATCATGCACCTGGGTTGCATCGAGCAGATCGGCAGCCCGATGGACATCTACGAGACCCCGGCCAGCCGCCTGATCTGCGAGTTCATCGGCAACGTCAACATGTTCGACGGCCAACTGGTCGAAGACGTGCAGGACCACGCGGTGATCGCCTGCCCGCAGCTGGAAAACCCGATCTACATCGGCCACGGCATCAGCACCCGTGCCGAGGACAAGCGCATCACCTACGCGCTGCGTCCGGAGAAGGTCATGGTCAGCGCGCAGAAGCCGGAAAACCTGGAGCACGAAGGCTTCAACTGGGCCCAGGGCACCGTCTACGACATCGCCTACCTCGGCGGCCACTCGGTGTACTACATCAAGCTGGCTTCGGGGATGATCGTCCAGGCCTTCATGGCCAACGCCGAACGCCACGTGGCGCGCCCGACCTGGGACCAGCCGGTCTACATCAGCTGGTACGATGACAGTGGTGTGGTGCTGCAATCATGAACGTCGCCAACTCCATCCTGAAGCGGCTGCCGCGCGGCCGGCACGCCGTGATCGGCGTGCCCTTCGTCTGGCTGTTCCTGTTCTTCCTGCTGCCCTTCGCCATCGTGCTGAAGATCAGCCTGGCGGCAGCGGACGTGGCCATTCCGCCGTACACCGAGGTGTTCCAGTACGCCGACCAGACCCTGCAGGTGGTGCTGAACCTCGGCAACTACCTGATGCTGACCGGCGACCCGCTGTACATCGACGCCTACCTGGGCTCGCTGAAGATGGCGGCCATCAGTACCTTCATCTGCCTGCTGATCGGCTACCCGATGGCCTACGCCATCGCCCGCGCCAGCAAGGAGATGCAGACCGTACTGCTGCTGCTGATCATGATGCCGACCTGGACCGCGATCCTGATCCGCGTGTACGCGTGGATGGGCATCCTGTCGAACAACGGCCTGCTCAACAGCTTCCTGATGTGGCTGGGGGTGATCAACGAACCGCTGACCATCCTCAACACCAACCTGGCGGTGTACATCGGTATCGTCTACTCGTACCTGCCGTTCATGGTGATGCCGCTGTACGCGAACCTGGTGAAACACGACATGAGCCTGCTGGAGGCCGCTTCCGACCTGGGCGCGCGCAACTTCACCAGCTTCTGGAAGATCACTGTGCCGCTGTCGAAGAACGGCATCATCGCCGGCTGCATGCTGGTGTTCATCCCGGCCGTGGGCGAGTTCGTGATCCCGGAACTGCTCGGCGGCCCCGAGACGCTGATGATCGGCAAGGTGCTGTGGCAAGAGTTCTTCAACAACCGTGACTGGCCGGTGGCTTCCGCCCTGGCGGTGGTCATGCTGGCGATCCTCATCGTGCCCATCATCCTCTTCAACAAGAACCAGGCCAAAGAGCTGGAGGGCAAGGTATGAGCAAGCGCTGGTCGTTCTCCAACATCATGCTGATCGCCGGCCTGCTGTTCATCTACGTGCCGATGGTCATCCTGGTCATCTACTCCTTCAACGGCTCCAAGCTGGTGACCGTATGGGGCGGCTGGTCGGTCAAGTGGTACGTCGGCCTGCTGGACAACACCCAGCTGATCAGCGCGGTGTTCCGCTCCCTGGAGATCGCCGTGTACACGGCGCTGTCCTCGGTGGCCCTGGGCACCCTGGCGGCCTTCGTGCTGACCCGCATCCCGCGTTTCCGTGGCCGCACGCTGTTCGGCGGCATGGTGACCGCGCCGCTGGTCATGCCCGAGGTGATCACCGGTCTGTCGCTGCTGCTGCTGTTCGTGGCCATGGCCCAGTTGGTGGGCTGGCCGCAGGAGCGCGGCATCGCCACCATCTGGATCGCCCACACCAGCTTCTGCTCGTCCTACGTGGCGGTGGTGGTGTCGGCGCGCCTGCGTGAGCTGGACCTGTCCATCGAGGAAGCGGCCATGGACCTGGGCGCCAAGCCCTGGAAAGTGTTCCTGCTGATCACCATCCCGATGATCGCGCCCTCGCTGGCGGCCGGCGGCATGATGTCCTTCGCCCTGTCGCTGGACGACCTGGTGCTGGCCAGCTTCGTGTCGGGCCCGGGCTCCACCACCCTGCCGATGGAAGTGTTCTCCGCCGTGCGCCTGGGTGTGAAGCCGGAGATCAACGCGGTGGCCAGCCTGATCCTGCTGACCGTCTCGCTGTTCACCTTCTTTGCCTGGTACTTCACTCGCCAGGCCGAAGAGCGCCGCAAGCGCGCCATCCAGGAGGCCATGGAAGCCACGGCCACCGACTGGCAGAAAGGTTCGCCCGCTACCGCCTGACGCCGACTTGTCGGCCGGCTTCAGCCGGTACTCGCGAAAACCATGGGCCACCTTCGGGTGGCCCATGGTTTTTGGGGAAACGGGGGATATGCCGAAGGGCAAGAAGAATCGTTTTTCTCAGAAGAATCTGACAGTTAATCACCGCAACCTCCCTGTATTTGCCAACTACTATTCAGTGTGTCCGTTGGCGGTTGCCGGCTGTTCCCCGCAGATTGGTCGGTCTCCGCGGTTCCGGGCATTTTCCAGTGCTTTTCACAGCACCCACGCGGGAGGTGGCGCTAAATACAAAACCCCGATTATCCCTAGGGGGAACTACGCGCCAGGGAGCTTCGGCACCTCCCGCTGTCCCTTACT
>NZ_JARJLT010000287.1 GCF_029335315.1 Pseudomonas citronellolis
GCTGTACGGTGCGGGACGGGGCTGCGGGGGTTAGCCGGCCAGCCGCGCCGGGGTCATTCGCACGCCGGGCCCGAGGTCCAGGGTTGGGTGGTTTCGTCGGTCAGGCGCGGTTCGTAGGCCGGGTCGCCTTTCACCTTCAGGTATTCCACCAGCGCCCAGCGCTCGTCGGGGCTCAGGGCGCGGCCGATCACGCCGTCCTTGCGGCAGCCGTCGCGGAATTCGTGGCCGCGGTTGCTGTTGCCGGTGACGCTGGTCTTGTAGAGGAAGCCGCCGGGGAATTTCGCCGTCTTGTAGCCGACGAATTTCGGGTCGAAGTCGAAGGTGCCGACGTAGAACTGGGTGTCGCGCTCGGCCACCGGCGAGAGCAGCTGGAACAGGTTGGGCACCGAGCCGTTGTGCAGGAACGGCGGGGTGGCCCAGATGCCTTCCAGGGAGCGGGCCTTGTAGGCGGTCAGTTCGCGCACGCCGATCTTCAGGCCGTAGCCGTTCATTTCCGGCTGCTTCTCGGGGCTGATGCCGGCGTCCTGGTAGGCGCGCTGCTCGACGTAGGCGGTGATGTAGGCCAGGCCCTTGGCGGCGGACAGCTTGGTCAGGTCCAGCTGTTCCTTGGGTTGCGGCACCAGCAGCACGTTGAGGTTGTTCAGCTCGCTGAGCTGCCACTTCAGCGGGGTGAGGTCGTAGGTGTGGTTGGCGATGTTGTCGGCGGTGGTCGGGTCGGTGCCGATCACGCTGGTGTCGACCATGGTCATGCGCCATTCCGGCACCCGCGCCGGGGCGAGGTAGTCCGGGTCGCCAGGCTTCTTCACGTGGGGGCCGTGGCAGCGCTCGCAGTTCTCGCGGAACAGCGCGCGGCCCTGGGAGGCGCGCTTGAGGTCCACTTCGCCGAACACCTGGGCCGGCCAGGTCGGCGGCTTGAGGGTTTTCAGGCCTTCTTCCAGGGAATAGAGGTCGTTGACCCGCACGCTGGACTGGTAGCGGGCGTCGCCCATCACCGGCTGGTCGTGGTCGAGCAGCTGCAGGGTGGCGCCCACGCCCAGGGCTTCGCCGATGTTGCGCGCCATGGGCTGCATGGCCGAGCCGTTCCATTGCACCCAGTCGAACTTCCAGATGTCCCACAGCTGCGGGTAGTTCACCGGGGCGTTGGCCACGCGGTAGTTGTCGGGGCTGATGTGGTCGCCGAACACGCCGTTGGCGATGCGCCCGAAGGCGTCGGCGCGGCCGGGGCCTTCCTCGGTGGGGTAGAGGCCGCGGCGGGTGTCGTTGAAGGCGGTGCCGAGCAGGGTGCCGAGCACTTCGCGGAAGCCCTTGCGCAGTTCGTCCTTGGCGTCGCCGTTGGGGTTCTTGCCGAGCACGTCGTCGGCGAAGCGGTCGAACTTCCAGGGGTTGATGTAGGTGAACAGCATGCTCATGCCCAGCGCCTGGCCGAAGGCGCCGCCGCGCACGGTGGGCACGGTGGATGCGATGGAGTGCATGGCCGCGCCGCCGTCGATGCGCACGGCCTGGCCGTTGTAGCGCAGCTCGCCGGTGTGGCAGGCGGAGCAGGTGATGTCGAGGTATTCCGGGCCGGTTTCGCCGTTGCGGTGGCGGGCGAAGCCCACCGGCAGGTTGCCGGGGTTGTTCGGGTCGAGCTTGCGCTCCTTGGCCGGCTTGAGCTGTTCGGGGTCGATCAGGAAGCCGTAGCGGGCGAGGTTGGCCGGGTCGGCGAATTTCTCGTCGGAGAAGGGCTGGCGCAGCTGGGTGAACCAGTCGTAGTGCAGGCCTTTCACCTGGGTGCCCTGGGGCGTGTAGTAGTAGTGCTCGCGGGTCTGCTCGCTCCACTGCGGCAGCAGGTTGAGCTTGTCCGGCGCGGTGTACTGCGGCACGTTGGGGTGGGCTACGTACCAGAGCAGCACGCCGGCGACCAGCAGGAGCAGCAGGACGACAGCGAGTATGATCCGTCCGACGATGCGCATCGTGACTTCCTTGTTATTAGGGACCCAGGCCCGCTGTTATGCCAACACCGCTGACGGTTGGCAAGGTGATGTCGCACATAAGTCAGGGTTTTTCCCCTGGGCCTGCGCTACCCTTTGCCGGGCGTGCGCGGGGGCGCCCATGGTTTTGAAAGGGATATCACCGTTGGTGATGTCGAAAGGTGTGTCTTGAGTTCCGATCATTCCCTCCACGACGAAACGACCGCCGCGCGGGTGCTGCGGCACTTCCACACGGCCCTCGACGAGCGCGGCTACAGCGCCGACGCGGCGCAGCGCGGCGCCATCGAACACCTGGCCGACTGGCTCGACGGCTTCCTCGGCGGCCGTCGCACCTGGCTGCGCAAGCCGCCGGCCGGCGTCTACCTGTGGGGCAGCGTGGGCCGCGGCAAGAGCTTCGTGATGGACTGCTTCTTCGCCTCCGCGCCCATCCAGGCCAAGCGCCGCGTGCACTTCCACGCCTTCCTGCAGGAATTGCAGGTACGCATGATGGCCTACACCGGCCAGGCCGACCCGCTGGCCCGCGCCGCCCGCGACATCGCCGCGCAGACCCGGCTGCTGTGCTTCGACGAGTTCCACGTGCACGACATCGGCGACGCCATGCTGCTCGGGCGCATGCTCAAGGTGCTGGTGGAGGAGGGCGTGGGCATGGTCTGCACCTCCAACTACGAGCCCGAGGGCCTGTGCCCCAACCCGCTGTACCGCGAGCGCTTCCGCCCGGCCATCGAGCTGATCGAGAAGCGCTTCGATGTGATCGCCCTGGATGGCGGCGAGGATTACCGCCTGCGCGCCACCCCGCTGGAGAACTGGGGCAGCTACCTGTGGCCGGCCCGCGCCGACGACCTGGAACTGATCGCCCGGCGCCTGGGCCTGGACGAGCGGGCGCAGTTCGACCAGGTGCTGAGCGTGAACCACCACCCGCTGCGCATCCATGCCCTGGAGGAAGGCCGCGCCTGGCTGGATTTCAGCGAGCTGTTCGAACGCCCACGCTCGGCCGCCGACTACCTGTGGCTGATCGAGCACTACCCGGACATGGCCGTGAGCGGCCTGGGCCCGCTGGGCGACTACCCGCCGGACGTGAGCATGCGCTTCCTCAACTTCATCGACATCGCCTACGACCGCCAGCTGCGCCTGCAGCTGTACGCCTCGGTGTCGCTGGAACAGCTGGCCGAGGGCGGCACCGCCATCGACTTCGCGCGGACCCTGAGCCGGTTGCGGCAGTTGAAGCTGGAGCCGTTGGAGGGGGCGGGGCGTGAGGGTGGTGGCGGCGGATAACGCTTGGGGCGTTATGCGCCCTACGTGGGGTCGAAGGCGCTGGGCTCCCGCGTTCGCGGGAGTGACGGGGTTGAAATCCACACTCCGGTCCGTCTTCCCCGCGAATGCGGGGACCCAGCGGCTTTTGGGGTTTGCAGGGTGCTTGAGGCGAATACCGTGGCGGATAACGCTTGGGGCGTTATGCGCCCTACGTGGGGCCGAAGGCGCTGGGCTCCCGCGTTCGCGGGAGTGACGGGGTAGGATGGGCGCGCTCGCTCCATCCGTCATCCCCGCGAGCGCGGGGACCCAGTGGCTTTGAAGGCGGCAGGGCGCTTGAGGTGAATGCCGAGGGTGGGGTTTCTGTAGGGCGGATAACCGTCGAGGTTATCCGCCGTTCGGCCACTTGCGGGGAGTGTGTTCGATTATCGGTCGGTGATGTTTGCGATTATCGCCCGGCGCTTCGATAATCGGCCGATCCGTCCGCCACCTGGAGCGCGCCATGACCGACGAACATTCCCCCAGCACGTCCGCCCTGGCGCCGCCCATCATCGCTTCGCCGGCCAAGCGCATCGAGGCCTTCACCGGCGACCCGAACTTCATGACGTCGCTGGCCCGCGGCCTGGCGGTGATCCACGCGTTCCAGGAGCGCAAGCGCCACCTGACCATCGCCCAGGTCAGCCACCGCACCGAGATTCCCCGCGCCGCCGTGCGCCGTTGCCTGCACACGCTGATGAAGCTGGGCTACGTGACCACCGACGGGCGCACCTACTCGCTGCTGCCCAAGGTGCTGACCCTGGGCCACGCCTACCTGTCGTCGACGCCGCTGGCGGTCACCGCGCAGCCGCTGCTCGACCGCGTCAGCGAGCAACTGCGCGAGGCCTGTTCGATGGCCACGCTGGAGGGCGACGAGATTCTCTACATCGCCCGCTCGGCCACGCCGCAGCGCCTGATTTCCGTGGACCTGAGCGTGGGCAGCCGGCTGCCGGCGTATTGCACGTCGATGGGCCGCATCCTGCTCGCCGGGCTCGACGACCAGGCGCTGGAGGATTACCTGCTGCACGCCGACCTGCAGGTGAAGACCAGCCGCACCGTGAGCACCCCGGAAGGGCTGCGCGCGAGCATCGCGGAAATCCGTCGGCAGGGCTGGGTGATCATCGACCAGGAACTGGAGATGGGCCTGCGCTCGGTGGCCGTGCCGCTGAAGGATTCCGCCGGCCAGGTGCTGGCCGCGCTCAACGTCGGCACCCACGTTGGCCGGGTGTCGCGCCAGGAGCTGGAGACGCGTTTCCTGCCGGTGCTGCTGGAGGCCAGCCGCGAGCTGAGCACGCGCCTGTTCCACTGAGGCCGAACGGGGCGAAAACACTGACGAACGACTGATCCGCGAGGGGGACGCGCGCTGGCCGTTTGCTATGGTTTGTAGATGAATTGTACGCAGGGGTATCTGCAATGGAGCCCGGCCGTAAGAAGCTGTTGATCAAGGCACTCGATCTGATGGCAGTCAGCGGTCTGGCGTTTTCCCTGGTACTGATAGTGATTGGCATGCGCACCCTGATCCTGGTGACCGCCCACGACTGGCAGGACTGGCCGCGCCTGCTCACCGAGTTCGATGGCGGCGTGCTGCACGTGGTGTTCGCGTTCGGTTTCGGCGTGGCCTGCCTGATCGTTCGCGAGCTGGTGGCGCGGCGCTGGCCCTCCACCGACGACTAGCTCAGTGGATGCTCGACGCCAGTTCGAAGATGGGGATGTACATCAGGATCACGATCACCCCGATGAGGATGCCGATGCCGGTCATCAGCAGCGGCTCGAACAGGCGCATGAACCAGTCCACCCAGCGTCCCAGTTCCTCGTCGTAGAAGTCCGCCGTGCGCTCCATCATCTCGCCGAGGTTGCCGGACTGCTCGCCGGTGCGCAGCAGGCGCAGCGACACCGGGGTGGACAGCTGGTTGCCCTCCAGCGCGTCGGATAGCGCGCGGCCCTCGCGGATCAGCCGGCAGGCCTGGTCCAGCCGGGGGCGCGAGACGGCGCCGAGCAGGTTCCTGGCCATTTCCATCGCCGTCAGCAGCGGGATGCCGCCTTGCAGCAGGATGCCCAGCGAGCGGTAGAAGCGCGCCAGTTCGTACATCACCAGGCGCCGGTGCACCGCCGGCACGCGCTCGACGTTGCGCGCGAGCAGCGCGCGGAAGCCCGGCCGGCGCAACAGCAGCGTCAGCGTGGCGATGCCCGCCACGGCGCCGACCAGCAGCGCCTGGTAGTGCGTGTGCAGCAGCATGCCGCTGTTCATCAGCACCCGCGACAGCCACGGCAGTTCGGTGCCCAGGCCTTCGAACACCAGGCTGAAGCGCGGCACCACGTAGCCCATCAGGAACAGCAGCACGCCGCCGCCCACCACCAGCAGCAGCACCGGGTAGACCGAGGCGGCCGCGACCTTCTGGCGGACTTCGTCGATGCGCTGGCGGTAGGCCACGTAGCGGCGCAGCGCGGTGCTCACCGCGCCGGTCTTCTCGCTGGATTGCACCAGGGCCACGTACAGCGGCGGGAACACGTCCGGGAAGCGCGCCAGCGACTGCGACAGCGACTTGCCCTCGTAGAGCAGCTGCACCAGCTCCTGCAAGGTCTTGCGGGTGAGGTTCGCGGCTTCCTTCTCGGCCAGGCTTTCCAGGGCGTCGATCAGCGCCAGGCCGGCGTCGAGCAGGGTGGTCAGCTCCTGGCTGAACAGCACCAGCGGAAAGCGTTCGCGGCGTTGCAGGCCGTGCAGCGTCCAGGCCCGCGCGCCGCGCAGGGCGAGCACGCGCAGGCCCTGCTGTTCGGCCTGGCGGCGGGCGTCGGCGGCGCTGGCGGCTTCGATGTCGCACTGGACCACGGCGGCGTGGGCGTCGAGCCCCTTGACCTGGAAGCGCATGGCTATTGCCAGCTGTTGACTTCGGCGTCCTCGCCCTCGCCGCCGGGCTGGCCGTCCTTGCCCATCGACACCAGGTCGTAGTCGCCGTTCTCGCCGGGCGAGCGGTAGAGGTAGTCGCGGCCCCAGGGGTCTTGCGGCACCGCCTTCTGCAGGTACGGGCCCTTCCAGCGCGCCTCGCCGCTGGGGGCCACCACCAGCGCCTGCAGGCCCTGCTCGGAGGAGGGGTAGTGGCCGACTTCCAGGCGATAGAGGTCCAGGGCCTTGCCCAGACCTTCTATCTGCGCCCGCGCCACCTTGGCTTCGGAACGCCCCAGCTGGCTGAAGTACTTCGGCCCGACCAACCCGGCCAGCAGGCCGAGCACCACCAGTACCACCAGCAGTTCCAGCAGGGTGAAACCCGCCGAGCGGCGCGGGCGGGCGAACGGGGAGCGAGCGTTCATGACGTTCTCCTTCACGGGGACATGAGCGTGGACGAGCAGGCCCATGCAAGCCCTGTGCTATGTCCCGCCCGGTGGCGCTAGGCCACGGGCCACGGGGCTTGCGCGGCGGGCACGGGCTTTGCGTGAGAGCCCTCCAGGGCGCCGGGACTGGGGAATTTCCCCCGTTTTCCACCGGCCCCGGGGAGGCGGGCATGACGTACGCGAAGGCACTGGTTGGTACCTTGTCGGGGCTGTTGCTGGCCATGGCGTTTGGCGCGCGGGCGGACATCTACGTCTCCGAGGGCGCCGACGGCAGCCTGGAGTTCTCCAACCTGCAGCAGCCCGGCCGCCGCTACACCCAGGTGTACCCCGAGCCGATGCCCGGCCCCGCGCCCGGCAAGCTGGTGCTCGGCGGCTGGAGCGAGAACCTGGAGCAGCGCCCCTACGCCGAGCTGATCGCCAGCGAGGCGGCGGCCAACGACGTGCCGGAAGCGCTGCTGCACGCGGTGATCCAGGTGGAGTCCGGCTACGACCCGAAGGCCCGCTCGGAGAAGGGCGCCGCCGGGTTGATGCAACTGATGCCGGGCACCGCGAAGCAGCTGGGCGTGGGCGATGTGTGGGACCCGGCGGCGAACATCCGTGGCGGCGCGCGCTACCTCAAGCAACTGTTGCAGCGCTTCGACAACGACCTGGCCCTGGCGGTGGCGGCCTACAACGCCGGGCCCGAGGCGGTGAGCAAGGCCGGGCGGGTGCCGCCCTACGCGGAGACCCAGCGCTACGTGCCCAGCGTGCTGGAGAGCTACAAGCGGCTGGCCAAGGGCAAGCACGCGGCGCCGATGTGAAGCGGCCCCGGATGTGGGGGTTTTCCCCGTGGCTGGGGTGATGGTGTAGGAGCGAGCTTGCTCGCGAACGGTGTTTCCCGGTGGCTGTGGTATTTGAGGTTGACGCCGCGCCCTCTCCCCAGCCCTCGGCTGCGCGCCCCGCACTGAAGGGAGAGGGGGCCGTTCGATGCGTGTGGGTAGTCCGGCGCCATCCTGACACCGCCACCGACACCACCGTCATTCCCGCGAACGCGGGACGCGGCTCCATCGCGAACAGCGCTTGCGCTGGCCCGAAGGGGAATAACCCAGTGCCTTCGATCCCACCCACGCAGCGACGTAGGGCGCATCACCGTTCGCGGTTATCCACCATTGGCCGTGGTACATGGGGCGGCGGCGGATAACGCCGTAGGCGTTATGCGCCCTACGGGCAGCGTGCGGGTACGGCCGCTGGAAATCCACCCCCGAATTTCCCCCCAACGCCGGGCCAAAACCCCCGCTCGCGCTTCCCTCGAAAATCCAACTAACTGATTCAAAAGGATTAATCCGTCTGGCACAGGCCTTGCTCCAGCGCCTGTGAAGGTCCCAACCAGGGAGCGCCAGACCATGACCAGGCCCCAACGCCCATTCATTCGCTGGAACCTCCAGCGGCCCCGCCCATGGCTCGCCACCGCGCTGTTGCTGCTGACGGCGGGCACCGAGCTGACCGCCGAGGCGGCCGTGCAGTGCCAGCGCAACCTGGTGGCCAATATCGTCGCCTTCGACCAGCCGCTGATGTTCAACCGGCTGGGCGCGCACAACGTCAACGGGATGATCTTCGCCCTGCGCAGCGACGTGGTGGACGAGCAGATGGTGCCGCTCAGCCGCGGTGGCGCGGCGGTGCCGGGCAAGGTCAGCCTGCGCCCGGACAAGCGCCCGCGCCCGCTGGTGCTGCGCGTGGCCGCCGGCGACTGCCTGACGGTGAACCTGCAGAACCTGCTGGCCGTGCAGGCCAACCCGCATTCCGCCGACGACCTGGAAACCGACACCGAGGCCGAGGGGCCCGAAGGCGAGGAAGAGGATGACGCCGGCGCCGTGGGCGGCGGGCAGGGCGGCGCTGGGGTGGTGGAGGCCGACGAGCAGGTCGCCGACCGGCATGTCGGCTTCGCGGTGAACGGCATGCAGGCGGTCAGCTCGATCCAGGACATCGCCTCCAACGTCGGCCGCAACGGCAACT
This sequence comes from Pseudomonas citronellolis, assembly GCF_029335315.1. Classification (GTDB taxonomy): domain Bacteria; phylum Pseudomonadota; class Gammaproteobacteria; order Pseudomonadales; family Pseudomonadaceae; genus Pseudomonas; species Pseudomonas citronellolis_A. Next base: position 8,574 of record NZ_JARJLT010000287.1, read on the forward strand.
TCCTGGTGCCGGTGGGCGCCACCCGCACCTACAACCTCTACGCCGAACGCGAGGGCGTGTTCGCCGCCAACAGCCAGGGCGCGACCTTCGGCGGCGAAGGCACCGGCGGCAACATCGCCAACGGCCTGTTCGCCCAGGTGATAGTCGTGGCCAAGGGCGGGCGCACCTACCGCAACGTGATCACCGAGGAAGAGATGCGCCTGGCCAGCAGCGGGCGCACCGCCGCCGGCCAGCCGATCGTCGACTACGAGGCGCGCTACCCGCAGCGCGAACCGTGGGTCACCGAAGGCAAGGCCGGGCGGCCGATCATCGCCATGGTCGACGGCAACGAGATCGTCGCCAGCGACGTCGACGCCATCGTCATGGGCCCCAACCCCGACGGCAGCTTCCCGCCCAGCACCTACCCGCTGGAGAGCATCGGCAAGCGCAACCCGGCGCTGCCCAACCGCCTGGAGGCGTTCCGCGATTTCGCCGCGGTGTTCAACGACGAAACCGCCGTGACCCAGGCCTTCCCCGGCTACTGGGACGACCCGGTGTTCGGCCACGTGCTGGAGCCGACCCGCGACTCCTTCATGATCAACTACGGCGCCGGCGGCATCGGCGCCGAGGTGATCGCCAACCGCCTCGGCGTGGGCCCCATGCACGACTGCCTGTCGTGCGCCTACGAGGAGTTCTTCCTCAGCGCGCACACCGTCGGCGATGTGGCGATGCTGGTGGACGTGCCGGCCAACGCCGGCCTCGAGAGCATCCGCCCCGGCGAGGTGCCCGACCCGCAGGCCACCGGCATCAAGGCGAGCATGGCGCTGTACCCGGCCGAGCCGTCGAACGTGGCGCACAGCTACATCGGCGACTTCGTCAAATTCCGCAACACCCACAACGGCTACGAGCAGCACATCTTCCACCTGCACGGGCACCAGTGGCTGTACAACCCCAACGACGACAACTCCGACTACATCGACGCCCAGGGCATCGGCCCGGGCTCGGGCTACACCTACGAGATCGCCAACGGCGGCTCGGGCAACCGCAACCGGGTCGCCGGCGACGCCATCTACCACTGCCACTTCTACCCGCACTTCGCCCAGGGCATGTGGGCCATGTGGCGGGTGCACGACGTGTTCGAGGAAGGCACCCGCCTGGAGGTTTCCGCCCAGGGCCAGGACGGCTTCCACACCCAACCCTTCGCCCTGCGCAGCGGCAAGCCGGCCAACGGCGCGCGGGCGCTGCCCGACGGCGAGATCGTCGCCGGCACGCCGATCCCGGCGATAGTGCCGCTGCCCGGCAAGGCCATGGCGCCGATGCCCGGCCTGGTCACGGTGGTGCCGAAGCTGGGCGCGCCGCTGGTGGCGCAGAACGAGGAGGAAGAAGAAGAGGATGAAGACGAGGGCGATGATGACCACCCCAACACTGGCGAGGGCACCGCGCAGGTGGTCGGCTCGGTGGCCCTGGTCGACCGCAGCGAGGCCAACCGCAACGCCGACGGCAGCCTGAAGAACCCCGGCTACCCGTTCTGGATCGGTGGCATCGAAAGCACCGTCGGCCAGCGCCCGCCGACCCCGCCGCTGGACATGCTCGACCCGGCCAAGGCCAGCGCGCTCAAGGCCAGCGGCAACGCCCTGTGGGCCAACCTCGACCCGAACCAGGTGGCCGGCTGGGACGGCGGCCTGCCGCGCCACGCGCTCGACGGCATGGCCGCCGGCGGCGAGGCACAGACCACCACCACGCCGCTGGACTTCTCCAAGGTGACCCACCGCGCCAAGGCCGTGTACTTCCCCGAGGAGGGCACCGACGTCGAGCAGGCCGCCATGGCCTACCACGCCCAGGCGTCGCACCCCAGCTATGCGCTGCTGCCGAACCGCCAGGTGGAGCCGCGCGCGTTCCGTACCAACGGCGCCCTGCCGGTGGCCGGCGCTCCTTTCTATGAACCCTGCATGGACGACCAGGGCAAGCGCCTGACCCGCGACGCCGGCAACGGCGCCTTCTTCGGCGGCACCGGCCTGTCGTTCAGCGGCGCCTCGCAGTTCACCGCCGACCATCCGCGCATCTACAAGGGCGCCAACATCCAGTTCGACGCCGTGTTCAACAAGGTCGGCTACCACTTCCCGCAGGCGCGCATCATCGCCCTGTGGGAGGACGCCTGGCCGGTGATCAACAAGCAGAAGGCGCCGGAACCGCTGGTGATGCGGATGAACACCTTCGACTGCACCATGTACCAGCACACCAACCTGATCCCGGCCTACTACGAGCTGGACGACTACCAGATCCGCACGCCCACCGACGTGGTCGGCCAGCACATCCACCTGCCCAAGTGGGACCTGACCGCCGCCGACGGCTCGGCCAACGGCTGGAACTACGAGGACGGTGTGCTCTCGCCCGGCGCCGTGGTGGAGCGCATCCACGCCATCCGCGAATACAACGCCTGCGCCGAGGGCGACGCCCGCGACGGCAGCGCCGAGTGCCCGAAAGCCAGGCAGCACCCGTTCTTCGGCCGCTACGGTCGCGCCGACTGGCTCGGCGCGCGCACCCAGATGCAGCGCTGGTTCGCCGACCCGCTGGTGAACACCCGCAACATCGACCGCGGCCTGGGCAACATCTTCACCCACGACCACCTCGGCCCATCCACCCACCAGCAGCTGGGGCTCTACGCCACCGTGCTGGCCGAGCCGGCCGGCTCCACCTGGTACCACGCCGAGACCGGCGAGCCGCTGTACAACGGCGGCGGCCGCCAGGACGGCGGGCCCACCTCGTGGCAGGCGGTGATCGCCACCGGCGACATGGACGGTGACGGCAACAACGACAGCTTCCGCGAGTTCTTCCTGGAGTACAGCGACTTCCAGCATGCCTACGAGGCCGGCGTGTACGTGGGCGCCGGGCCCGACGGGGTGCCGGACGCCGACGCCTTCCCGCCCAGCGCCGACAGCTTCCGCTACGCGATCAACCCGCCGGTGCGCGAGGCCGCGTCGAACCCGCTGGAGTCCATGGTCGAAGTGCCGGGCGGCGCCGTGCCGGGCTGCCCGAGTCGGCCGTGCCCGCAGGCGGTGTCGGTGGACGACCCCGGCATCTTCGTCGTCAACTACCGCCAGGAACCGGTGGGGCTGCGCGTCTACGACCCGACCCGCACCGCGCCCGACGGCCGCGCCGGGATGCAGGCCGACGGCCTGGCCGGTGACCTCGCCTACGCGCTGCAGAGCCGCACCGACCGCAAGATCCCGGCGCTGAACCTGGCGCCCAGCGCCATCACCTCGGCGCTCGGCCCGACCGGCGCGGCCACCCTGTTCCCGCCGCACATCAACCGTGGCGACGAGGCGGGCGACCCCTTCACGCCGATGCTGCGCACCTACTCCGGCGACAACGTGCGCCTGCGGGTGAACGCCGGCGGCTACGAGGAGGCGCACAACGTCACTCTGCACGGGCTGAAGTGGCTGCAGACCGGCACCGGCTTCGGCAACAGCTCGAACTCCGGCTGGCGCGCCTCGCAGATGGCCGGGATTTCCGAGCAGCTGGGCTTCGTGGCGCCGGTGAACATGCTCTCAAGCTCGGCCAGCGACACCGCCGACTACCTGTACAGCATGGACGCCGCCATCGAGGGCTACTGGAGCGGCATCTGGGGCGTGATGCGCAACTACACCGCGCCGCGCAACGACCTCTTCCCGCTGCCCAACAACCCCTCGCCGCTGGCCGCGCGCAACACCACGGCCTTCGACGGCGCCTGCCCGCGCACCAGCCCGAACCTCAACGGCATCGGCACGCGGCCCACGCCCAAGCGCAGCTACGAGATAGTCGCGGCGCTGGCCAACGACATCCTCAGCAACCCGCTGAACCTGACCATCGGCGACACCGCCGGGGTCGGCCAGCACGTCGGCGGCCCGCTCAACCCGGCCGGCGGCACCCTGGTGTTCAACTCGCGGCCGGTGAGCATCCCGCAGGCCACGGTGACCGAGGCGGAGGAGGGCACCACCCTGACCATCGGCGGGCAGTCCGGGCCGCTGCACGACCCGACTGCGATCCTCTACGTGCGCAAGGCCGACCTGGACGCCCAGGGCAAGCTCAAGCCCGGCGTGCCGATCGAGCCGCTGGTGCTGCGCGCCACCGCCGGCGAGTGCCTCAGCGTGACCCTGGAGAACCGCCTGCCGCTGGTGATGCCGGACCTGACCAACTACGCGATCATGCAGAGCACGGTGAAACGCGACCGCTTCGGCCAGGACGGCTCCACGGCGTTCAACAACAACCTGATGCGGCCCTCCAGCCACGTCGGCATCCACGCCCAGCTGCTGTCCTTCGACGTGACCCGTTCCGACGGCTTCAACGTCGGCCGCAACCCGGTGCAGACGGTGGCCCCGCGCACCGGCGGCAGCGGCGCCTGGCCCAGCCGCACCTACCAGTACTACGCCGGGCACCTGGAGCGCGAAGGCAAGCCGATCACCCAGCTGGGCCGGCGGGTGGACAACATCACCGCCACGCCCATCGAGTTCGGCGGCCTCAACCTGCTCCCGGCCGACGTCATCAAGCAGGGCCAGAAGGGCCTGGGCGGGATGATGAGCGTGCTGCCGGCCGGCGCCACCTGGACCGAGGATTCCACCTCGCGCGCCGCGGCCACCGTGCAACCCAGCGGCGGCACCGCCTACCGCGACTTCGCCACGCTCTGGCAGAAGGGCCTGAACCTGCGCTGGGCCAACGGCCGGCCGGTGGAGAACATGGCCTCCGAGGGCTTCGGCGTGCCGGTGGACCCGGAAGACAACTCCGGCATGGCCATCAACTACCGCAGCGAGCCGCTCTGGTACCGCTTCGGCAAGGCCCCCAACGCGCCCTTCGGCCACGCCGAGGGCCACGGCTGGGCGGACATCCCCGACGCGCACATGGCCTACAGCAACGCCCTGGTCGGCGGCGACCCGCAGACGCCGGTGCTCAAGGTGCGCCCGGGGCAGCCGTTCCGCACGCACATCCTGATGTCCTCCGGCGGCGACCGTGGCTCGACCTTCCAGCTCGACGGCCACGTCTGGGCCCTGGGCGCCTTCCAGGCGGAGAAATCCGACGCCGGCGGCTACCCCATGGCGGCCTCGGGGATCGGCTCGGTGCGCTTCGGCTACAACCCGATGTCGATGTACGTCGGCGCCCAGGAAAGCGTGCTGCCCGCCGGCCACTTCAGCTTCATGTTCCCCAGCGCCGGCGGCGCCAACGCGGTGCCGGGGGACTACCTGATGCGCGACTACACCGCCTTCGGCAACGCCGCGGGGCTCTGGGGCATCCTGCGGGTCAGCGACGAACCGCTGCCGCCGCAGGTCAATCCGTGAACGGCAAGGAGACGAGCATGAAGGCAAGGATCGCGGTCGCGGCGCTCGGCGCGCTGCTGGTGGGCAGTGTCGGCGCCGCCGAAAAGCCCGCCGCCGAGGGCAGCCTGGAACGCGACGGCCTGCGCATCGAGTTCCAGGCCAGCCCGCTGGCCGGCGAGCGCCTGCGCGAGGGCGCCTACGCCGAGGTGCGCTTCCGCATCCGCGACCTGGCCTCCGGCCAGCCGCTGGCCGGGGCCAACCCCGGCGCCTGGATCGACCAGGCCCTGCAGCACGGCGAGATGAGCTGCAAGGCGCGGGTCGGCATGTACCTGAAGAACAGCCTCGGCGCGCGCCCGCTGGTGGATTTGAACAGCTACTTCCTGCTGCTGATGAACCAGGACGCCAGCCTCACGGTGATCGACCCCAACGTGTCGCTGGCCGGGGTCACCAGCACCCTGGCGCGGATCAACCTGAAGCGCCCGCCGCTGGACTGGACGGCCAGCGCCGACGGCAAGCAGGTCTACGTGTCGATGCCCGAGGCCGGGCAGGTGGCGGTGGTCGACGCCGAGCGCTTCCAGGTGCTCGACAATATCGAAGCCGGGCGCCAGCCGGTGCGCGTGGCGCTGCAACCGGACGGGCGCTACCTGTGGGTCGGCAACAACGTCGACAAGGGCGAGGGGGCCGGCGTCAGCGTGATCGACACCCAGACCCGCAAGCTGGTCGCGCACCTGCCCAGCGGCCAGGGCCACCACGAGATCGCCTTCGACCGCGACTCGCGCCTGGCCTTCGTCAGCAACCGCGACAGTGGCACCCTGAGCGTCTACGAGGTGGCCGGGCTGAAGCTGCGCAAGACCCTGAGCACCGGCCCGCACCCGCTGTCGGTGGCCTACTCGCCGCTGTCCGACGCGGTATACGTGGCCGACGGCGAGGACGGCAGCATCCGCGTGGTGGACGCCCGCAGCCTGGAACTGCGCAAGGTCATCGCGGTGGGGCGCGGCCTGGGCCCGATGCGCTTCAGCGACGACGGCCGCTACGGCCTGGCGCTGAACACCCTGAAGGACCGCGTGGCGGTGCTGGACGCCGGTTCCGACGAGCTGATCCACGACCTGGCGGTGGCCGGCGAGCCCTACCAGCTGGTCTTCAGCCGCCAGTACGCGTACATCCGCGGGCTGTCCACGCCACGGGTGACCATGCTCAACCTGGCGTCCCTCGGCCAGGGCCGGGTGCCGATCCTGCAGAGCTTCGAGGCCGGCCCCGCCGCGCCGCGCCAGGCCGGCGACCTGCCGCTGGCGGAAAGCCTGGGGGTGGGCCGCGACCAGACCTCGGTGTTCGTGGTCAACCCGGTGGACAACAGCACCTACTTCTACGCCGAGGGGATGAACGCGCCGATGTCCGCCTACCCCAACCGGGGCCACGCGGCGCGCGCGGTGCGGGTGGTCGACCGGAGCCTGCGCGAGGTGCAGCCGGGGCTGTACAGCGCGCGGGTGCGCCTGCCGGCGGCCGGCAAGTTCGACGTGGCCTTCATGCTCAACCAGCCGCAGCTGGTGCATTGCTTCAGCGCCGACGTGGACGTCGACCCGCAACTGGAAGCGCGCTACGGCGGGCCCAAGGTGGAGTTCCTCACCAGCCACGCGCCGCTGAAGCAGACCGGCGAGCTGAAGGCGCGCTTCCGCGTGGTCGACGGCCGCAGCGCGGCGCCGCGCCAGGGCGTGGGCGACCTGCGCCTGCGCTACTTCCTGGCGCCGTCCAGCCGCCCGCGCGAAGTGGCCGCCGTGGAGGTGGGCGAGGGCGTCTACGAGGCCCCGTTGCGCCTCGACGAGCCCGGCGCCTGGTACCTGCACGTGCGCTCGGCGTCGCTCGGCCTGGGCGGCGACGAGGGCAGCTACGCCAGCTTGCGGGTGTTGCCGGTGGCCACCGGCGGTACCCACTGAACCCAGATAATCGCGTTGACCCAAGGAGTGCGACATGAACCTCAAACCCGTGGTGTTCGCGTTCTCCCTGCTGGCCTGTGCTACGGCCGGCGCGCATTCCACCGGCGAGCACGCCGGCCACGCCGAGCCCGCGCGGCACAGCGAGACCAGCCAGGTGGCCTTCGTCGACCAGCCGCTGCTCGACCAGGACGGCCGCAGCGTCGACCTGCGCCGCGACCTGGTGGGCGAGCGCATCGTGGTGATGGGCTTCGTCTACACCAGTTGCACCACCGTGTGCCCGCTGGTGTCCTCGATCATGGGCAAGCTGCAGGCGCGCCTGGGTGACCAGGTGGGCCGCGAGGTCAGCCTGGTGTCGATCAGCGTCGACCCGCAGCGCGACACCCCGCAGCGCCTGCTCGACTATTCCCGGCGCTACCACGCCGGCCCCGGCTGGCGCTGGCTGACCGGCGAGCCCGTGGCGGTGGACGACACCCTCAAGGCCCTCGGCGCCTGGAGCGCCGACTACGAGAGCCACCCGCCGCTGATCATGGTCGGCGACGGCCGCAGCGACCGCTGGACGCGCTTCTACGGCTTCACCGACCCGGCCGTGCTCCAGGCCAAGGTGGCCGAGCTGCAGGCCGCGCGGGCCAGCGCCGAACACGACCACGCCGGCCACCTGGCCGCGGAGGTGCGGCCATGAACGCCTGGGGCCGCGTCTTCCTGCTCGGCGCGCTGGGCTTGTCCTACGCGCTGGCCCAGGACTACACCCAGGAGCAGCATCCCGAAGGCGCGCACGGCCAGGCGCACCACCCCGCGCCGGCCGCCAGCGCGCCGGCGCAACCGGCGGCGGCCGCGAGCACCGGCACCCGCGACCCGCAGGCGTACTTCACCGACACCCAGGTGATCGACCAGGACGGCCGCCGCCTGCGCTTCTACAGCGACGTGCTGAAGGACCGCGTGGTGCTGCTCAACGTGATCTTCACCCACTGCAACGACGCCTGCCCGCTGATCACCCGCAAGCTCAAGGAGGTGCGCGAGGCGCTGGGCGAGGGCATGGCCGACAAGGTCTGGTTCGTCTCGCTGTCCAGCGACCCGCTCAACGACAGCCCCGAGGTGCTCAAGGCCTTCGCCGCCAAGCACGGGGTGGACGGCGCGCGCTGGCTGTTCCTCACCGGCGATGCGCAGGACATGGCCCTGATACTCGGCCGCCTGGGCCACCTGGTGCCCAGCCCCGAGCAGCATTCCACCCTGCTGATCGCCGGCGACGTGGCCAACAAGCGCTGGAGCAAGATCCGCCCGGACGCGCCGGTGAACGCCATCGCCCAGCGCCTGCAACTGCTTTCCATGCCCCTGGCGGGGCGCTGACCGTGCGCCGCCTGCCGTTCGCCGCGCTGGGCCTGGCGCTGCTGGCCTGGCTGGGACCGTTCGCCGCCGAGCTGATCGGCGCCGAGCTGGTCGAGGGCCGCCTGATCTACCGCGAAGGCCGCTCGCCCTCGGGGGCGCAGATCAGCGCCCGGGTCGGCGCCGGTGACTTGCTGATGGAAGGCGACGCGCTGCCCTGCGCCAGTTGCCACGGCCCCGACGGGCGCGGCCGCGCCGAGGGCGGCATACGCCCGCCGGACATCACCTGGCAGCGCCTGCTGACCGCCTATGGCCAGGAGGTCAACGGCCGCCGCTACCCGGCCTACGACGCCGCCAGCGTGGCCCGCGCCATCCGCGAGGGGCGCGACCCGGCGGGCAACCGCCTGGACCCGGCGATGCCGCGCTTCGCCCTGTCCAGCCGCGACATGGACAGCCTGCTCGGCTACCTGCAGCAACTGGAGAAGGAGCACGACCCGGGCATCGCCGAGGACAGCCTGCGCCTGGGCAGCCTGCTGCCGCTCAGCGGCCCGCTGGCCGACCTGGGGCGCACCCTCGGCGGTGTGCTCGAAGGCGCGGTGGCGACCATCAACGCCAACGGCGGCATCCACGGCCGGCGCCTGCAACTGCTGCTGGCCGACGCCGGGCCGGACCGCGACAGCGCGCTGCGCGGCCTGCGCCGCCTGCTCGACCAGGAACAGGTGTTCGGCCTGCTGACCTCCCTGGCCCCGGCGCTGGACGGCGAGCTGGACGCCGAACTGCAACGGCGCGGCGTGCCGCTGATCGGCGCGCTGCCGCTGGGCGCCTCGCCCAGCGGCCCGCTGGTGTTCCAGCCGCTGCCCGGGCTCGGGGAACAACTGCTGGCGCTGGCGCGCTACGCCGCCGACGGCCTGCAACTGGGCGCCCAGGAAAGCTGGCTGGTGTACCCGCAGAACGACGCGGCGCTGGCCCAGCGCCTGGCGCGGCGCCTGGGCGGCGAAGGCTGGAGCCGCCTGCGCCTGCACCCCTACGGCCCCGGCCTGGACCTGACCCCGGCCGGCGTGGCGCCGCACAGCGTGTTCTACCTCGGCGGCGGCGCGCCCTTCAGCCAATTGGTGGGCGACTTCCAGCGCGAAGGCGAGGCGCCGTACCTGTTCGCCGTGGCCGGGCAGGTGGCCGGCAGCACCGGCGAGCTGCCGACGGCCTTCGACGGCCAGCTGTTCCTGTCCTTCCCCTTCGTGCCCGGCGACTGGACCGCCGCCGGCACCGCCGGTTTGCAGGCCGCGCGCCAGCTGCGCGGGCTCGACGGCCGCCACGCGCTGCTGCAGGTGAGCGCCTACTGCTCGGTGCAGCTGCTGGCCGAAGGGCTCAAGCGCAGCGGCCGCAACCTCAGCCGCGAAGGCCTGGTGCAGGCCCTGGAAGGCATCGACGGGTTCGCCACCGGCCTCACCCCGCCGCTGGGCTTCGGCCCCGGCCGGCGGGTGGGCAGCAGCGGGGCGCACATCGTCAAGGTCGAGCTGCCGCAGCGGCGCTTCCATGGCGTGGGCCCCTACGTGCGCCTGGAGGCTCCGCTGTGAGCGGCCTCTGGCGCGGCCTGGCGCTGCTCGCCGCGCTGGCCGGCGCGGGCCTGGCGCAGGCCGAAGGCGAGCCGGCGGCGGCGCGGGTCAATGGCGTGGAGATCAGCGACTGGCGCCTGCAACGCTACTTCGCCGAGTTCCTCCAGGCGCGCGGCCGCAACCCGGCGGCGATCCGCAGCCCGACGCTGTACGGGCGCCTGCGCGACGAGGCGTTGCAGCAACTGATCGACCGCGAACTGTTGTGGCAGGAAGCCCAGCGCCAGGGGGTGACGATCGACGCCGCCGCGCTCGACGCCGCCATCGCCGCGCGCCGCCAGGCCTTCGCCGCGCCGGCGCTGTTCGATGCCCGCCTGGCCGACGCCGGCTTCGACGCGGACTCCTACCGCGCCTACCTGCGCCAGGAAATGGCGGCGCAGCAGGTGTACGCGGCGCTGAGCCAGGCGCCGGCGCCCAGCGAGGAGGAGGTGCGGCGTTTCTTCGAGGCCCAGCGCGAACGCCTGCAACGCCCGGAGAGCCTGCGCGCGCGGCACATCCTCCTGGCCGCCGGCAACGCCGAGGACGAACGCCGCGCCCGCGCCCTGGCCCGCCGCCTGCGCGGCGGCGAGAACTTCGCCGAATTGGCGCGGCGCTACTCGCGCGACACGACCGCTGGCGCTGGCGGTGATCTGGGCTATTTTCCACGTGGGACAATGGTTCCGGAATTCGAGGCGGTGGCGTTCGCCGTCGCCCCTGGGGAACTCGCCGGACCGGTCCACAGTCGCTATGGATGGCACCTGATTCTCGTCGAGGAGCGCCGCGCGGCGCAGCCGCCGGACGAGACCCGGGCCCTGCCGCTGGTGCGGGCCTGGCTGCAGCGCGAGCGCGCGGCGGAGGCGGGCCAGGCCGGGCTGCGACGATTGCGCGCGCAGGCGCGCATCGAATGGGCGGGGCGGGGGCCAGTCCCCGGAAGTGGGGAAACGCCGGGGCAACGGGCCGGGTCTTCCCCACCCATAGTGGGGAATGTCGCCGGCGAGGGCCAGGGAAATCAATGAGATAGGAGGCCCTGTTGGGGGTGGCGAGCCTGGCATGAAGCGTGCGTTAGCCCAATCGAGGCGCGCTCCGGGTATCGCTGAAGCGTTGTATGGCAACCAGGAGTCCACCTTGACGAACAAAGTACTGGTGGTGGAAGACGAACAGATCCTCGCGCAGAACCTCGGCAATTTCCTCGAGGCGAAGGGCCTGGATGTCCGCGTGACGAATGATGGCGCCGAGGCGATCGCCCAGGCCGCCAGCTTCCAGCCGGAGCTGATCGTGCTCGACTACCGTCTGCCCGACATGGAGGGATTCGAGGTCCTTAACGCCATCCGCCGCGACAGGAGTGTTCACTGTGTGCTGATCACCGGCCATCCGACCAACGAGGTCCGTGACCGGGCGGCCCGACTGGGCATCAGCCACATCCTGTTCAAGCCCTTCCCGCTGGCGGAACTGGCGCGTACGGTCCTCGAACTCTTGCAGGTGCCCCACCAGGGGCGGGTGGACAAACAGGACGGGTTCGTCGAGCGGCGCCGGGTCAAGGCAGAGACCTTCCCTCTGCGGCTGTACGACGGCAGTTGGGTCCTGGGTGATCGCCGGCAGGCGGGGCCACCCGATCAGGACGCGGATGACGACCCGTTGGCCAGTGGGGGGAACACCCGCAAGCCGTAAGCGGCCCATGGGAAGCCGGCCTGAGGCCGGGGCTTTGCCGGTGAACGATTGTTCCAGGGACCAGGAGGTCCGCCCATGGACAGTCTCTCGCTGGCGGTGGATGCGCTTGCCAGGCCGGTCACGGCAGAGCAACCGCAGGTGTTCCCGGACGCCCTGATGCGCGCCGCGCGGCAACGCGCCGTCAGCCAGGACGAGCCCCCCCTGGAGGCCTTGCAGGCCCTCGCCGATCTGGGCGCCGACGCCTTCCTGGCGAACCTCGGCGCCACCCTGCATTACCCCGTGCTGAGCGACGCCGAGCTGTTCGCCTGCGCGCCGCTGTTCGAGCGCGTCAGCCTGGCCCAGGCGCTCAAGCGCGAATTCGTCATGGTCCGCCTGGGCGAGCGCGAGGTCGGGGTGTTCGCCGACCCCTTCGACGACGCCCGCCTGGCCTGGATCGACGAATGCCTGCAGGGCGCGCCGCTGTACCTGGCGCAGGTCGCCGGCCTGCGCGCCTACCTGGCCAAGCACGAGGAAGGCTTCCACGCGGTGGCCTCGCTGCAGGCCGACGCCGTCGCCGGGGCCGAGCTGGAAAGCCTGGAGTCGCTGTCGCTGACCAGCATCAGCGAGGACTCCAGCGTGGTCATCAAGCTGGTCAACTCGACGCTCTACGACGCGCTGAAGATGCACGCCAGCGACATCCACCTGGGCATGACCGGCAACGGCCTGGCGATCAAGTACCGGGTCGACGGGGTGCTCGCCGCCATCGGCAAGGTGGCCGGGCAGGAGCTGGCCGACCAGGTGGTGTCGCGGGTCAAGGTGATGGCCGAGCTGGACATCGGCGAGAAGCGCGTGCCCCAGGACGGCCGCTTCAAGATCGCCATCAATGGCCGGCAGATCGACTTCCGGGTGTCGATCATGCCGAGCATCTTCGGCGAGGACGCGGTGCTGCGGGTGCTCGACAAGCAGGACCTGGCCGACCGCGTGCAGGGCGTGCGCCTGGAGGCCCTGGGCTTCGCCGACGAGACCCTGCTGGCCCTGCGCCGGCTGGCCTGCGAGCCCTACGGCATGGTGCTGGTGACCGGCCCCACCGGCAGCGGCAAGACCACCACGCTGTACGCGATGATCACCGAGATCAACCACGGCGTGGACAAGATCATCACCATCGAGGACCCGGTGGAGTACCAGCTCCCCGGCGTGCTGCAGATTCCGGTGAACGAGAAGAAGGGCCTGACCTTCGCCCGCGGCCTGCGTTCGATCCTGCGCCACGACCCGGACAAGATCATGGTCGGCGAGATCCGCGACCCGGACACCGCGCAGATCGCCGTGCAGTCCGCGCTCACCGGGCACCTGGTGTTCACCACCATCCACGCCAACAACGTGTTCGACGTCATCGGCCGCTTCGCGCAGATGGAAGTCGACCCCTACAGCTTCGTCTCCGCGCTCAATGCCGTGCTGGCCCAGCGCCTGATCCGCCTGGCCTGCCCGTCCTGCGCCCAGCCCTACACCCCGGAAGCCAGCGAGCTGCGCGACGCCGGCCTCGACCCGCACGCCATACACGAGCACCGCTTCGTCCGCGCCGTGGGCTGCGGGCGCTGCCGGGGCAGCGGCTACCGCGGGCGCACCGCCATCGCCGAGCTGCTGCGCCTGGACGACGACCTGCGGCAGATGATCGTCGAGCGCCAGCCGCTCTCGCGCATCCGCGACCTGGCCTGCAGCCGTGGCCTGCGCCTGCTGCGCGCCTCCGCCCTGGAACTGGTACGCGAGGGTCGCACGACCCTGGAGGAGATCAACCGTGTCACTTTCGTGGCGTGAGCGATACGTGGCGGTGCTCGGGGCCTCCGGCGTGGGGCTGTACCGGCGCCGCGCCGACGACCTGGAGTGGCTGGGCGACGTCGCCTGCATCGGCGGCTGGAGCTCGGCGCTGGAGGCCCTCGGCGGCCTGCTCGGCGAGCAGCGCGCGCGCGCCGACCTCTGGGTGGTGCTGTCCAGCCAGTACTGCCGCTTCTGCCGGGTGCCCTGGTGCGCGGCCATCACCACCCCGGCCGAGCTGCTGGAATACGCCGGCGCCTGCCTGGAAAGTATCTTCGGCAGCGGCGAGGTGGCCTGGCAGCTCAGTGTCAGCGCCGAGGGCGAAGGCCTGCCGCGCCTGGCTGCGGCCATCCCCCAGGAACTGCTCCAGCGCCTGCGCGAGCTGGCCGCCGAGCGCGGCCTGCGGCTGCTCTCGGTGCAGCCGTACCTGATGGCCGCCTACAACCACTTCCGCGCCCACCTGCCGGGCGACGACTTCATCTTCCTGGTCGCCGAGCCGGAGCGCAGCACCGGGCTGGTGGCGCAGGCCGGGCAATGGCAGCGGGTGTTCAGCCAGGGCTGCGGCGACAGCGACGAGGAACTCGGCGCGCTGCTGCAACGCCAGCTGCGGCTGATGGAAGAGGGCACCCAGGCGCTGCCGCTGTTCGTCCACGCGCCGGGGCGCCGCCAGGAGCCCCGGCCGGCGCTCGATGGCGCCTGCCGGGTGCTCGCCGAGACGGCGCCGGACGCCGACTGGGACGTGCGCCTGCTGATGGCGCGGACGGTGCACTGAGATGCGCGCCCTGGACCTGGACTTCCAGCCGCGCCGGCCCACCGCGCTGGTCTGGGCGACCCTGGCGGCCGGCGTGCTGGCCGGCCTGCTGGTGGCCTCGCTGGGCTTCTGGCTGGACGGCCACAGCCAGCAGCAGGAGCAGCAGCTGCGCCACAGCGAGCGGCGCCTGAACGGCGGCAACGAGGCCGCCGCGCCGCTGTCGCCGGCCGAGAGCCGCGCGCAGCAGGCCGCCCTGGTCGAGATGAAACGCGTGTCGGCGCAGCTGCGGCGGCCCTGGGAGCAGTTGTTCGGCATGCTCGAAACGCTGCCGCGCGAGGACATCGCGCTGCTCTCGCTGGCCCCGGACGCGCGCAAGGGCCAGCTGCGCATCAGCGCCGAGGCGCGCAACCTGGAAGCCATGCTGGCGTTCCACCAGCGCCTGGAGGCCAGCGCCGAGCTGAGCGACGTGTCGCTGCTCAACCACGAGGTGAAGGTGAAGCAGGCGGAGCGGCCGATCCTGTTCAACCTGCTGGCGACCTGGGAGGTGGGCGATGCGCGTCCATAGCCTGCTCGCCCGCGAACGCCTGCAGCGCGCCGGCTGGCCGGCGCTGCTCGGCCTCGGCCTGCTGCTGGCCAGCCTGCTCTACGCCGGCTGCGGCCTGTGGCCGGCCTGGTGCGCCGGCGAGCGCCTGCAGGCGCGGAACCACGAGGCCGCGCGCCTGCTCGCCGATGTCGAACGCGGCGTGGCGCCGGCGCCGCTGGTGCCGGGGCGGCAGCTGGACGACTTCCACCAGCGCCTGCCCGCGCAGCTGCAGGCGACCCAGGCGCTGGACCGCATCTACCTGCTCGCCGAGCGCGAGCACATCAGCCTGGCGCGCGGCGAATACGCCCTGGGCATCGACCCGCAGACGCGCCTGGCGCGCTACCAGATCGTGCTGCCGGTGAGCGGCAGCTACGCCCAGCTGCGGCGCTTCCTCCACGCCCTCGGCCGCGAGCTGCCGGCGCTGGTGCTGGAAGACCTGGAGCTGCAACGCAAGCGCATCGCCGACGCCCAGCTGGGCGGGCGGCTGCGCATGACCCTCTACCTGTCGAGGTCGTGATGAACCGGCGCCTGCTGTTCTGGATGCTGTTCCTCGGCGGCGCCGCGGCCCTGGCGCTGGGCCCGCAGCTGTTCGAGCGCGACGCCCCGATAGTGGCCCTGCGCGCCGCCGCGCCGGGCGCCAAGCCGGCGGCGGCCGCGCCCGCCGGCGCGGCCACAGTCGCCGCCGCCGAGCCCGCCGCCAACGCCTGGCGCGCCGGCCCCGACCTGTTCCCGGTGCAGAGCTGGCGCAAGCCCAAGCCGGCGCCGGACGCCGCCGCCCTGGCCGCCGCCGCGGCGGCCGTGGCACCGCCGCCACCCAGCGCCCCGGCGCTGCCGTTCCAGTTCCTCGGGCGCATGGACGACGCCGCTCAGCGCCAGGTGTTCCTGCGCGACGGCGAGCGGGTGCTGATCGTGCGCAGCGGGGACGTCATCGATGACACCTACCGGGTCGAGCGCATCGCCGACGATCGCCTGACCCTGGTCTACCTGCCACTGAAGGTGGCGCAGTCGCTGGTCATGGAGGCAACACCATGAGGACTCGCTGCAAGGCCCTGCCGTTCTGTCTGCTGTCCTGCCTGCTGTTCGCCGGCTGCGCCGCCGACCTCGCCCGTGACCAAGGCCTGTTGCTGATCGGCGACGGCAAGTACGAAGCCGGCCTCGAACGCCTGCAGCAGGCGGTGGACGAGGACCCGCGCGACCCGACGCGCAAGATCACCCTGACCACCGCGCGGGCGCGGGCGGTCAAGGCGCTGCTGGCCCAGGCCGACCTCGACCGCGCCCAGCACGACTTCAACTCGGCGCAGAACGGTTACCGCCGGGTGCTCGGCATCGAGCCGGAGAACGGCCGCGCCCGCGACGCGCTGTTCCAGCTGGAGCAGATGCGCAACGTCAACGCCATGCTGATCCAGGGCCAGACCGACCTGCGCCGTGGCGACCTGGTGGGGGCCGAGCGCCAGGTGCGCGCGATGCTCGCCCTCGACCCGGGCAACCGCGAGGCCGCCGAGCTGCAGCGCAACGTCGACCTGATCCGTGGCCGCAACGTCGCCCAGTACCCGCAGCTGCGCTCGCGCCTGGACCGCCCGGTGACCCTGGAATTCCGCGACGCCAGCCTGAAGATGATCTTCGAGGTGCTGTCGCGCGCCGCCGGGCTCAACTTCATCTTCGACAAGGACGTGCGCCCGGACATGAAGGCGACCATCTTCGTGCGCCAGGTGCGCATCGAGGACGCGGTGGGCCTGTTGCTGCAGCAGAACCAGCTGCACCAGAAGATGGTGAACGACAACACCATCCTCATCTACCCGGACTCGCCGCAGAAGCAGAAGGATTACCAGGACCTGGTGATGCGCACCTTCTACCTGACCAACATCGACGCCAACACCGCGATGAACATGGTCAAGACCATGCTCAAGACCCGCGACGTGTTCATCGACGAGCGCCTCAACACCCTGACCATGCGCGACAGCGCCGACGCCGTGCGCATGGCCGAGAAGCTGCTGCAGGCCCAGGACCAGTCCAACCCCGAGGTGGTGCTGGAGGTGGAGGTGATGGAGGTGGCCAAGCAGCGCATCCTCGACCTCGGCCTGCAGTGGCCGAACACCTTCGGGGTGATCAACGACGACGGCAGCGCGGTGACCATCCTCAACCAGCTGCGCGGCATCGACTCCAGCCGCATCACCATCGCGCCGTCGCCGCAGCTGAAGATCAACGCCCAGGACAACGAAGTGAACACCCTGGCCAGCCCGGTGATCCGCGTCAGCAACCGCGAGCAGGCGCGCATCCACATCGGCCAACGGGTGCCGATCGTCAGCGCCACCTCGATGCCCTCGACCCAGGGCCCGGTGATCACCGAGAGCATCACCTACCTCGACGTCGGCCTGAAGCTGGAGGTGCAGCCCATCGTCCACCTGAACAACGAGGTGGCGATCAAGATCGCCCTGGAAGTGAGCAACGCCACCCAGCTGGAGCCGACCCGCCAGGGCACCATCCCGGTCCAGGTCGACACCCGCAACGCGCTGACCACCCTGCGCCTGCACGACGGCGAGACGCAGATCCTCGCCGGGCTGATGCGCAACCAGCACGACGCCACCGGCAACAAGATCCCCGGCCTGGGCGACATCCCCGGCATCGGCCGGCTGTTCGGCAGCAACAAGGACACCATCGGCAAGTCCGAGCTGGTGCTGTCGATCACCCCGCACATCGTGCGCAACCTGCCGTACCAGAACCCGGCGGACATGGAGTTCCCCTCCGGCACCGAGAGCAGCATGCAGATCCGCCCGATGGACACCCGCGACGACTCCGCCGCGCTGTCGACCGAGCGCCCGCCGCTGGCCGCCGCGCCCAACGTGCGGGTGGAGGTGGGGCCGTGAGCGCGCGCGGTTTCACGCTGATCGAGGTGGTCATCACCCTGGCCATCATCGGCCTGCTCGCCAGCATGGCCGCGCCCCTGGGCGAGACCCTGGTGCGCCGCGGCAAGGAGCAGGAGCTGCGCACCGCGCTGTACCAGCTGCGCGACGCCATCGACGCCTACAAGCGCGCCAGCGACGCCGGGCGCATCGAGAAATCCGCCGCCACCAGCGGCTACCCGCCGGACCTCAAGGTGCTGGTGGACGGCGTGCGCGACGTGCGCAGCGCCAAGGGCGCCAAGCTGTACTTCCTGCGCCGCATCCCCAACGACCCGCTGGCCGACGGCCGCCAGCCGGCGCTGGAACAGTGGGGCCTGCGTTCCTACGCCAGCCCGGCGGACGACCCGCGCGAGGGCGAGGACGTCTTCGACGTGTATTCCCAGGCCCGCGGCAAGGGCCTCAACGGCATCGCCTACCGGGAGTGGTGAGCATGAAAGGCGCGCGCGGCTTCACCCTCATCGAACTGCTGGTGGTCATGGCGATCATCGCCACCCTGATGACCATCGCCATGCCGCGCTATTTCAACAGCCTGGAGCAGTCCCGCGAGACCACCCTGAAGCAGAGCCTGTCGGTGATGCGCGAGGCCCTGGACCACTACTACGGCGACACCGGGCGCTACCCGGAAAGCCTCGACGAGCTGATCGGCCAGCGCTACCTGCGCAGCCTGCCGGTGGACCCGATCACCGAGCGCAACGACCTGTGGCTGACCGTGCCGCCGCCGGACGGGGTGTCCGGCGCGGTGGCCGACGTGAAGAGCGGGGCGAGCGGGAGGGCGCGCGATGGCAGCCAGTATGCGGAATGGTGAGCGCGGCTTCAGCTTCCTCGGGGTGCTCTTCGTGATCACCCTGATGGGCGCGCTGCTGGCCACCACCGGGCAGCTCTGGGCCACCGGCGCGCAGCGCGAGCGCGAACGCCAGCTGCTGTGGGTCGGCAACCAGTACGCCAAGGCGCTGCGCGGCTACTACCGCGCTTCGCCGGGCCTGGCGCAGTACCCGCAGCGCCTGGAGGACCTGCTCGAGGACCAGCGTTTCCCGACCCCGGCGCGGCACCTGCGCAAGCTCTACGCCGACCCCCTGGGCGGCGGCGACTGGGGCCTGGTGCTGACCATCGACGGGCGCATCGCCGGGGTCTACAGCAAGGCGCCGGGCGAGCCGCTGCTGCGCGCCAACTTCCCCGACGCCTGGCGCGAATTCGAGGGCATGGGCAGCTACGCCGACTGGCGCTTCGTCGCCGAGAAGGCCTTCCAGGGCAACGACGCCGGCGTGCCCTCCACGGGCGGGAGCGACGAGCCATGAGCCGGGCCCTGGCGCTGCTGCTCTGCCTGTCGCTGCTGGGCGCCGCCACGGCGCGCGCCGGCGAGGACGACGAGCTCAACGGCTTCATCGTCGACGACGCCATCTCCCACATCGGCCACGACTTCTACCGCTACTTCAGCGAGCGCCTGCGCGACACCAGCCGCCTGGACTTCAACCTGGTGGTCCGCGAACGCCCGTCGGCGCGCTGGGGCAGCCTGATCTGGGTGGAATTCCAGCAGCGCGTGCTCTACCGCGAATTCCTCGCGCCGAACACCGCCGAGCTCAAGACCGTGGCCTACGCCGCCGCCGACAAGGTGGCCCAGGCCGTGGTCCGCCAACGCCTGGAGACCCTGCTCCAGGACACCACCGACATCGAGAGGGACGAACTATGAAGCGCGCCACACTGTCGCTCGCCAGCCTGCTTTGCCTGCTGGGCAGCGCCCAGGCCACGGAACTGGTGTACACCCCGGTGAACCCGTCGTTCGGCGGCAACCCGCTCAACGGCACCTGGCTGCTGAACAACGCCCAGGCGCAGAACGACCACGACGACCCGGACGCCCGCACCTCGGCCTTCGCCGGCACCACCGCGCTGCAGCGTTTCAGCAGCCAGCTGGAGTCGCGCCTGCTGTCGCAGCTGCTGACCAACATCGAGAACGGCAACACCGGCAGCCTGAGCACCGAATCGTTCCTCATCGACATCATCGACGACTCCGGGGCGCTGAGCATCCAGGTCACCGACAAGAACACCGGCGAGGTGTCGGAAATCGTGGTCAACGGGCTGACCCCGAACTAGTCGCGGGTCGAGCGCATTCGAGCGAGGAGACGGGCCATGAACGCAGCACTGAAGGTAATGATGCTGGCGGTCGCTCTGGCGGGCTGTGGTCTGCGCGAGCCCATGCCGGCGGTACAGGATGTCGAAACGCCCACGCTGACCCCGCGGGCCTCCACCTACAAGGACCTGCTCGAACTGCCGCGCCCGCGCGGCCGCCTGGTGGCGGCGGTGTACGGTTTCCGCGACCAGACCGGGCAGTACAAGCCGACCCCGGCCAGCTCCTTCTCCACCAGCGTGACCCAGGGCGCGGCGAGCATGCTGATGGACGCGCTCTCGGCCAGCGGCTGGTTCATGGTGCTGGAGCGCGAGGGCCTGCAGAACCTGCTGACCGAGCGCAAGATCATCCGCGCCTCGCAGAAGAAGCCCAACACCCCGGTGAACATCCAGGCCGAGCTGCCGCCGCTGCAGGCGGCCAACCTGATGCTAGAGGGCGGCATCATCGCCTACGACACCAATATCCGCACCGGCGGCGACGGCGCCCGCTACCTGGGCATCGGCACCTCGGTGGAGTACCGCGTCGACCAGGTCTCGGTGAACCTGCGCGCGGTGGACGTGCGCAGCGGCCAGGTGCTGGCCAACGTGATGACCAGCAAGACCATCTACTCCATCGGCCAGAGCGCCAGCGTGTTCAAGTTCATCGAGTTCCGCAAGCTGCTGGAGGCGGAGGTCGGCTACACCACCAACGAACCGGCGCAACTGTGCGTGCTCTCGGCGATCGAGGCGGCGGTGGCGCACCTGGTGGCCCAGGGCATCGAACGGCACATGTGGCAGGTGGCCGACGAGACCCAGAAGGACAACAGCTCGCTGCCCAAGTACCTGGAGCAATACCAGAGTAGCCTGCAATAGGCCCGTAGGAGCGCGCCATGCGCGCGAATCGCGGGCGAGGGGAAATCCCAGCGTCGTAGGGCGCATAACCGTTCGCGGTTATCCGCCGTCGGCCCGAGCGCCGGAGCCGACGGCAACGGCGGATAACGCCGTAGGCGTTATGCGCCCTACGGGTCGCCCCATCAAGCAAACACCACCGTAGGAGCGCGCCATGCGCGCGATCGCGGGCGTGGCCCGCTCCTGCGATGGTGTGTGAGGGTGAGTCGTGCGTCGATGTTTTCGGCAGCCCCGCCTGCCCACGTCCATGGCGATCGCCCGGGCAAAAAAAGACCGCCAGCCCTGGGGAAGGCGTGGCGGTCAGTAGGGCGCTTTGCGCTTACTGCTGCGAGACGGTCGAGACGTTGCCGGTGCCGAACTGCTGGACGCTGGCGTTCATGTTCACCCCGGCCTGCTCCACGGTGGCCTGGTTGGCCGAGCCGCCCTGGGTGATGTAGGCGAGGTTGACGCCGTCGGTCTGGGTCACGCTGGCGATGTTGTTGTCGCCGTAGAGCTGGTTCACGTAAGCCTGGTTGCCGGCGCCGGACTGGTCGATCTCGACGCTGTTGAGGCTGCCGTTGCTGGTGCCGGTGGCGTAGTTGGCGGTGCCGCGCTGGTCGGCGACGAGGATGTTGTCGCTGCCGTTCTGCTCGAAGTACAGCTCGTTGTTCTGGTCGGCCTGGACGACGGTGGCGTCGTTGCCGCTGCCGTTCTGGGTCAGCTGGGCGACCTGGCTGCTGTCCTGCTGTTTCATCTGCACGACGTTGTCGTTGCCGTTCTGCTGGATCGCCGCGCGGTTGCCGGTGCCGTACTGGCCGCCGTGGCGGGCGCCGCGCAGTTCGTTCATGAAGACCTGGTTGGTGGTGCCGTTGGAGACCACGGTCAGGCTGTGGTCGCTGCCGGTCTGGTAGGTGTAGTGCAGGTTGCCGGTGCCGTTCTGGTACAGCGCGGTGTTCAGCCGCGCGCCCTGGTACTGGTCGGCCCAGGCGGCGTTGCTGTCGCCGGCCTGGCTGATGCTGGCGAGGTTGCCGGTGTAGGGCACCAGGCCGTCGCCGAAGCTCTGGTCGATGACCGCTTCGTTGAGCGTGCCCAGTTGGGTGACGCTGGCCTGGCTGCCGTCCTGGCTGTCCTGCCAGACCTCCGCGTAGTTGTCGGAACCGGACTGGTTGAACACCTGGTTGCCGCTCAGGCCCAGGTTCTGCCAGCCGTTGGCGATGTTGCCGGTGCCTTCCTGGTAGACCTCGATGCGGCCGTTGCTCTGCTCGGTCTGCCAGGCGGTGCCGCGGTTGCCGCTGCCGTTCTGGATCACCAGGGCGCTGTTGTTCTGCCCGGTGACCAGCTGCTCGATGTCGGCCTCGTTGCCGCTGCCGTTCTGCACGCTCTGCGCCTGGCTGCCGGTCTGGCCGTCCTGCCAGACCATGGAGAAGTTGGTGTCGCCGGCTTGCACCTGTTGCGAGAAGTTGGCCATGCCGTAGTTCTGGCTGGCGAAGTTGTCGTTCCACTGGCCGCTGGCCTGCTGGCTGATGCTGCTCTGGGTCTCGCCGAACTGCTGGTCGCCGTAGGCGGCGTTGTAGTCGCCGCTGTGGCTCTGGGTGATGGTGCTGGCGCTGGCTTCGCTCTGCACGGCCATGGCGTTGTTGCCGGTGCCGCCCTGGTTCTGGCTGGCGCTGCTCTGCCCGGAAGCCGCCTGCTGCACGCTGGCGATGTTCTCGGTGCCGTTCTGCACCTGGTTGGAGGTGCTGTCGTCGGCCAGGGCCTGGCCGGCTGCGAGCAGCAGGATCGCTGCACTGATGGGGGTGAGTCTGAACATGGCGGTGGCTCCCTGGGGTGTGCTCTGTCAGTGGTATTGCCGGACCGATACGCTCTGGCCATTGCCGGACTGCGCGACGCTGCTGTCCAGGCCACTGCCGGTCTGTTCGATCAATGCGCTGTTGGAGTTGCCGGCCTGGCTTATCTGCGCGCGGTTGTCGCTGCCGCGCTGGACGATGCCGGCGCTGTTGCCATAGCCCTGCTGGTCGATGGAGGCCATCAGGTTGTTGCCTTGCTGGAGAATCCAGGCTTCCTGCGCGCTGCCGGCCTGGACGATGCGCCCGAGCAGGGACTGGCCGTCCTGCTGCAGGCGCGCCAGGTTGGCGCTGCCGTTCTGGGCGATCGCCGCCAGTTGCCCGGGCGGCGCCACCAGCGGCAGCGGATCGCCCAGGTCGCCGGTGCTGGCCAGGTCGGCGTTGTCCTGCAGGTCGTCGGCCAGGGCCGCGCCGGCGAGCAGCGCGGTGGCCAGGAGCAGGGACGGCAGACGAAGCGGGTGCATGGCCTTCTCCTTCGACGCGAGGCCCCACCCCTGGCGGGGTGGGGCTCGCCACTCATTGCACGAGGACGGTCGCGGTGCGCACGTTGTTCAGCGCAGAGCGCACCTCCACGCTGGGGTTGGCGCTCGGCGCCACCGTGGTGCTGGTCACGTTGAGCCGCCAGCGCCCGGTGATCGGCACCGTGGCGGTGCCCAGCAGCACCGGCCCGGTCGGTGTGGTCACGGTCACCCGGATGCTGTTCGCGAGGATCGCCGAGGTGGTCCCGCTGATGTCCCAGGTGAAGCGGTTGCCGACGCGCACGGTGACGGTGGCGGCGCTGATCACCAGGTTCTCCGGCACGGTCAGCGGGGTGACCTGGACGTTCACCGTGGCCGGCGCCGAGAGCGCGCCAAAGGCGTCGCGGGCCTGGTAGGTGAAGGCCACGTTCAGCGGCGTCAGCAGGTTCAGCGGCGGGGTGTAGGTGATGCTGGTGCCGTTGGTGGTGACGCTGCCCTGGCCGGTCGGCGGCTGGGTCAGGTTGGCGACGCTGAGCGGCGCGTGGTTGTCCGGGTCGCTGTCGTTGGCCAGCACGTTGAGGGTCAGGGTCTGGCCGACGTTGACCGTACCGCTGTCGTTGCCGGCGAGCGGCACCTGGTTGGCGGTCACGCTGACGGTCACGGTGGCCGGCTCCGAGGGCTTGCCGCGGGCGTCCTGGGCGCGGTAGCTGAACACGGCGTTGAGGGCGGTGATCAGGCCCGGCGGCGGGGTGTAGGTCGCCACGCCGTTGGCCGCCAGGGTCACGCTGCCGGTGCCGGCCGCCGGCTGCACGAGGTCGACGACGGTCAACGGGGTGTCGTTGTCCGGGTCGCTGTCGTTGGCCAGCAGGTTGATCTGCACCGGAGCGTTGAACGCGGTGGTGGCGTGGTCGGCGACCGCCAGCGGGGCCTGGTTGTCCTGTTGCGCCGGGGCCTTGCCGACCACGGTCACCGGCTCGCTGTCGCTGCCGCCGGCGGAGGACTTGATGGTCACGCTGGCCGGCGGCTGGGCCAGTTCGCTGACCGTCAGGCGCTGCAGGGTGCCGGTCTTGGACAGGCGGCCGAAGCCTTCGGCGACCAGGTCGGGCACTACCACCTGGTCACTGGAACTGGCTTCCACCGTGAGGGTGTGGGTGTCCCAGGCGTAGCGCGCGGTGCTGATCTTCACCAGGTCGACGAGCTTGCGCGAGATCGAGGTCGGCTTGGTGGTGCCGGTCGGGTCGCTGGCGGTGACCACCAGGAACGCCGGCAGGGTCGCGCCGCCGCTGTCGTGCTTGGCGAAGAAGCGGCCGTTGTTGTCGCTGGTGAGGTTCACCTGGCACAGCGAGGGCGGCGTGCCGGGGACCAGCGTCAGGGTGTCGCGCATGCACAGCGCGGCGCTGCCCGGGGCGCTGGCGAAGACCTCGTAGCGGGTCCCGCCGGCGTTGCGGCTGTAGCTGCTGCGCTGGATTTCCACGGCGGTCTGCTGGCGCTCGTCGAAGACCTTCCCGGAGAGGGTGAAGAGGTTGGTCTGGATGGTCCCGGCCGGCCCGCTGATACGCACGAAGTTGGTGTTCAGCGGGCTGCCGATCACCGCCTCGGTGAGGTTCGGGTCGCCGACGAAGGTCTCGCTGGCGCCGGTGTCCGGGTTGATCTCGGTGTAGGGCCCGTTGACGCTCTGCAGGAACGGCCCGACCTGGCCGCCGAGGGCGCCGGAGAAGTCGCCCGGCGCGCCGATGCCGATGTCGCGGGTGACGTTGATCGCCCGCCGCCCGGGGGTGGTGACGGTGATCCGTTCCTCGCCGTAGGGGTGGGTGATGGTGTAGGTGCCGGCCTGCGGCACCGAGACGCGGATGCGGATGCGCGCGAAGCTCTGCTGGTCGCCGTCCACCGGGTTCTCCGCGGCGAACGCGGCCTCGATGCCGGCGACGTAGGCGTCCAGCTCGTAGCCGCTGTTGCCCACCGCCGGGATGCTCGCCTCGGCGAGCATCCAGAACATCTCCGGCGGCCAGTTGTCGGGGAACACCATGGGCTGCGCGTCATCGTAGACGCCCGGTTCCGGCAGCAGGGTGCACATGTAGGACGGCGCGCCGGGCGCCGAGGCGACCCGCGAGCTGAGCGCGCGCGACTGGCACAGCTCCAGCTTGCGGTCGTTGTTGTCCTGGTACCACATGGGGAAGCGCCCGGTCGCCAGGGTATAGGGCCCCGGATCGACAGCCTTGAGGGCGGCGTCGGCGGCGCTGGCGAGGCCCAGGGACAGGCCCAGGGCGCTGAGAATGCTTGGCCACTTGTTCATGTTGCCTCCTGGCGAGGTCAATTGGGGCGGTTACGGGACCAGTTCCACTTCTTCGCTGTCGCTGCCGCCGTTGGCGGAGACCACCCGCACGCTGGCCGGCGGTATCGGCGCGATGCCGGTGCTCAGGCTCTTGTTCGGGCCGTCGCCGCCGAGGCTGCCGATGGCCTGGCCGGTTTCCCCGGTCAGGGCGCTGAGCGCCGGTGGCGAGAGCTTGTCGCTGGTGCTCGCCTCGATGGTCAGCTGGCCGGACGCCAGGCTGTACTGGGCGCGCTGGATGCTGACCAGGTCGACCAGCGGCTGGGCCTTGGTGGTCGGCGTGCTGGTGGGGATGGCCGCGCTGTTGTCGGCCTTCACCTGCAGCTGCGCCGGCAGGGTCGGGTTGACCGCCGACTGGCCGTACCAGGCGCCGGTGCCGTTGGCCTCGGTCATGCCCAGGCTGGCCCCGGCGCTGTCGAGGAAGGCGGCGGTGCCGGGGGCCGGCGGCGCCAGGCCGAAGACGTCCTGCTGGGCGCTCGGCTGGCCGTTGACGGTCTCCCGCGAGTAGGTGGCGCGCTGGACGATCAGCGGGGTCGGGCGGTTGACCGTGGACAGCTTGCCGGACACGGCGAACAGCTCGGTGCGCAGGTCCAGGCCGTTGGGCCCTTCGATGCGCACGAAGTTGGTGTTGAACGGGCTGCCGGTGACCGCCTCGGTGAGGTTCGGGTCGCCCAGGAAGGTTTCCTGCGCGCCGGTGTCCGGGTTGGTTTCCAGGTAGGGGCCGTTGAGGCTGCGCAGGAACGGCCCGATGTCGCCCTTGAGCGCGCCGGTGAAGGTGCCGGGGGCGCCGATGCCGATGTCGCGGGTCATGTTGATCGCCCGCCGGCCGCCGGCCGCGACGTTGAACACGTCGACGCCGTAGGGGTGGGTGATGGTGTAGATACCCGCCGTCGGCACGTCGACGCGGATGCGGATGCGGGCGAAGCTCTGCTGGTCGCCGTCCACCGGCAGCTCGGTGGCGAAGGCCGCCTCGATCGCCGACACGTAGGTCAGGTCGATGCCGCGGGCGGCATCCACCAGGGTGGTTTCGGCGCTGAACCAGAAGGTTTCGTCGGGGAAGTTGTTGGGGAAGCTGACCGGTTGCGAGTCGTCGAACACGTCCGGGGTCGGCAGCAGCACGCACATGTACGACGGGACGTCGCCGGGCACGCTGGGCACCCGCGAGCTGCGGGCTCGCGACAGGCAGAGGTCGAGCACCCGGCCATGGGTGTCCTGGTACCAGGCGGCGAACTTGCCGCTGGCGGGGAGGTAGGGGCCCGGGTCGACGTCGAACAGACCGGCGTGTGCGCTACCCGCGGCCAGGGCGCAAAGCATCAGTGCGGACGGTAAGCGGTGCATGTGATTTCCCTCCAGCGGTGGAACACGCTCGTCGCCGAACCCGGCTGCGGATCGGCTCATGAGGCCCTCGGCAACTTCCATACCAGTGCGCGCAAAAAGCGCCCGCGGCCCCG
>NZ_JARJLT010000288.1 GCF_029335315.1 Pseudomonas citronellolis
GCTTCAGCATGAACGCCCGCCTGCAGATCGACGTGGTGGAATTCCACGACGATCAGCGCCACTACCAGCGCGGCATCCGCTTGCCGCTTCGCCCGCTGGGCGGCATGGAGAGCGGTGGCCAGGACGCCGTCTGGGGCCTTCAGGCCAGCCATCAGGTCGTGCAGCAACGCGTCAGCTCCCGCGCCTATTACTCGCGCGACGCTGGCGCCAACCTAGATGGCCAGGCCGACCTCACCCGGGGCGCCACCACCACCTACGGCGAGGCTTATCAGTACGCCGACGAGCCCTACCAGACCCTCGGCGACGCCCAGGCCCGCGGCGACGAGGAAGGCCATGCCGAAAGCGGCTACTTCTTCGCCCAACTGGCCCACGAGCGTTACCTCAACGACCAGCTCCGCCTGTTCGGCGTCAGCAGCAGCGCGGCCCTGGCGCCAGGCCAGGTACTCACCATCGAGGGCGGCGCGCCGGACGCCTTTGCCAACGGCGCGCTTATCGTCGGACTGTGCAGCAAGGCCGCCCGCGACCGCAGCTTCGAAGTCGAATTCGTAGCCATGCCGGACAGCGACAGCGTCGGCTTCCGCCCGCCCGT
>NZ_JARJLT010000289.1 GCF_029335315.1 Pseudomonas citronellolis
GCTTCAGCATGAACGCCCGCCTGCAGATCGACGTGGTGGAATTCCACGACGATCAGCGTCACTACCAGCGCGGCATCCGCTTGCCGCTGCGCCCGTTGGGCGGCATGGAGAGCGGCGGCCAGGACGCCGTCTGGGGGCTGCAGGCCAGCCACCAGGTCGTGCAGCAACGGGTCAGCTCCCGCGCCTACTACTCGCGCGACGCTGGCGCCAACCTGGATGGCCAGGCCGACCTCGCCCGGGGCGCCACCACCACCTACGGTGAGGCCTACCAGTACGCCGACGAGCCCTACCAGACCCTGGGCGACGCCCAGGCCCGCGGCGATGAGGAAGGCCATGCCGAAAGCGGCTACTTCTACGCGCAACTGGCCCACGAGCGCTACCTCAACGACCAGCTCCGTCTGTTCGGCGTCAGCAGCAGCGCGGCCCTGGCGCCAGGCCAGGTACTCACCATCGAGGGCGGCGCGCCGGACGCCTTTGCTAACGGCGCGCTTATCGTCGGACTGTGCAGCAAGGCCGCCCGCGACCGCAGCTTCGAAGTCGAATTCGAAGCCATCCCGGACAGCGACAGCGTCGGCTTCCGCCCGCCGGT
>NZ_JARJLT010000028.1 GCF_029335315.1 Pseudomonas citronellolis
ACCCTCTCTTCCTCCGACTGGATCACCGTCGGCGCCCTCGCCGAGGGTTTCGCCCCCGAGGCCTTCATCCTGCCGCGCCTGGCCGACCTCGCCGGGCAGCGCCTGGAACTGCACTTCGCCAACGGCTGGCGCGTCGAGCACAGCTTCGACGCCGAAACCACCCGCTGGCGCGCCGCCGACGGCCACTCCGAAGGTGAAGCAGCGTACCGCGCCACCTCGGTGCGCCCGGGCATCGTGCTGGTCGACTTCATCAAACACGAGGGCGGCCAGGCCTGGTCGGTCAGCCTGGTACTGGACCGCCACAGCCAGTCGTTCACCGCCGTGCTCGGGCGCCTGCCCGACGCCGCCGACACCGGCGAAGGCCTCTACGCCCGCGCCCTGGCCGGCAAGCCGCTGACCGGCGTGCAGGTCGAGTTCCTGCATGGCAGCCTCGACCGCCCCTGGCGCGACGGCGCCTGCCCGCACGCGCCGACCCGCGAGCTGGTCGGCCTGCGCAACCGCTACCGCTACAGCCCCAGCGAGGTCTACGAGCACATCTACCTGAACGAGGATTTCTATACCTGGCAGTGCCTGAGCGGCGTCGAGGCGCGGCTGTGCGACACCGACCGCTGCCACTACTACAAGGTCGCCGAGCAGCTGTACCTGTTCGTCTGGCGCGAGAAGATCATCCCCACCCTCGGCCTGGTGATGATCGACCTGCAGCAGCACCGCAGCGACGGCAAGATCTTCGGCTACGCCGGCAGCGGCTTCGAGGAACTGTCGAACTTCCCGGTCAGCTCCTACTGCGACGAACTCAACCGCACGGTGCATGCATGAGCGGCCGGGTCGTCGTCATCACCGGCGCCGGCACCGGCATAGGCGCCGCCTGCGCGCGGCGCTTCGCCGAGGCCGGCGATCAGGTCGTGCTGATCGGCCGCCGCCGCGCGGCGCTGGAGGCGGTCGCCGCGCAATGCGGCGGCCTGGCCCTGGCCGGCGACGCCGCCGACGGCGAGGCCTGGAAGGGCCTGCTGGCGAGCATCGAGGACGCCCATGGCGGCATCGACGCGCTCATCGCTTGCGCCGGCGGCCACGGCCTCGGCGCCGCCGCCGAGACCAGCGACCAGGCCTGGCGCGAGGCCCTGCGCGGCAACCTCGACAGCGCCTTCGCCAGCGCCCGCGCCTGCCTGCCGAGCCTGCTGCAACGGCGCGGCAACATCGTCCTGGTCGGCTCCATCGCCTCCCTGGTGGCCGGGCCCGGCGTGTGCGGCTACACCACCGCCAAGCACGCGCTCATCGGCCTGATGCGCTCCCTGGCGCGCGACTACGGCCCGCGCGGCGTGCGGGTCAACGCGCTGTGCCCGGGCTGGGTGCGCACGCCCATGGCCGACGCCGAGATGCAGCCGCTGATGGCGCACTACGGCGAAAGCCTGGACGCCGCCTACGCACGGGTCACCGCCGAGGTGCCGCTGCGCCGCCCGGCCACGGCGGAGGAAATCGCCGGCCTCTGCCAGTTCCTCGCCAGCGACGCGGCCGCGATCATCACCGGCGCCTGCCTGTTGGCCGACGGCGGCGCCAGCGTGGTGGACCTGCCGACCCTGGCCTTCGAACGCCTGGAGCACGCGCCATGATCCGTTTCGATTTTTCCGGCAAGCGCGTGCTGGTCACCGGCGCCGCCCAGGGCATCGGCCGCGCCATCGCCGAAAGCTTCGCCACGGCCGGCGCCGAGCTGCTGTTGCTGGACCGCCAGGCCGAGCCGCTCGACGCGCTGGCCGACGAGCTGCGCCAGCGCGGCTGCGCTGTGCGTACCCGCGCGCTGGACCTGGCCGATCCCCCGGCCATCGCCGCCGCCCTGGCCGGGCTCGACGGCCTGGACGTACTGGTGCACAACGCCGCCTACTTCCCGCTGACCGAGCTCGACGCCATCACCCCCGAGCTGCTGCAACGCACCCTGGCGGTCAACCTCGGCGCGCTGTTCTGGCTGACCCAGGCGGCGCTGCCGCTGTTCGCCGCGTGCGGCGGCGGTTGCGTGCTGGCCACCTCCTCGGTCACAGGCAACCGCGTGGCCTATCCGGGGCTCAGCCACTACGCGGCGTCCAAGGCCGGGGTCAACGGTTTCATCCGCAACGCGGCGGTGGAACTGGCGCCGCAGCGGGTGCGGGTGAACGGCGTGGAACCGGGGATGATCCGCACCCCGGCCATGGCCAACCTCGGCGACGCCGAACTGGAGGCGCGCATCGCCGCCGGCATTCCCCTCGGCCGCCTCGGCCTGCCGCAGGACATCGCCAACGCCATGCTCTTCCTCGCCTCCGACGCGGCCGCCTACGTCAGCGGCCAGACCCTGGTGGTGGATGGCGCGGCGACCCTGCCCGAGGTGAAGCCGGAACGCGCCTGAGCGACCGCCGGCGCAGGAAAATCGAATCCCCTCCCCGGCCCGTGGTCACAGCCACAGGCCGGGCAAACCCGTGTCCGCCGTTTCACCCTGGAGGTCACGCCATGAGCACCCTGACCATCGAAGGCTGGTGCAAGACCAGCCCCGACGCGAAATCCACGCCCATCGAGGACATCCACTTCTATCTCAGCGGCACCGACCGCCGGCACCTGGAAGACGCCGAGGAAGAGCTGCAGCGCAGCCACGGGCGCGAGCGCTGGGTGGACGTCGACATGGGCACCCTGGAGTTGAGCTTGCCCGAAGGCTACGGCCCGCTGGCCGACTGCCAGTTGCGCGTCTACCTGGACCGCGACGAGCGCGGCCACTTCCACCTGGTCGGCCACCGCGCCAGCGACGGCAGCCTGATCTACAGCAACGCCGTGCTCATCGACCAGCTGCTCTGAGCGCGCCTCAGCCCTGTAGCGCGCTGGCGCGGTAGTCCTTCGGCGAGCGCTCGAAGTGCTTCTTGA
The DNA here is from genome assembly GCF_029335315.1 of Pseudomonas citronellolis. GTDB lineage: Bacteria > Pseudomonadota > Gammaproteobacteria > Pseudomonadales > Pseudomonadaceae > Pseudomonas > Pseudomonas citronellolis_A. The sequence continues at coordinate 2,878 of NZ_JARJLT010000028.1, forward strand.
AGGCGCGGCTGAAGTGCGCCGAGTCGGTGAAGCCCCACTTGTAGGCGATGGTGGTGATCGACTCGCCGCGCAGGAAGGGGTTGGCCAGGTCGTCGGCGCTGCGCTGCAGGCGCGCGCGCTGGATGTAGCGGCAGACGCTGTCGTTCTGCTCCTCGAACAGTCGGTACAGGTGGCGCACCGAGATGTTCAGGCGCTGCGCCAGGCCCAGCGGGCTGAGGTTGGGCTGGGTGAGGGAGTCGTCGATGACCTTCTGCACGTAGCTTCGCAGGTTGCCACCTTGCAGCGCCTCGTTGCCGGCCGGCTCGCTGTCACCGCTGCGCAGCGCCGGGCCGAGCAGGCTGATGAAGGCGTTCTCCAGGGCCTGGCTTTCGGCGCCGGCCGGGGTGGAATCCGGCTCGCGGCACAACTGGTCGACCAGCAGGTGCAGCATGCGCCCACTGGCGCAGGTGGAAGACACCTTGCCGAACTTGCCGCGCCCGGGCAGCACCTTGTCCACCGCCGCGCGCGGCAGGTGCAGGGAGGCGTGCTCGATGAGGCCGAAGGGGGTGATCTCGCAGCTGCCCACCGAATCCATCAGCAGCAGCTCGCCCGGCGAAAGCTGGATGTTCTCGCCGTTCTGGCTGATCTGCGAATAGCCGCTGCGCTGGCTGATGAGGAAGCAGTGGCGGTCGTCGTCGCGGTCGGCGTTGAGGCGTTTGCGCGCGATCAGCCCGGCGTTGGTGCGCAGGTGCGCCATGGTGAGGCCGGAGTGCGCCTGCGCGTGGATGTCGCCGATGAACAGCGAGCGGCTGAAGGCCAGCTGGGTCTCGAACTGACCGCAGATCGAGCGCAGCGCCGCGCTCCAGCCTTCCAGCCCGGCCTGGGCCGCGTGATGGGCTTGCATACGCACCTCCGTGGGGTGGTCTTGTTGTTGTCGCGAAACAGTTAACATGTTATCAATTTTCTCGCAACGAGTTTCTGACAGCAAATTCCTATGCAGCCTGCGTGCCAGCGGAAATATCTAACCTATGAATGAAATAAGCGCGGCACGCCGCGCTCAGAGGTCGCCGAGCACCCGGCGCAGGTGGAACAGCGCACGCAGCAGATGGTCGCGCTGTTCGCGGCTCAGGCGCAGGTAGCGGCGGAAGCTGGGCATGCGGTTGACCACCTCGCTGGCGGCCATGTGCTCCAGGCGGATGCGCCAGCGCCCGGCGCCGCGCTGCAGCTCCAGGCGGCGGAAGTCCAGCGGCAGCAGCGCGCGTTGCAGGTGCTCGTCGGCCGCCAGCCGCGCGGCGAGGCGCGCACCCAGTTCGGCGTCGCCGGCTCGCTGCCGGCACTCCACGCCGCGCCGGCGCAATGCGCCGCAGTGGCGCAGTTCGAAGCGCGCCTCGGCGGCGTCCGGGGCCGGGCCCTCGACGCTGAACTCGGTCAGCACCAGGTGCATGAGGAACTGCGCCTCGGGGCGTTCGCGCAGCTCGAACACCAGCCCGCCGTCCACCGTGCTGAAGCGCCCGGTGCCGGGCTCGACGGCCTCGAACAGCAGGCCGCCGAGGTTGCGCCGGGCGTGCTCCAGGGTCACCCCCGGGCGGTAGCCCGAGGGCGGCCGGCGCAGCCAGTCAGACAGCCTTGGAAGCATGGCCGTAGAACTCGTCGGAGTGGATGCCCGGTTCGTTGCGGAATTCCTTCTCCAGCACCTCTTCCACCGGCACCGGGCGGAACGGATTGACCTTCTGCACCAGCAGCGTCCAGACCAGCGCGTAGACGGCGGTCAGGCCGAGCATCACGGCGAACGGGCCGTAGATGTCGGCGGGGTTCATCCCCGGCGGGGTGATATACCACATGCCGATGAGGATGCCGACGCTGGAGACGATCTGCGGCAGCGGGAACCACGGCGAGCGATAGGCGCGCGGCAGGTCCGGGCGGCGCAGGCGCAGCAGCACCACCGAGATGGTCACCAGCAGGTAGGCGGTGCTCCAGGCGCAGACCGCGGCCAGCACCAGGTTCATGATGTGGTCGGTGTTGCCGCGCAGCCACAGGGCGTGCAGGCAGGGGATCAGCACCGCGGCGAGGATGCACAGCACCGGGGTCTTGAAGCGCGGGTGCAGGTAGGCGAAGCACTTGGGCAGCGCGCCGTCCACCGCCATCCCGTAGAGGATGCGCGGCACCCCGGCCATCAGCGTGTTGATGGTGGCGGCGCCGGCGAACAGGAAGCCCACGCCCAGCCACAGCGGGCCGACCTGGCCCATCACCTGCTCGGCGAACTTCGGGATGGCCATCGGCGTGTCCAGCAGGTGCAGGCCGGCGGCCGGGTCGAGCAGCACGTTCTCCACCTGGCGCTTCATCGCCGCACCGTAGATGAACATGCACGAGGCCACGCCGAACAGGCCCAGGGCCATGGCGCGTGGCATCACCTTCGCCGAGTTGCGCAGGTCCGGCGCCAGCGGCGTGACGAACTCGCAGCCGACGAACATGAACATCGCCATGCCCACCAGCGAGAGGATGGTCTGCAGGTCGGTGCCCACCAGCGAGGCGCCGAACCAGCCGTCCAGCTGCACCGCCGGCGCGGCCAGCAGGCCGAGCACGCCGAACACCATCAGGGTCGTCCACATGCCGAAGGTCAGCACCACCTCGGCCTTGCCGAAGGCGTTGACGCCGAACACGTTGAGGATGCCGAACACCACCACGAAGCCCACGCCCAGCAACCAGGAGCCGCCGGCGGATTCGGCCAGGGTGTTGAGGTGCTCGAAGTTCACCAGCGCCATGACCCCGGCGAGGATGGTCTCGGCGGTGCCGGCGAAGACGTGGACGATCAGGTAGGCGGCGATGGTCCCGGTGATGGCGAAGAAGCGCCCCATGCCGCAGGAGATGTAGTCGTACACCGAACCGCTGGTGGGCAGCATCGAGGCCGCCTCGGCGAAGGTGGTGGACTGCGCCAGCATCATCAGCACGGCGATCACCATGGCCGCGGCGAAGGCGCTGCCGCCGATGCCGAAGCCCATGGTGGCGGTGAGGATGACCGGGCTGGCCATGATCAGGCCGATGGTGCTGGCCAGGGCGGTGGGAAAACCGACAGTGCCGCGCTTGAGGTGCGCGTCGAGCTGCTGCTGGATGGACATCGTGGTGGGCCTCTAAGCAGATGTTCTGGATTGTTGTGGCTTAGGCATTAAGGGCCGTGGCGGCCGCGCTCCACCCGTCCCTCCGCTGGGGCGCCGCGACACCTCTGGCGCGGTGGAGCCTGGCCGCCACTGTGCGCCCGGGGCCTGCTGGCGTCTTGCCCAGGCTTGCCGGCGGACTTGCCTGCGCCTGCCAGGCCGGCAGCCCGGGTCATGCGCGCCTGGCAGCCTCGGACAAGCCGCCGGCGCCGGCCGCCACTAGCCTGGGGCATCGCCCATCGCAGCCCAGGAGTTGCCCATGTCCAGCCCGCTGATCCCGATCCTGCCGCAGGTGCAGGCCTACCTCGCGCGCAGCCACGCCTCCTTCATCGACGGCGAGCAGCGCGCGCCGGGCGGCGAGGCCCGCCGCACCCTGCGCAACCCGGCCGACGACAGTCCGCTGGCCGAGGTGCGCCTGGCCGACCCGGAGCAGGTCGACGCCTGCGTGCGCTCGGCCCACCGCGCCTTCCGCGCCGGCGTCTGGAGCGGCCTGCCGCCGAGCGAGCGCGAGCGCCTGCTGTTGCGCTTCGCCGAGCGCGTGGAAAGCCACGCCGAGGAACTCGCGCAGCTGGAAAGCCTGGAACAGGGCAAGTCGATCCACATCGCCCGCGCCATCGAGGTCGGCGCTTCCCTCGGCTATATGCGCTACATGGCCGGCTGGGCCACCAAGATCGAGGGCCAGACCCTCGACGTGTCGATCCCGATGCCGGCCGGCGCGCGCTTTTCCGCCTACACCCGGCGCGAACCGGTGGGCGTGGTGGCCGGCATAGTGCCGTGGAACTTCCCGCTGATGATCGCCCTGTGGAAGGTCATGCCGGCGCTGGCCTGCGGCTGCACCATCGTCATCAAGCCGGCCGACGAGACACCGCTGACCGCCCTGCGGGTGGCCGAACTGGCCATCGAGGCGGGCATCCCCGCCGGGGTGTTCAACGTCCTTCTGGGCGGCGCCGAGGCCGGCGCGGCGCTGGTGGCGCACCCGCTGCTGAACAAGGTGTCGTTCACCGGCTCCACCGCCGTGGGCAAGCTGGTGGGTGGCGCGGCGCTGCAGAACATGACCCGCTTCACCCTCGAACTGGGCGGCAAGAACCCCATGCTGGTGCTGCCCGACGCCGACCTCGACAAGGCCGTGGCCGGCGCCATCGGCGGCGGCCTGCTGAACCAGGGCCAGGTCTGCGCGGCGGCCTCGCGGCTGTTCGTCCACGCCAGCCGCCACGCCGAGTTCGTCGAGCGCCTGGGCGCGCTGGCCGGCGCCATGACCCTCGGCCCCGGCCTCGACCCGCAGGCCCAGGTCAACCCGCTGGTCTCGCGGCGCCAGCAGGACAGCGTGCTGCGCCACCTGGCGCTGGCCCGCGAACAGGGCGCGCAGGTCGTCTGCGGCGGCAACCGCCCCGACCTGCCCGGCTACTACATCGAACCGACCGTGCTGGCCGGGGTGGACGCCGGCATGGCCTGCGCCCGCGAGGAAATCTTCGGCCCGGTGCTCTCGGTGCTGAGCTACGACGACCTCGACAGCGCGGTGGCGCAGATCAACGACAACCCCTACGGCCTGGCGGCGAGCATCTGGAGCAACGACCTGGGCCGGGTGATGGACCTGATCCCGCGCATCGAGGCGGGCACGGTGTGGGTCAACAACCACGTGCCGGTGGACCCCAACCTGCCGTTCGGCGGCTACAAGCAGTCGGGGCTGGGAAGGGAGTTTGTGAGCTAGTGGGAGTATTGGCACAGGGCCGGAGGACGCCGGAAGAAACCGGAAGAGCCCGGAGAGCCCCGGACGACGGGACATTCGGGAAGCTGAAGCGGGTGCCAGTGCCAAAGCTCGAAAACGAAGCAAGCGGCAAATTTCGCGAGGGTAATTGGCACTGCCCGAGATAACAGCAGCGACCCTGCGCCGCCTGGAGCTATTTGGCCCCAACGGCGCCCGCAGTTCCCTTTCTAGGCGATGCAACAGAACTGGGCGCCGCCACTGCTATTGCGGTTCCGATTCCGCCAGCCCCATTGAAACTACTGGGCCCTAGCATGGCTAGCACCGTGGGCGCCGAAAAGAGGAAACGGAACTGCGAGAGACTAAATCAGCCAGCCCCCGGCCCATACAGCGCGGCCAACAATCTGAAGCTCTGCCAGGCGCTCCTTGGGGACAGTCATCGGCTGATAGTCCTTGTTGTGGCTGATGATTAGGACCGAGCCGTCAAACTGCCGCTGAAGGCGTTTCGCGTATAGATGGTCATCCAAGAGGATCACGTAGACACCTTCGCCCTCAAGAGAGTTGCGGCTCTGATCGATCATCACGGTGTCTTCGTCCTCAATGAGCCCCTTCATCGAGTCCCCGTCGTTGCGCAGACATGCCAGGCGATCTGGGCTAAGCCCCTTCTTGCGTAGCGAGTAGCGAGTAAATGCCAGCTCCGTCAGCACCTTTGCGCGCTCGTTCCAGGCTCCATGCCCAGAGCTGCAACGGGCGTCGTAGAGCGGAATAAACGCGTAAACCTCACCATCCAGCGCCTGGTTCTGTAGGGGCTTGGGAAGTGGCTCGCCTTCGCCGGAAGCCAGCCAGCCGATATCTACGCCAACAGCCTTTGCAATTTCCACGCACCGCCCGACTTTGGGCTCTCTCTCCCCGGTCAAGTAGTACTCCAGGGTTCGTCTTGGGATAGCCGTTATGCGCGCCAGCTCGTCGCCGCTTCCGGCTATCTCGGCGCACTTCCGCATCCGCGCAGCAAGCTCGTCATTCATTTCGCTTTCTCTCATACGGGAAACGAAAGGGAGGTGGCCAGGAAAACGAAATTTCGCATTCTAAGAAAGCCCTTAAAGATCAAACACATAGCCAGTTCTGGCTAGATTTAGCTGCTTCACGCAAAGCGAAATGCCGGTTTTCGCTTTACCAGAAAGAACAATCCGGCTATGTTTATCCGCAACAGGTCGTTAAACGGCCCAAAAAAACCACCCGCCAAGATGGTTGTGCTGATGAACATCGCCGATATGCCGCTCGATCCGGCCATGCGCTGGGAGTGGATCAAGTACCAGCTCCGAATTCACAAGTGCTCGCCTGCAGAGTTGGCGCGCCAGCTGGAAATCACCGACCGGGCAATCCGCGCAGTGAAGACCAGGCCGTACCCGCACATCGAGCGCGAGATCGCCAAGCGGTTGGGCGTGCAGCCCATAGAGCTTTGGCCCGAGCGCTGGAATCACGACGGCACCCCTTTGCGCCAGCGCCCGAACCGGGCGGAAACCTTTCCGCGCAGCGCCGCCAAGGATAGCCGTTACGTTCCTGTTTCGCACCGTAAAACCGGCACGAGGGACTGAACATGCGTCACGGAAAAGACGACCGAACCCTAGACATCTTCGCTGTTCCCCAGCCTGTTCTAGTCAATGCCTGCGACTTCCGGGTCCAGGTCAGTGAAATCATCAGTGACATGTTGGACCGCGCGAAGCACGCGGGCCACCCGCGCAACGACATCGCTGCGCAAATGTCGCGCCTCTCTGGCGATGACGTCAGCAAGGCAATGCTCGACGCCTGGTCAAGCCCGGCCCGCGTCGACCACAACCTGCCGTTCTACCGAGCAGCCCTGCTGGAAGAGGTCTGTGGCAGCCACTGCCTGACCGACCTGCTCGTTGAGATTCGCGGCGGCCAAGTGAACTACGGCCGCGACGCGCTGCTGACCGAGCTTGGCCGGCAAGAGCGCATCCGTGAAGAAGCCGGCCGCAAGGCGCGCGCGCTTCGCCGCCACTTGGGGGGTGACGTATGAGCGCCCGCGATCTGCCTGCCAGCCTGCTCGACAATCTGCGCAACGCGACCGAGTTCTATAAGTGCGTCCAGGCCGAGAACAAGGAGGGGGCTGACTGCACTTCCACTGGCGCCTGGAAAGACGCCAGCGAGTGGCTCGAAAGCGCCGCACTGCAGCTTGGCGAAGCGCTGATCGCCGCGCATGCGACGGGCGAGGTGCCCCATGCATAAGTGGTTCGCGGCCCAAGAGCTGGCAGGGCTTCCTGGCATGCCAGGAACAGAGCGGGCGATTCAGATTCGCGCTAAGCGGGAAGGCTGGGAAGGCCAGCGCCGCCTGGGTTCCAAGGCGCTGGAATACTCCTTCGCCGTCCTCCCGGCTGCAACCCAGTCCGCCCTGCTAGCGCGCATGGTGCAGCAGGAAGAGCCCAAGCAGGTCCAGCAGCCCACCGCGCCGCATGCGCTGATTACGCCTAAGCGTGACGGCGTTTCAACGTCACGCTTGAATGATGATCAACGCGAAATCATGACCGCGCGCGTATCCATCATTCGCGAAGTCGAGCGCATGAGCCTGGTGGTCAGCCAGCAACGCGCCATTCTGACGCTAGTTGGTCTGGCCCGCGACGGCCAACTTAGCCCCTACCTGGCTGGCCAGGTGGAGCGCGCCAACGACCGCAAGACCTCTGATCGCACCTTGAGCGAACGAACCCTGAAGCGCTGGCTAGCGGACTATCGCAAGCACGGCGAGGTCGCCCTAGCCCCTGTTCGGCGTAAGCCCAACATGAGCCTGCCGAGCTGGGCGCCCATGTTCCTCAAGCACTACCAGCGCCCGCAGAAGCCCAGCGTCGAAGCGGCTTACTCGGAGTTCGCCGCCGAGTATCCCGGCTGCCCGAGCATCCATGCTGTACGTCGTTTCCTGGACAAGCTGAGCCCGGAAGCCCGCGAGCAGGGCCGCATGGGCTCCCGCGAAATCAAGTCGATCAAGGCCTACAAGCGCCGCCTGACAGACACCCTCTGGCCCAATGACGTGTGGGTGGCGGACGGCCACACCTTCGACGCCGAGGTGATCAACCCGCTGACCGGCCAGTTCTTCAGGCCGGAAATCACGATGGTCATCGACTGGGGCACCCGCCGTATCGTCGGCTTCTCCGTCAACCTGGCCGAGTCGACCATTGCCACCGTGGACACCCTGCGCGACGGCGTCACCCGCGTCGGGATGTTCAAGGTCTTCTACGTCGACAACGGCAGCGGCTTCGACAACGCCGATGTGTATGAAGTGGTCGACCGCCTGGGCGGCTCCATCACCCACTCGCTGCCCTACAACTCCCAGGCACGCGGCGTCATCGAGCGGCCGCACAAGACGATCCTGGTCCGGCTGTCCAAGACCTACGACAGCTACATCGGCGTCGACATGGACAAGGAAGCCGCTACCCGCGTGCATCGCCTGTCCCGACAGCAGCTGGCCCAGGGCGTCCAGCCGACGCAGGTTCCGACCTTTGAGACGTTCTTCGCCGATCTGCAGGACGCCCTGGACGCCTACAACCACCACCCCCACCGGGGGCTGCCGAAGGTGCGCGACCTGGCCACCGGCAGGATGCGCCACCAAAGCCCCATGGAATCCTGGAAGTCGGCGGTCGCAGAGGGCTTTGAGCCGCTGCAGGCATCCGCCGACATCGTGGCCAGCCTGACTCGGCCGCAGGTGGTGCGCACGACCCACCGTGCCGAGGTGCGCTTCAGCGGTGCGGCCTACTTCCTGGCCGAGCTGGAAGCGTTCCACGGGCAGGAAGTCCGCGTCGCATACGACTTCCGCGATGCCGGGCGCGTGTGGGTTCACACCCTCGATGGCGAGCTGATCGGCGAAGCCACGGTGAACGGCAACGCCGCCCCGGCTATGCCGCAGTCGCTGCTGGAGAAGGCCGCAGAGAAACGCGAGCGCGGCCAGCTTTCTCGCCTGGTGAAAAAGGCCAAGACCCTGACCGGCCAGGACGTCGAGCTGCACGTTGTGCCAAAGGTCGCGCAAACCGCAGACCTCTCGGTCGAGCAGCTGGAAGACGCTCGCCGCTACGCCGCCAGCCTCGCCGCCCCGGAGCAGGCCGCCAGCTTCGAGGTTCCGGGCGACTCCATGGCGCGCTATCGCCTGTGGAAGCGCTTCGACCGCCGCATCACCGCTGGCGAACAGCTGGAAGCCGACGCCACCCGCTGGCACAGCGACTACCGCAAGACCCCTGAATTCCAATCGACCCAGTCCATGTACGACTTCGCAGAGGCCGGACAGGCCCGCGCTTGACCAAAGGAGCAACAACGATGAACGCGAATAAGATCGTTCCCCTGACCAATGTCGGCCTGCTGGCCAACGCCATCGACCGCGCCATGCGCCGCCCTGTCGGCCTGCCGGGGCTGGTGGTGAAGTACGGCCCGAGCGGCTTCGGCAAGAGCGTGGCCGCCGCCTTCGCCGCCAACAAGCACCGCGCCTATTACGTGGAGTGCCGCGACACCTGGACCAAGAAAGCCTTCCTCCAAGCTGTGCTGCGCGAAATGGGCCTGGTCCCCGGCCGCACCCTGAGCGAAATGGTCGACCAGGTGGCCGAGCAGCTGTCCCTGTCGGGGCGCCCGCTGCTTGTCGATGACGCCCAGTACCTGCTGGACAAGGCCGCCGCGAACATCATCACCGACATCTACAACGCCAGCCAGGGAACGATTGTGCTGATAGGAGAAGAGCGAGTGCCGCAGAGCCTGGCCCGCCTGGAGCGCCTGCACAACAGGGTGCTGGAGTGGGTGCCGGCCCAGCCCGCCACGCTGGACGACCTGCGCGACCTGGCCGAGGCCAACTATCCCACCCTGGAAATCGCCGACGAGTTGCTGGAAGACCTGCGCCGCCAGACCAAGGGCTGCCTGCGCCGCGTGGCTGTGAACCTGTACCGCGTCCATACCGAGGCTCAAGCCATGGGGGCGCATGCTGTGGACCTGGCCACCTGGGGGAATCGCGGCTGGTTCACCGGCGAAGCCCCGGCGCGGAGGGCTTGAGCATGGCTCGCAAGCCCATCCACCTTGCCATGCTGGGCGGCAAGTCGCCTCGCCAGCACATGTGGGAAGCGATCCGCTCGCTGTCCCGCGATCCGAAGGGGCTGACCTCATACAACGTCGCCCGGCTGTCAGGCCAGGACGACGAGGCCGCGCATAGCTACCTGCGCGACCTGGAGAAGGCCGGTGTCGTCCAGCGTCTGGAAGTGCTGGGCAAGCGCGACTATCGCTGGAAGCTGGAGAAGGACGAAGGCGCCGAGGCGCCGCGCGTCAACAAACACGGCAAGCGCGTGCCGCCGTCCGGCGTCGAGAACATCTGGCGGGCGCTGCGGATCGTGGGCGAGCTGAGCGCAGCCGATGCGGCGGACCATGCGAGCGTCAATGGCGTGACCATGAGCGAGCAGGCTGCTCGCATCTATCTGCAGGGGCTGGCCCTGGCCGGGTATGTGACGCGCTCCGGCGGTACGCCAGGCAAGCCCGCGCTCTACACCTTGCTACCGAGGCGCGACACTGGCCCGCAGCATCCCGTCTACCAGCGCACCACCTTCGAGCAGGTCTATGACCCGAATCTCGACCAGGTTGTGTGGAGCAAGGGCGACGGGGAAGGCCCGGAAGTGACTGGCCTGCGCATCGAAAATCAACGGTTGCGGAAGCTGCTGGAAGAGCTGAAGACCGCTCGGCCCCTGGTGCTGTACGGCGATGGCTGGATCGAGCTAATTCGCAAAGCGCTCGGTGAAGCCACGGGGGTGGGCGCATGACCCGCGTCGACCTGTCCGCCTGGGGCGAGCAGCCCCCGCAATGGGTCTGCCTGCTGGCCGCCGAAGTCGAGCAGAGCAACCGCACCCGCGCGGGCGAGCGCATCGGCATGAGTCGCAGCGCAGTCAGCCTGGTCCTCTCCAACCGCTACCCGTCGCCCAGCACTGCCGCCGTCGAGCGCCGCGTTGTTGAAGCACTGGGCGCCCTCGACTGCCCGGCCAAAGGCGACCGCATCACCGTCGTCGAGTGCCAAGCATTCCGCGAAATGAGAGCCCCGACCCACAACCCGCAGGCCATGCAGCTGTGGAAGGCATGCCAGCACTGCCCCCTTAACCCCAACTGCGCCCGCGCGATGGAGGCGAGCCATGCAACCAAGCACTAACGCTGTCCTGAAAGTCCTGACCCCGCAGTTCGCTGAGCGTCTGCGGACCTTCAACAGCGCCGCCCGCGACCTGCAGCGCCTGGGCATCCGCATGTGCCGGATCGAGCCGACCGAGAACCGCCTTGTCGTCAGCCCGGATGACGGCCACCGCCTCCAGCAGATGCGCCTGCTGGCGGGCCTGCAACGCCACGGCACGGCCGGCAGCACACGCTGGAGCGGCATTTTCCAGGGCGTCGAAATCGCATGGCTGGAGCCCATCAGCTACCGCGACTTCGCCAGCCCCCGCGACCTCTCTTTCTTTTGACCAACAGGAGCAACCCCATGACCGCAAACGCCATCCCCGCCGGCTACCGGCAAGACGCCCAGGGCCGCCTGGTGCATGAAACCCTGATCAAGCCAATCGACCAGGCCCGCGACAAGCTGGTGCTGGAGCTGGTCGACAAGGCGAAGACCCTCAACAAGGCTTTGGCCGACTTCAAGGCGACCGCCTTCGGCGACGTCGCCGCATTCGTGGACCTGTCCGTCGAAGAGTACGGCGTGAAGCTCGGCGGCAAGAAGGGCAACGTCTCGCTGGTGTCCTTCGACGGCCGCTACATGCTGAAGAAGGCCGTGCAGGAATCCGTCCAGTTTGACGAGCGTCTGCAGGCTGCGCGGGCGCTCATTGACGAGTGCCTGCTGGAGTGGACCGAGGGCGCCCGCCCGGAGGTCGTCACGCTGGTTAACGACGCCTTCCGCACCGACACCAAGGGCGAGATTCGCACCGCCCGAGTCCTGGCCCTGCGCCGCCTGGAAATCGCCGACGAGCGCTGGAAGCGCGCGATGAAAGCCATTGGCGAGGCCTGCCAGGTGATCGGCTCCAAGGACTACATCCGCCTCTATGAACGGGTCGGCGATAGCAACCAGTTCGAAGCAATCCCCCTCGACATTGCAGGAGCCTGAGCATGGCGAAGCTTGAGCAATTCACCCTGAGCGATACCTGGAAGGACTGGGAAATCACCCTGGAAGTCGACCGCGAAATACTGACCAAGCAGCTTGCAACTGACATCAACGACTTCTGGACCGGCAGCGAGGACCGCCTCCTTGATGCTGATGGGGATGTTGTCCGTGCAGTCGTCAGGTCCGCCGCCCGCAGCCTCATCTATCTGATGCTGGAAGATGGTGGAGCGGTATCGAGTTCTCCGTTCCAGGCCGCTCTCTGGACGAAGCAACTCCATGACCTGGAGGGTTGGGGCGGAATTGTAGAGGGCGCCCCCTTCGGCAACTGCGGCATCAGGCTCGTCCGCGCCGACGTCGAGGTCGACCTCGACCTTGAGTTTAAGGGGGCATGACGATGGCGAAGACTTTCGCAGCCTGCCGCATGGACGGCCTCATCGAGCTGCACGACCGGCACCCTGGAGACGGCTACTTCGCCCTGGCCGAGGGCGACTCGGCCGAGCTGCGGCGCGTGATCGACCTCACCGCCGACCCCGTCGCCGGGTTCGCCTGGCGTGTACCGGGAATCCGCCAGGGCGCCGAGCCTCGCGCCAATCTCGGCGCTATCGCCAGCTACATCCGGCACCTGTCCACTCAAGACGTGCCCGGTGTCCGGGCGCTGGGGGTCTGAGCATGGCCAAAGTGACGTTCATACTCGAAGACACCGCCAGCGGCGTTTCGCTGGACATCCGCAACGACCGGGCAATCAGCCCACGCGACCTGATCCGGCAGAGCCTTGCGCAGCGTATCGGCGAGCGGCTCCACGACCTGGCCATGTTCGAGCTGAAGCTGGCCAGCATCCCAGCCCACCGCAAGCAGTTCAGCAACACCTACCACTAGCGAAACCGCCCCGGCCTGGCCGGGGACGGTCTGCCCAGCGTGGTGGCTGGGTACTGACGAGCAGCCGAGGAAGAAATGGAACAAGCCGATTGGGATGCGCTTGAAGCGCAGATGGCACGCCCTTACGGGTGCATGAAACTGAAGTGCGACCAGTTCGAAGTAGCGTTTCAACAACAAACGGACAACAAGTCCAAGAGCTGGTTTACCGCTGTCTACGTCGACGGCTACTTCAAGGGGGCATGGATGCAGGCGGACGGTGACAAGCCGAAGTTTGAAGAGGCCCGTCGCTTCCTGCGCAAGGAGTCGCGGCGCGTGTACAGCGCGAAAGAGGTGGAGCAGCACCGCAAAATCTTCGGGAAGCGTGAAGCGAAGAGGCTGGAGGAAAAGCGCTGGGTCATGTTCCAGCCGACCTGGAAGAGCTTCAACAGCCTGAAGAAGCAGCTACTTGCCACTTGCACCAGCATTCAGCGCGTCGAGTGAGGGGGAAGCCATGCCGAAACCCCGCACCGAAAAAGTCCGCAAGCAGGACACCAAGCGCCAGCAGAGCCTGCGCGACCGCCGCGCCGCGCACCGTGAGGCGGTGGGCGCGGAGAAATTCAAGATGACCATGTTCGCCGGCACCCGCGCTGACCTGGACACCATGCAGCAGGTCGGCGAGTTCGAGGAAGTGGAGGAAGCCATCACCCTTGGCATCCGCTACCTGGCAGGCCTGGCACGACGTGACCCGGAAGCCTTCCGCAGCGCCATGGACCCGAGGAACCCAGCATGATCCCCGAAGCCATCAACGTCGCCCGCGCCCCCGTGGCGGCCAACGAGGAAATCGACAAGCCTCGCTTCCAGACCACCCTGGATGGCGTGGAACAACTCTGCAGCAAGTGCGACGAATACTGGCCGTTCGACGCGGAGTTCTTCTTCAAGGGCAGCAACGGCAAGCTCTATACCTACTGCAAGGCCTGCTACTACGAAATGCCGTCCATGCAGAAGCGCCTGGCCGCACGCGGAAAACGGAGGCCGGTATGAGCAGCAAGGGCCGACAGTTGATCCAGATTGCCCGGCGCCAGCTGGGCATGGATGACGACACCTACCGCGCCATGCTGGGCCGGGTGGCCGGCGTGACGTCGTCGACCAAGCTGACCCCGCGCCAGGTCGGCCTGGTGCTGGCCGAGCTGGAGCGCCTGGGCTGGGAGCCTGCCCGGAAGACGGTCGGCCGCGCGGCGCCCCAGGTCGCCCCGGATCGCCAGGCCTTGGTCAGCAAGATCGAGGCCTTCCTGGCCGAGGCCGAGCGCCCCTGGAGCTACGCCGACGCCATGGCGCTGCGGATGTTCCAGGTCGAGCGCGTCGAGTGGCTGGATGCTGGCCAGCTGGGGCGCCTGGTCGCTGCGCTGGCCTACGACGCCAAGCGCCACGGGCGGAAGGTATGAACCTGGAGCAGGTGCGCGACCAGCTGCCGGCCCAGGTGCTGGAGATTGCCGAGGTGGTGGGCATGCCCGCCGCCCTGCGCCTGGTGGCTGAGCTGGGCGGTACGACCTGGGAGTTCGCCAAGGGTGGCAACCGCAGTGGGCAAATCAGGGTCGCGGCGCTGGCCGACGTCATCGGCGACGAGGCGGCGCAGCTGCTGACCAGTCGCGTAGGCGGGACGTCGGTCTACATCCCGCGCTGTGACGCAGCCCTTCGCCGCCTGCGCGACCTGGAGATTCACCGCCAGTTCGAACAGGCCGTGCGCGAGGGCGTGAGCGCCAACACGGTGGTCGCCGAGCTGGCCCGAACTTATCAGCTCAGCGACCGTCGTATCTGGATCATTCTCAAGCAGGTGCTTCCGGAGCCTTACCCGACCTCCGCCGACCTCTTCGACTAAGCCCCGCTCATGCGGGGCTTTGTCTTTCTACTGAACCCCTTCCTCTAAAGCGCAGGCCGCCGGATAAGCACCATGGCGGCATGAGCGCACAACCGATCCACCACGCCCCCACCAGCCCCCGCGACTATGCCGCGATGGTACTGGCCGAGCCCAACCTGGAGCGCCGCCGCCTCTTGATGGAGCGGTGCCCCGAGCACTGGCGCGAGCTGGTCGGCGAGCACGTCAAGACCGGCTATTCCCGCATCCAGGCCTATCGGCAGTATCTCACCGGCCAGCGCCGGGCCATGGCCGAGGGGCCGAAGCCGGCGCCGCGCCGGGAGGACACCAGCTTCCGCATCAGCGACTTCGACGCCAAGAAGTCCGCGCCCGAGAAGGGCAACCAGGAACTGGCCAAGCTCAAGGCCCTGGTGGGAGGCAAGCGCGATGGGGATTAAGGCGCGCGTACTGGCGGCGGCTGTGCTGATCGCCACGCCCGTAGTCGTCCACTTCGAAGGCCGCAGCTTGCCGGCCTACCTCGACCCGGTGGGCATCCCCACCATCTGCGATGGCTGGACCCGTGGCGTCCAGCTCGACGACCAGGCCACGCCGGCCGAGTGCGACGAGCTGACCCGCAAGGGACTGCAGGAAGCGGCCGACATCTTCGGCGCCTGGGTGCCGCAACAGGTCATCGACCGGCTGCCGCCCAAGACCCTCGCCGCCTTCCTGTCCTTCATCTACAACGTCGGCCCCGGCAAGCCGGGCGTGAAGGACGGGTTTGTCTGGCTGAAGTCCGGCCAGCACTCGACCATGCTGCGCGAGCTGCAGGCCGGTCGCGTCGCCCAGGCCTGCGCCCAGCTGTCCAGCTGGACCAGCGCCGGAGGTCGGAAGCTCGGCGGGCTGGTGCGCCGCCGCGCGGCTGAACGGACCCTGTGCGAGGCCGACCTATGACCTGGCTCGACATCCTCAAGCGCCTGGCCGGCCCGGTGGCAGTCATCAGCATCCTGCTTCTGATCGTTGCCGGTGCCGAGGCCATGCAGGCCCTGTCGCGGCAGCAGGGCTACGACCTGGCCAAGGCCGAGGGCCAGGCCGCCCTGGAGCAGCTGCAGCGGAAGTACGCCGAAGCGGACACCAAGCGCGCCCGCCAAGCCGAAGACGATGCCAAAGCCGCCGCGAATCGCTTGGCCTCGGAGCAGAGCCGGGCCAACAAGCTGGCCGCCGCCCTGGCCGAGCAGCAGCGCCAACACCGCAAGACCACTGACCACCTCGCTGGGGAGATAGCCCGTGTCAACGACCTCTACCGGGAGGCGCTCGACGCGCCGCCTAAGCCTGTGCCTGCTTGCGTGCTTACTCGCGGCTGGGTGCGAGTCTACGACGAAGCAACCGGCGCCCGTGTGCCAGCCGCGCGACCTGCCGCCGGAGCTGCTACGCCGGCCGGAGCCGGCGACCCCGCTGACCAGCTCCCCGCAGGCATCGACCAGCGCGCAGTCCTGGAACACCACGTCCGCTATGCCGAGCAGTGCCGGAACACGGCCGCTCAGCTGGACGCTCTGATAGACGCCGTGGAGGGCCATTGATGGCTATCGAAATGATCGGCTGGGCAATCACCCTGCTATCGACCTTCGCCGGGGTCGTGGTCGGCCTGGTCCGGCTGCTGCTGTGGCAGTTCGAGAAGCGGCTGTCCGAGAAATTCACCGCCCAGGATGAGGCCCGGCGTGAGGCCAGCAAGCACTGGGAGGACAACTTCGCCAAGGTGCTGGAGCGCCAGGACAAGGACGCGCTGGCCGTCCAGCAACTGGAGCGCGCCTTCCTCAACTTCAAAGCCCAGCTCCCCCTGGAGTACGTCCGCCGCGAAGAGTGGGCGCGAGGGCAATCCGTGATCGAGGCCAAGCTGGATGGCTTGGCGCTCCGGTTTGAAAACATCCTGCTCAAAGGAGCGCGCAATGATTGATCCCACCAAAGCCCGCCGCGAGTCCATTCGCTGGTTCGTCCTCCTGACGCTCAACACGTCGCGCCCCGTCGACCCGCACGAAGCCGTGGTGCTGACGACCATCCAGGGCATCTACCCCGACGCGACGGCAATTGAGCTGCGGCGTGAGCTGGACTACCTCGAAGACCGCAAGCTGGTGACGCTGGAGAAGAAGCCCAGCGGCCAGTGGATTTGCGGTCTGACCCACTACGGTGTGGACATCGCGGAATACACCGTCGAATGCTTCCCCGGCATCGCCCGGCCCGAGAAATACTGGAGCGCCTGACCATGCCGCCGCGCTCCAAGGTTCAACAGCTCCCGGCCAACGTGAAGGCCTGGCTCGACAAGTACCTGGTCGACACCAACTTTTCCGGCTACGAGGCACTCTCGGCCGCACTGGAAGAGCGCGGCTACAGCATCGGCAAGTCCGCACTGCACGCCTACGGCCAGACCTTCGAGGATCGCCTGGCCGCGCTTCGCCAATCCAGCGAGCAGGCCAAGGCGGTGGTCACTGCCGCACCCGATGACGAGGGCGCCGTGAACGAGGCACTCATGCGCCTGGTTCAGGATCACCTGTTCAAGCTGCTGATGGCCTCTGAGGGCAAGCTGGACCTGCCCAAGGTGGCCAAGGCCGTGGCCGAGCTGGGCCGCGCATCCGTCGTCCAGCTGAAGTGGAAGGCCGAGTTCAAGGAGCGCGCCGAGGCGGCTGCCGCCAAGGTCGAGAACATCGCCAAGAAGGGCGGGCTCAGCGCCGACACCGTGGCCGAGATTCGCCGGGAAATCCTCGGGGTGGCCGGATGAACTATCTGCTCGCCTTCCTACTGGTCGCGCTTCCCGCATCGCCTGGCGAGCGGTACGCCGCCGCCGTGGCTCTCTTCCTTGCCTGGGTATTCCAGTGATGAGCAAGCAAACGAACGACCCGCTATTGCAGCACGTCAGCAACACGGCCGGGGCTGCGGTCCCTGCCGTGCTGCTGGACTACCAGAAGGAGTGGATCGGCATTCGCGCACCGCTCAAGGTGGGCGAGAAGTCGCGCCGGATCGGCCTGACCTGGGCCGAGGCGGCGGACAACGTCCTGGTCGCCGCAGCAGCCAAGAATGCTGGCGGCCAAACCGTCTACTACCTGGGCTACAACCAGGACATGACCGTCGAATATATCCAGGCGTGCGCCATGTGGGCGCGGGCCTTCGACTACGCCGCCGGGGAGATCGAGGAAGGTATCTGGCAGGATGGCCCGGACAAGAACATCAAGACCTATGCCATCACCTTCCCCAGCGGACACCGCATCGTTGCGCTGACCAGCCGTCCGTCCAACTTGCGGGGCCGCCAGGGCATCGTGGTTATCGACGAAGCGGCGTTCCATGCCGACCTCGCCCAGTTGCTGAAGGCGGCCCTCGCTTTGCTGATCTGGGGCGGCGAAGTCCACGTCATCAGCACCCACGATGGCACCGACAACCCCTTCAACGAACTGATCGACGAGATTCGCGCGGGCAAGCGCAAGGGCGTGCTCTTCCACTGCGACTTCAAGAAGGCCGTAGCCGATGGCCTCTATAACCGCGTGTGCCTGCGCAAAGGCATTCCCTACGACGCGGCAGAGGAACAGGCGTGGGTGGCCGACGTTTACGCCTTCTACGGCGATGCGGCCGAGGAAGAGCTGGATTGCATCCCCAGCCAGGGCGGTGGCACCTACCTGTCCCTGGCGCTGCTGGAGCAACGCAGCCGGGACGGTGTGCCGGTCCTTCGCCTCGCGTACCCGGTAGGCTACGTCACCACCGCGGAACCGCTGCGCTTGGCCGATTCCTTCGCCTGGTGTGAGCGTGAGCTGGCACCGCTTTTGAAGCAGCTGCCGGCCACCGCCTGGAGCTTCTACGGCATGGACTTCGCCCGCAGTGGCGACTTGTCGGTGATCGTGCCGCTGATCCAGGAACAGGACAGCCGCAAGCGGCCGCCCTTCCTGGTCGAGCTGCGCGGGGTGCCGTTCAAGCAGCAAGAGCAAATCCTGTTCTACATCGTCGACCGCCTGCCCAGCTTCATGGCGGGGGCCAACGATGCGCGCGGCAACGGCCAGCAGTTGGCCGAGGCGGCGTCGATCAAGTACGGGCACACCCGTATCAGCCAGGTGATGCTGACCGAGGGCTGGTATCGGGACAACATGCCCGGCCTCAAGGCCGACCTGGAAGACGGAACCCTCTACGACCTGCCCAGCGACCGCGACGTCATCGGCGATCTGCGCGCGTTCAAGATGGTCAGGGGGGTGGCCCGTGTCCCCGACGTCCGCACCACCGAGAAGGAAGGCGGCCAGCGCCACGGTGACGCCGGCATCGCCATGGCCCTGGCGCGCTTCGCCAGCCGCATGGAGATCGAGCAATACGGCTACGAGGCCGTGCGCCCCTCCAACTCCGACAAGTTCAACGACGACGACCAGGTGTCCCACGGCTGGGGCATCGGAGGTGTTCTGTAATGGCTGAATCCCCCATCCTCGACGCCAGCGGCCGACCCTTCCCGAAGGTCGACATCCTGCAGGAAGTCGTCCATGCCAGCGTCACGGGCGTGAACCAGGCGTGGTCGACCGACACCGTGTCGACTTCCCTCGACCCGGCCCGGCTCCGCGCCATCCTCAACGCCGCCGCCACGGGCGACGCCCGCGACTACCTGACCCTCGCCGAGGAAATGGAAGAGAAAGACCCGCACTACGCGGCCGTCCTGGGCACCCGTAAGCGCGCCGTATCCGGCCTGCCTATCAGTGTCGAGGCTGCGAGTGCGCAACCGCATGACGAAGAGCTGGCCGACGTCGTGCGCCAGCTGGTCGAGCTGCCCGAGTTCGGCGACATGCTGGACGATCTGCTGGACGCCATCGGAAAGGGCTACTCCGTCGTGGAGCCGCTGTGGGAGTACCGCGACGGCAAGTTCTGGCCGAAGAGCTACGAGCACCGCGACCCGCGCTGGTTCCAGTTCGACCGCGTCACCGGCAAGCGCCTGCAGCTGCTCGACTCCACGGGCCTGGGCACTGAGCTGCCGCCTGGCCGCCTGCTCATCCACCGGCCCCGCCTCAAGTCGGGCCTCCCCATCCGGGGCGGTGTCGCGCGCCTGGTGGCCGTTTCCTACATGTGCAAGTCCTTCACCCTGAAGGACTGGATGCGGTTTGCAGAGCTGTACGGCATGCCACTGCGGATCGGCCGCTACGGTCCTGGCGCGAAGCCCGACGACATCGCCGTGCTCCGGCGGGCGGTTGCCCAGCTTGCAGCCGACGCGGCGGCGATTCTCCCGGAAGGGATGAAGATCGACTTCGTGGAAATCGCCAACGCGGCGGGCGGTGCTGAGCTGTTCGAGAAGCTGGCCGAGTGGCTCGACAAGCAAATCTCCAAGGCGGTCCTGGGCCAGACCATGACCACCGACGATGGGTCGAGCCAGAGTCAGGCGAACGTCCACAACGAAGTGCGAAAGGACATCCTCAAGGCCGACGCCAAGCAGCTCGCCGCGACGGTCAATCACCTGGTCCGCATCTTCATCGACCTGAACTACGGCCCGCAGAAGGTTTATCCCAAGGTCGTCCTGCAGGTGACGGAGCCGGAAGACCTCAAGGCCCTGGCCGACGCGCTTACCCCGTTCATTGATCGGGGCCTGAAGGTCGAGTCGTCGGCGATCCTCGACAAGTTCGGCCTGTCGGCTCCGGAGGACGGAGCGGAGGTGCTGCGAGCCAAGGACGGAGCACCAGCCGCGCCGGCCCTGAACCACGAACAGCGGTCCTGCCACTGCCACGCCTGCAACGTCGAACGGGGGAAGCGCAAGGCGCTGAACGCCGAGCAGTCGCGCGACGAGCTGGACCAACTGGCCGACGACGACCTGGGCGACTGGGAGCCACTGCTGCGCCCGGTGCTCGATCCCGTCCAGGAACTGGCCGACAAGGCCGCCAGCTTCGACGAGTTCAAGGCAGGGCTGGCGGCGCTGCTCGATGACATGGACCCGACCGAGCTGGTCGAGAAACTGGCCATCGCGAGCTTCAAGGCCCGCGCCCTCGGTGACGTGAGGGACGAGCTGTGACGCCCGAACAGTCCCAGGTGCCGGTGCCAAAGGACGCGCTAGATTGGTTCCGCGCCAAGGGCATGAAGCCCAGCTTCGACCATCGCGACGTCTGGCAGGAAGAGCACGCCACCACCTGGACGGTGGCCAAGGCCATGCGCCTGGACATCCTCGAAGCGATCCGCTCGGCCGTGGACGAGATGGTCGAGGCCGGTCAGGACTTCGGCACCTTCAAGCGCGAGCTGCAGCCGCTGCTGGTCAAGCTCGGCTGGTGGGGCGTCTCGAACATTGTCGACCCACTCACAGGCGAGAAGCGGGACGTCCAGCTGGGCAGCCCGCGCCGCCTGCGCACCATCTACGACATCAACCTGCGCACCGCCAACGCGGCGGGCCAGTGGCAGCGCATCGAGCGCACGAAGAAGACCCACCCGTATCTGCTCTATCAGCTCGGCCCGAGCCAGCACCACCGCGAGCAGCACTTGGGCTGGGCCGGCATCCTGCTGCCGGCCGACGATCCCTTCTGGCAAACGCACTTCCCGCCGAACGGCTGGGGGTGCAAGTGCTGGGTCCGCCAGGTCAGCCGGCGCGAGGCCGAGCGGCTGCTGGCCACGGGCGACTACCTGGATCGGGCGCCGACCTCGGAGGAAATGGAGTACATCAACCGGCGCACCGGCCAGGTGCTCAAGGTGCCGGCCGGGATCGATCCCGGCTGGGCCTACAACCCCGGCGCCGTTTCCCGGCCGGAGCAGGCGCAGCAGCAGCTCGCCGAGAAGGAAAAGGCGTCGGTCATCCTGGCCGAATCGGAGAAGCCCGAGAAATCGCGCAGGCGCGACGATAGCGAGTCGGGCTAGGCGACGGGCGCGGGTAGGAGGGGTTTGCGCGTTCTGCGCGAATCTAACGGCGGTCTAACGGTGTGGCGAAGGTGAGGTTGCAGATGGAACGACAGGAAGAACAGGAAAAGCCCCAGGTCGAGCGCTTCGGCGGGATCTTGCGGAAGGACTCCCGAGGCGAGCGATGCACCGAGTATGTCCTGGCCAGCGAGCATGATCGAGTGGCAGCCGAGGCGGAGACGTTCCGCATCAGCTCCGACATCAAGCAGGCGAACCTAGAGCTTGAGCAGGAGCGCTACCGGTACGCGGTGATGCGTATAAAGGAACTTGACCTGCTCTTCGCTCGCTACATCCTGGCCATGCGCTCGGCGGTTATCGAGATGGACCACGGCGCCGGCGCCGAGGCGGCCATGGCCTGGATCATCAACAGCCTGGTCGGCCCCGGCGAGCTGCCGCCGGACGGTGAGGTCGACGCACAAGGCTACTTCGACCGGGAAATCGCCGTGGTGGACGCCGCCCTGGCCGAGGTGTTCGCCTTCTTCAAGGCGAGTCGCCGGCCGCCTGGCAGCTGATCCCGATCTACTGAACCCCTTCCTCTAATTCCGCGTACCCCATGCCGCCGACTATGGCGGCATGAACGCACAAGCCCCCCAGCAAAACCGCGCAGTCTCCACCGCCCTCTGCTTTGAGCTGAGCGCCGACGTTCCCGAGTGGGTGGAAGTCCTTCCTCCGGGTCCGAAGGTGGTCGGCCGCGATGGCCGCCAGTGGACCTACGACCCGCGCCAGGTCATGACCGCCACCGCCGACCACACCGCCGGGGCGGACCTGCCTTTCGACTACTGGCATGCCACCGAGCTGAAGGCCCCCCTCGGGGAAGAGGCTCCGGCCGCCGGCTGGGCGAAGGAATATCGCGTCAACGAGCGCGGCGCCCTGGAGGCGCGCGTGGAGTGGACGGCAGCAGCCCGCAATGCAATCCAAGCGCGCGAATACCGCTACGTAAGCCCGGTGTTCATGCACGACAAGGCGGGCCGCATCGAGCGCTTCAGCAGCTTCGGCCTTGTCACCAAGCCCAACCTTTCCATCAAGGCCCTCAACTCCGAGCAGGCCGACTCCCTTTCCCAACAACCGGAGGAATCCGACATGGCGCTTGCAGCCATCATCCTGGCGGCCCTCGGCCTGCCTGAAACCGCCACGGACCAGGACGCCGTGGCTGCCATCGACAAGCTGAAGGCGGACAAGGAATCCGCCATCCAGTCCGCAGCCAACAGCGAGAAGGTGCCGTCCCTGTCGCTGTACGTACCGCGCCAGGACTACGACAACCAGGTGCTGCGCGCGAACAACGCCGAGCAGAGCCTGGCGCAGCAGAAGAAGGGCGACCTCGAAAAGGCGATCAACGCCGAGATCGAGGGCGCCCTGGAGGCCGGCAAGATCACCCCGGCGACCAAGGCCTACCACCTGGCGGCCTGCCAAGAGCAGGGCGGCCTGGAGCGCTTCCGCGAGTTCGTGAAGGCGGCCCCGTCCGTAACCGATCCGGTCACGCCCGAGGGTCAGAGCAAGGGTGGCGACAAGGCGCTCAACGCCGAGCAACAGCAGGCCGCTCGCATGCTGGGCATGGACGACGAGCAGTACACCAAGCATATCGAGGGGGTTAAATAACCATGGCCGTTACCATTTCTCCGGCTCTTCTGTCCGCCCTGTTCCAGGGCTACCGCGCCGAGTATCAGAAGGCCTTCAGCGCTGCCAAGGCGAAAGCCGCCTGGCCGATGGTCGCCACTCTGGTGCCCAGCTCGACCTCGGGCAACATCTACCCCTGGCTGGGCAAGTTCCCCGCGCTGCGCGAGTGGGTGGGGGAACGTGTCCTGAAAAGCATGGCGGCCCACGGTTACGCCATCGAGAACAAGAAGTTCGAAGGCACGGTGGGTATCGAGCGGACTGTGATCGAAGACGATCAGGCCGGTGTGTTCATGCCGATGTTCGCCGAGATGGGTCAAGCCGCCGCGCGACACCCTGACAAGCTGGTGTTCCCCCTGCTCAAGGCGGGCACCACCACCGAGTGCTACGACGGTCAGAACTTCTTCGACACCGAGCACCCGGTTTACCCGAACGTCGACGGCACCGGCACCGCGGAGCTGGTCAGCAACATGGATGTCCCGGCCACCGACCCCGGCCCGGCCTGGTATCTGCTGGATGTTTCGCGCGCCATCAAGCCGATCATCTTCCAGGAACGCACCAAGCCGGAGCTGACCAGCAAGACCGATCCGAACAACTCCGACCACGTTTTCAACAGCGACGAGTACGTCCACGGCGTGCGCTACCGCTGCAACGCGGGCTTCGGTTTCTGGCAGATGGCCTACCTCAGCCGCCAGCCCCTCACGCCGGAGAACTACGCGAAGGCGCGCGCGGCCATGGGGCTGTTCAAGGCCGACGGCGGCGAGCTGATGGAGATCGAGCCGGGCCTGCTGGTTGTTCCGCCGCAGCTGGAAGCTGCAGCCCGGAAGCTGCTGGTCAAGGACGAGAACGGCGGCAACGAATGGGCCGGCACTGCCGAGCTGTTCGTATGCAAGCAGCTCGGCTAAGGGGGCGGCGCCATGATCGTTCGCATCAAGGCAAATCGCCCCGTCTACCGCCGCCTTGGCATCGTGTTCGGCAAGCAGGCCATCGACTTCGCGGACGACCGCTTCACCGAGGCCGAGCTGCAGACGCTCCAGGCCGACCCGGTGCTGCTGGTCAAGCTGGTCGACGGCGAGCTGGTGGCCGATGCCTGCCAGTCTGGTGGCGAGGAACAGCCCCCGGCTGGTGGTTCGGCTTCGGCTGAGCCATCGGCGGCGCCCACCGCCGACACCGCCAAGGCGGTGAAGGCACCGGCGAAGGCGGCGGCCAAGGGCAAAGGGGGCGCCAAGGCTGGCGCTCCCAAGGCCAAGGGACCGGCCAAGGCGGCAGGGAAGCCCGCCGCGCAGGCGACCCAGGACGAGCCGCCGGCCGACGACAGTGCCAATGCCGCCGCGAAGGATGACGCGGCCGGCGACGGCGGGACCGGGCAGGAGTAACCGCCATGCCCTACGCCACGCGCGACGACATGGTGAAGCGCTGGGGCATGGACGCCCTCCTGGTCGTAGCGGATCGCGACCAGGACGGCGTGCTTGACGACGACGTGGTCGACGACGCGCTGGCAGATGCCACCGCTGAAATCGACACCTACGTCGGCGCCAAGAACCGCCTGCCGCTGCCTTCGGTCCCCGAGGTGCTGCTACGGCTCTGCAGCGACATCGCGCTCTATCGGTTGTCGTCAGAGGGGAACAGCTCCACGGAAGAGAAGCGCAAGCGCTATGAGGACGCCGTGGCGCTGTTGCGACGGATCGCTTCGGGGGAAGTCTCCCTCGGCTTGCCCACGCCGCCCGAGCAGGAAAGCAGCGGCGAAGCGTGGTTCGAGGCCCAGCCGGTTCGCTTCGGGAAGCTGCTGTGACCGGCGCGGCCATCAATGTGAACCTGCTCCAGGACCCGCGCCTGGCCCGGCGACTGGACCGCCTGGCCGAGCTGGACCTGGGGCCACTTCTGGAGGGCATCGGCGCCGAGGTGGAAAGCCAGACGCGCCGACGCATCCAGGTCAACAAGGCCAGCCCCTCGGGGTCGCCGTGGCCGGAGTGGTCGGCCGACTACGCCGAGACCCGGCACAGCGGCCAGAGCCTGCTGCAGGGCGAGGGCCACCTGCTGAGCAGCCTGACCGTGCAGGTGATCGATGACAGCGTGCTGGTCGGCAGCCCACTGGTATACGCCGCCACGCACCAGTATGGCGATGAAGAGCGCGGCATTCCGCAACGCGAGTTCCTCGGGCTGGAGGGCAACGACCTGGAAGACGTCGTCGGCCTGATCGAGGACTACCTAGAGGACATGGCAGATGAGTAAGTTGACCGCCGCCCAGGTGCTGGACGGCATCGAGTCCTGGGCCGTGCTGGTGTTCGCGGCGGCCGGGCTGAAAGTCGAGACGGCGCTGCACGGCGGACGTTTCGCGGTGGCCGATCTGGAACGCTATTCCACCCGCACCATGGCGTGCCGGATCGCCCTGGAAGGCCTGAAGTTCGAGACCGACGGCAGGGGCCAGCTGGTGGCCACCGCCCACGCCGTTGTGGTCGCCCTGGCCGGCGACCTGGGCAAGGCCGGCAGTCGTGCCAGCAACGTGCTGACGGTGACGGCCGCGCTACAAGCGGCGCTCCCCGGAAGCCGTTGCGGGCTGGAGCTGATGGACAGCATCAACGCGAAGGACATGCGCGCCGCCAACCTCTACCACGCCGAGCTGGACAAGAAAGGCACCGCCGCCTGGGTGCTGACCTGGCCGGTGAAGTTTGAACATCCCCGCGTCCGTTAGGAGGACCACATGAAGAGCAGCGACAAGGCCGCCCCGGCGGACGAAAGCAAATCGGCGCCGGCGCCGGCCCTGGTCAAGGTGAAGATCACCGCCGACAACGGCCACCGCCACGCCGGCACCAAACACCCCAAGGGCGCGGTTGTCCCCGTGACCGAGGGCGACGCCAAACAGATCGTCGATACCTTCAAGGTCGGCGAATACGTGAAGGGGGAGTAACCCATGGCACAGCCGAAAGTATTCAAGGGCACCGGCATCGTCTCCATGCAGCGCCTGGGCTTGGAAAATGCCCCGATGCGAGACACTGGTGACGTCGAGCAACTGAAGTTCGCGCACCGCACCAGCTCGATCACCTGGAAGCAACATCGCCGCCCCGGTGGCGGCAACCTGGCGAAGCTCGACACCCTGGATGGCATCGACCTGTCGGTGCAGATGCAGGAATGGACACCGGAAAACCAGGCGATGGTGCTGCAAGGCAAGGTCATCGAGCTGGAACCGGAGACGGTCACGGGCGAAGCGGTCGTGCTGATTCCGGGTAGCCTGGTCGTAACTGACTTCCCCGGCCCGCAGAGCCTGGTTATCACCAAGACCCAGGGCAGCACGCCTGTGCCGCTGACCGAGGTCGAGGTATCGGCGGCCGGCTTCCGGGTGAAGGCGGACAGTGCCGTGATCACCGAGCCGACCCCGGCGACCATCGCCTACACCAGCACCAAAGCCACCCGCGTCGAGCCCATCGTGGAAGCCGGCGCCGAGTACAAGGTGGTGTTCGATGGGCTCAACGAGGCCGAGAGCGGCCGCCCGGTGGTCGTGACCATCTGGCGCTGGAAGGCGCCGCCGGCCGACGAGCTGGCGCTGATCGATGCCGAGAACCCCGGCAAGCTGCTGTCCAAGGGCGAATGCCTGGCCGACCCCAGCCGCCCGGCTGACGAGTCGCCCTTCTACCGCATCGACTGGCTGTAACCCTTCCACCTGCCGGCCCCGCCTGGGGCCGGCCCTCGGAGTGACCGAACATGAGCATGGCCCTGAAACAGACCCTCAACTTCGAAGGCCTGAAGGTCGAAGTACGCGAGCTGACGGTGGGCGAGATTCGCCAGTTGCTCAAGACCATGGCCGAAGGCAGTGACGACCTGGTGGGCTACTCGATTCTGGAGGAAATCGGCCTGGCCCAGCTGCAGCTGATGACCAACCTGGAGCCGGAGCAGCTGGAAGACCTGGCGCCGAGCCAGATGCGGAAGGTGTACGAGGCGGCGCGCGAGATCAACAAGGATTTTTTCGACCTGCTCGGGCGCGTCGAGGCGGGGGGGCGTCGAGTCCTGGAGACGCTCTCCAGCAGCTCGAACGGAACGCCAGCGCCCTGATCCGCCACGGCCACACCGGCCTGTGGGACTACCCCTGGAGCACCTGGCAGGCCGCGCACGCTGAGGCTATAGAGGCCGCCGAGCGAGCCAGCAAAGGGCGGTAGCCCATAACGACGAAGCCCCGCGCAATGCGGGGCTTCTGCTTTCTACTGAACCGCTTCCACTGGGCCTGGGTGGGGGCGGCGGGCAACCTAGCTTTGCCCATCAGTCCTCGGCTATTGGCGCTTTCTGCCGGCGCCGGCCAGGACAAACATCCAGGCCACGATAGCGGCAATGCCGGTGAGGAATACCACTGCAACCGCAGCCTTGGGTGAGAAGAGGGCGAGCAAGCCTTCGAAGATCACCAGGTGATAGAACTTCATGACAGACGTCCGCCTCTCAGTTTCCGTTGACGCTCGGCAGGGGCGCGCCGAGCTGCAGAATTTCCGAGCTGGCTACTCTGCGCTGGTGGACCAGCTGCGACGCCCGCTCAATCAGATCGCGTCCTTGCGCGATCTGCAGTCCAGCCTAGTCGAGAACGACAAGCAACTCAATGCGGTGCGCGACCGCGTGCGCGATCTGGCCAACGAGCTGGTCAGCGCCGAGCAGCCCACCAAGGCCCAGCAGCTGGCCTACCGCGCGGCCACCGCCGAGGCGAAGTCCCTGGAACAAGCCATCGCCAGCCAGAAGGCCCAGCTCGCCCAGCTGTCGGCCTCGCTGAAGAGCGCTGGCGTGGACACCAACTACCTCAGCAACGAGCAGAAGCGCCTCGCGGCGGACTTGGCACAGGCCAGTGCCGCGTCCAGCCAGCAGGCCCGTATCGCTGGAGCCCAGGCCGCGCTTGGCATTCGCCCGCACCGCGAGATTCGTAACGAGGTTGCGCTGCTGCAGCAGCAATACCAGACCCTACAGCGCGTAGGCGGCCTGTCTGCTGCCGAGCTGGGCCAGGCTCAGGTGCGTCTGCGGGAGCGCACGGCCGAACTGATGGAAGGCACCAACGGCTGGGCCAAGTCGCTGAGCCAGGTCCACGTCCAGGCCGGCGTCGCCGTGGCCAGTATCGGTGCGCTGGCTGTGGGTGGTAGCGCGCTGCTGTCCTTCTACGCCCGATATACGCAAGCGATGGCGGCCGTCGACAGCATCACCGACATGACTCGGCCCCAGTTGCAGGCTATGTCGCGCGACGTCCGACAGCTCAGCTTGGCAATGGGCCGCGATGCCACCCAGTCCGCCGAGGCGCTGAATGACATCCTGTCGTCCGGCGTCTCGGAGAACAACGGTATTTCGGTACTGGCGCTGGCGACGAAGGCTGCCGTCGCTGGCCTGACCGAGACGAAGACGGCAGCGGCTGGTGGCCTGGCGGTGGTCAACGCCTACGGCGAAGGCATCGACAAGCTCGGCCTGCGCTATGACCAGATGTTCCTCGCCGTGCGCGACGGTGTCACGACCTTCCCCGAGCTGGCCCAGTACCTGGGTGACGTGCTGCCCACGGCCAAGGCGGCGGGCGTCGGCTTCGACGAGGTGTCGGCCGCCATCGCCCGGATGACCATCGCCGGCATCCGCACCCCGATGGCCACCACCGCACTGAAGGGGGCCATCAACGCCCTGGCGGCACCGACGCCCGATGCCCAGAAGAAGATGGACGAGCTGGGCATTACCTGGAAGGGGTTGACCGCGACCCTGGAGGACATCGCATCGAGGAAGCTGGGGCTCGACGTGATGCGCCAGCTCGTTCCTGACGTCGATGCGCGAACCGCTGTCCTGAGCCTGACGCAGTACATCAAAGAAATGCGCGCCGAGGTTACGGCCATGGGCGAGGCCGGGGGCTCGATGGAAGCGGCCTACCAGAAAATGGCCAATACGCCCCAGGCGGACATGGATCGTTTCAACGCCACGCTGGCCGAAACCAAGCTGCAGCTGGGCGAGGCGGCTGCGGCGTTCCTGCCGGTCGTCGAGTTCGGCGGCGACGTGCTGCAGCTGTTCAACAGCCTGCCCGGCCCATTGCGAACTGTCTTTGCTGTGATGGTGACAGGCACGGTTACAGCCGTTGCCTTGTCCAGCGCCGTCAACTCGCTACGCAACCCCATGGTGCTCTTGCTCGGTCACCTGCGGGCTGCTCCGGCGGCGGCGGCTGCCGGGTCGGCTGGTCTGAGTAGCATGACCACCAGCGCCCTCGGGCTGATTCCTGTCCTCAAGACCCTGGCCACGGTCGGCGGGCTGGCCCTGAACGCCATTGGACCGGCCCTGGTGGCCTGGACCGGCAGCAACCTGCTGGAGCTATACGACCTGTACAAGCAGAACAAGGAGCTTGAGCAGAGCCAGCGCGATTACGAGAAGTCGCTGAACGACACCATCGCGGCGACGACCAAGTACGCCGACGTGGTGATTCAGCCGAGCGAAGCCCTGGCCCGGATGAACGACGAAGAGCGCAAGGCCTACGCCGAAAGCCTGCGCCTGGCACAGCAGCACTACCAGAAGCAGGCCGAGCTGCTGAGCCGCAAGGCCTTCGAGCGCGACGGCGTAACGTCCGATATCGACCCCGACGCCATGGCCGCGCAGAAACAGGCCGGCGCCTACGGCCGCGCGCTCAAGCAGATGAACGACGAGCAGGCTACGGCCGCCGCCGAGCAGGAAGCGGCAGAGAAACGACACACCGCCAACATGGAGAAGATCAGGGCCGACAACCTGGCGAAGGTCCAGGTCCAGCTGGCGGCCGAGCTGCGCCTGTACGACGCCGCCAACAAGCGCCTGGCCGCCGCGAAGAAGCAACGCGAGACGGTGGCGAAGGAGTTCTCCGACCTCTCCAAGGACATGCGCACGTCGCCCAGCCAGGGCACTGCGTCGCTGTCCGACGTGTACGACCTGCAGGCCGGCGCGCGCCAGTCCCTGCAGAGCGGTCGCAACGACGACGCCCTGCGCCAGGCCCGCGAGGCGGCGAAGATTCTGCGCGAGCTGAAGGATGCCGGCGAAAACGGCTACGGCATGGCCGGCGTCGCCGACCAGCTGGGCAAGATCGCCAACCAGGCCGCCGCGAACGTCGAGGGCGACGAGAAGGTCAAGCTCGCCCTGGTCAAGGCGGACATGGACGACCTACTGGCGAAGGCCGAAGCGCTGAAGCGGGTGAACATCGAGTTCACGGGCGACGAGCAGAGCATGCAGCAGTTGGAGACGCAGGCCCTGGCGCTGGCCGAGCGCCTGAAGAAGTACATGGTCATTCCGGTCAGCTACGTCGGCGCCGACCCGAACGTCGCCAGCAGCGAGAAGGACGCCGGCAAGATCATCGACGGTGCTGACGGCAGCGTGAGCCGTGCGGGGGGTGGCTGGGTCGACGGCCCTGGCAGCTACACCAGCGACAGCATCACGCTGAACGCCTCACGCGGCGAGTACGTCCTGCAGGCCCGCTCCGCCCAGCGCCTGGGCGCGATGAACCTGGAGCACCTGAACCGAACCGGCGAGCTGCCCGGCCGGGGCGACCTGGTGCCGTACATCCCCAGCCTGCCGGCCCTGGACCGCGTGGGCGAGCGCCAGCCCATCAGCCTGTCCATGCCGTGGGGCGGCTCCTACCAGATGGAGGCTGCGCCGGCCGAGGCGCAGCGCTTCCAGGAAGACCTGCGGATTGCTCGCATCAAGCTCGGGGGCACCAATGCCAAATAACGCGCCAACCCCGCTTGTCCTCGGCGGTGTCTCGATCATCCAGCACGCGGGCGCCGGCCCGATCCGCCAGCGCTACGAGGCCATGGGCGGCAGCTCGACGCTGCGCCTGTCGGGCGGGACCGGGATCAAGATGACCAACTGGAGCCGTACCGCGACCACCGCCAGCGGTTCCGGCTACCTCGATCCCGGCCTGGCCGCGCTGGATTACAGCCAGCCGCTGGAGCTGCTGTGTGTCGCGCCTCGCGCAATGAATGGCACTGGCCGCCAGTTCTCCCTGCCGGCCGCCGAGCAGCGCCGCCAGGACGTGGCGCCGTGGGGCTGGGCGCTGGTCGGCGCCGACTGGCGCGATACGTCGGTGCAACTGACCGGCGACAGCGCCGAGCTGGCCGCCGTGCCGGGTGCCAGCGCTTACCGCGTCTTCTGGCTGCCGCGCCTGGTGGTGTTCACGCCGGGCCTGACCTACGAGTTCGACGAGGCGAGCGGTCTGTATGACTGGTCGCTGAGCGCCGAGGAAGTCTGATGCTCGGCGGCGCCCCCCTCGGTTCCGGTCCCCTCAACGCGCTGCTGGCCCTCGCTGGCCAGCCCGAGGGGCCTATCGTCATCCTCCCGCCGGAGACGCCAGGCCCTGGCGTGCCGACCTCTGGCTACGCCTACCGCTGGGGCGTGTCGGCTCTGGTCGGTGGGGTCCAGGTCGCCGCCAAGCTGACCGGCCGCATGGAGATCGACCGCGAGGAAGGCGCGGCCGGCGTCGCCACCTTCGCCCTGTACTACGCGCCGGGCGCCTCGGTGCCAACCGACCTGGACGGCGCGCCCGTGGTCATCGACTTCATCAGCGAGACTGGCGGCGTCACCGTCCAGACGCGCCGCTACTCCGGCGTGGCAATCGAACCGCGCTGGGACGTGGTGAACCGGGTAATGACCATCACCTGCAGCGACCAGCTGCAGTACCGCGTCGAGGCCATGGAACTGGCGGACATCGACGCCCTGGTCGGCGGGTACTGGACAGACGACGTCTTCGAGGCGGCCGATGGCCGGTCACGCTGGGACTATGCCGGCGAGCGCATGAGCACCATCCCCGCGTCGCTGGATGCGGGCGTCAACGGCGACCTGCGCGTCACCAGCTGGTACGCGGGCAACCCCGGATGGGAGTTCGGCCCCGGCAGCACGATCTATCAGAGCGTGAGCATCGAGCTTGCGCAGACGCAGAGCACAACCAACCGCGTCGAGCTGGGCGTTGACTATCGGTACAGCCGGCTATGGCAGCGGCACGACAGCTATTCATGGGAGCACCCTGGCACCGCCGGCCTTGTCGGAATCGGCGGCTTCTGTCACTGGCGCCCGGACTCCACCGACCTGCCTGACGTCGACATGGTCGAGCAGGCGACTTCCGGGGCCGGGATGAAGATGCTGGCCGGCGCGATCTACAACAAGCTGCCGCCCACCAGCGGCGACCCCTGCGGCACCGGGCAAGGCTGGCGTAACGACTACCCCAACCTGGTGCTCGGCGCAGACTGGACCGGCGCGCGGCGCTGGGTGCAACCGATCACCGAGCACTACAACGTCGTGCTTGGCACCGAGAAGGGCCTCGCGCCAGGCAACGGCCAGATCATCACCCGGCAGAGCACCGCGCTGGAGATCGAGGACAAGCGCGCGGACAGCTGGGAAAGCGACGAGTACAGCGCCGGACCGGCCGGTATCACCGACCTGGTCGACGACGCCCGGCGCGACGCCGCGTTCATCTGCAGTCTGCACCGTGCGGCCACCGCCGTGATTGGTGCGCACCGAGGCACTGTAGCGAGCTGGCAGGTTCCCACCCCCTTGGCGGTGGGCGTCGACCTGATCCATACGCTCAAGCTCAGCGACCAGTCCAAGGCCTTGGGCAAGGTGCGCCGCCTGCTCGATGCCTACGACTTCGACGCTGGAACGGCCATCACCACCCTGGCCATCGCCGTGATGCGCGGTGGCGGCGACTCTGACGCGCTGGTGCCGCCGGCCAAGCCGGTGGTCGACGTTGATGACTTCGAGTTCAGCCACCCGCCGCTTGCAACCCAGCTCGGCATGCGCAACGAAAGCCCGATCTACAACGACGAACTGGACGGCTTCGCCGGCAACTACGACAACCGCGACGACGACATCAACCCGAGCCTCGAAGAGTTCCCGCGCCGCATGACGGTAACGGCGCCGGAGATCGAGGCCGAGCTGCGCGACGAGCGCAAGGTTGAAGTCGAGGTCGTGCTGCGGATCGGCATCCCCAACGACCTCCTGGAGCTGTGACATGGCGGACAGAAGCAACAGCGCAACCCTCGCGGCGGACATTCGCGCGATCACTGGCGCCGATAGCCAGCAGCGCAAGCAGTTGAAGACCCTGGAGCCGCGCGGCGCGCTTGAAGAGAAGCGCGGCCGGGCCGACTACGTCGAGCCAGCAGCCGCCGCCGCAAGTGGGGGCATCGCCAGCCCGCTGACCGAGTCGAGCTTCCTGGATCGGGAGTACTGGGCCGACAAGGTAATCACAAGTACCGACGGGCTCTTCAGCTTCAAGATCAAACCCATCAAGTCCATCCACCAGGTCGACGCCAACAACGCTGAAGTGATCCAGCAGTTCGCCCAGCCGGTGGTGTCGTCATGATCGAGTCGGCCTTCAGCATCGGCGACGAGGTCGAGCGCTTCGGGATCACCGCGCACGGCCTTCTGATCGAGCCGTGGGCATCTTCCCCGAAGCTGCGCGTCGGGGCGCTCGAATTCCCGCTGCCGTTCGCCTGGCAGTTCCAGGCCGGTGAGACCCGCGACCCATTCGACGTTCACCTACTGCGGGCCCCTGGGGTGCCGGCGGTCGACATCACGCCCGAAGAGGCGGCCGCCGAAGCGCTGCAGGGGCGCACCTGGCAGAACTATGCGCTGCTCTCCGAGACGACCCTGACCTTGCTCGGTAAGCCCTTGCGCGGCTGGGTGTGCATCGACCCTGCGGGCAATCGCTGGCTGATCCAAGCTGACCCTGGCCCGTTCGGCAGCACCGTAGACGTTGGTGCGCCGCTGACGGTTGACGTCTCGGTGCGCCCCTTTGGGTATCTCGACCAATCGCCCGTGGCTGCCTTCACCAAGTCGGTGACGCTCGCGGATATCGGCCAGTCCAGCGGCGATGTGCCGCCCGGCACGCGCGACGGAAGCCTGGAAATGTGGGTGTGCAGTGTTAGCTCGGACGGGCGCCGCATGGTCATTGAACTGCGCGGCGTCCGGTCGCCTGCGGTTCCTGCGACTGAGCGCATCAACACCGCGCCGGCCGGCTTCCTGCAGCTTGAGTTGTCGGGCGCTGGCCCGGACTTCGAGCTTTCGCTGACAGTGCTGCGCAGTCGCTTGCAATGCCTCGGTTCGATTGAGGTGCAGCGCTCTGCGCCGAAGGGCCTGCAGCAGGCCATTACATTTTCGACGACCAGTACACCCCGGGTAATCAACGGTGTATCCGGCGCAGACTACGTGTGCAACGCAGTCGGCATGTCCTCCACGGAACAGTCGGCTGTGCTGCCATACGCTGGCGCAGGCTGGATCGGAGAGAAGCGCAAGAATCGCGTCATGGCGCTGGTCTTCGACGAGAACGATACGCTGGTCGAACTGGCCTACGAATCGCACTGGCGCGTCGACTACAGCTACCCAGCGTTCGCAGGAAGCATTTCCGGAGCGATGACCGGATGGATGGCTGACAGCGTCGATCTAACGCAATCGAACGTCACTAACACGATAGTGGGCGAATTCTCCCGGACTTCGTCCGAAGTCCTGTATGGCGAGGTCGCGCTGCTGCGCGACGGCGTGGAAGTCGTGCGCGACGGTTTCCGCGCGTCACGCACACTCAACGAGACTTACCGCCTCAGCCCGAGTTACACGCAAACGCCAGAGCTGCACCGTAAGGATGGCCAGGTTGTGGGCGGTGGGCACGTATTCCGCTGGCAGTACGACTACACGGACACGCAATCCAGTGCGGGCGCCGCGTGGACTGTTCGGTCGGTCTCCATTGGCCCCGATTGGCCGCTGCCGTACAGCGGCACCCCGCTATGGGCGGGCATGACGGGGTCGCCATCGCCGGTGCTCGGCGGCTATGGCGTGAGCCTTTCCTTCGGGGGCAACAGCGCAAACGACTACTCAAGCTCGGAAATCACTCTGCAGCGCTACAGCCACAGCCTGATCGGCGTGCGCGAGCGAGCTACAGCCGGCGCCCTCCCGCAGCGCTGGAGGGTGGGCCACCTGGTGGGGCCTCGCGCGCTCTGGACGAACCCCGATAGTGAGGACACAACAGGCAGTCGTCGCGCGTCCTACCACCCCGTCACCCACGAAATCTATTCGACCGCCAGCAATAGCGGCGCGTCGGCCTTCTGCTGGATATAGGAGTGCCTATGGCAACCCAACGCTACATCAACAACTGGATCGGCAAGCTGACCGGCCCGCTCCTTGCCGGCGGCGCCGAGCTGCCGGTTGCCCAGGCGCTGCTTGATCGCCTGGACCTGAGCGGCGACGGGGTCTACACGCTGACCCTTGTCGCCACGCTAGACCCTCTGCAGCAGACCCTGGTGGAGGTCGTCACCATCACCGCCGAGGGGCTGGCGCGCGGGGAGGAAGGCACGACCGCCCAGGACTGGCCGGCAGACACATATGTCTATGCAGGCGTCACGTCCGGCATCCTGTCGCTGTTCGGCGAGGAGGGACCGGAAGGAAAGTCGGCCTATCAATCCTGGCTCGCCCAGGGCAACACGGGCAGCGAAGCGGACTTCATCGACGACCTGCGGGGCGCCGATGGCGCGGATGGGGTCGATGGAGAACCGGGGGCGCCTGGCGCGGACGGGCGCGGCATTGCCAGCATGGATGTCGACGGCGACCGCCACTTGATCATCACATACGACGACGAGACGACCCATGATGCCGGCGTGCTCCCCGCTGGCGCGCCGGTCGGATCGGCGATCCCACAAGCGCTCGGCTCGGCCAGCGCAGGCAGCAGCGGCAACGCGTCGCGCGAGGACCACAAGCACCCCATGCCCACGGCGGCGGACGTTGGGGCCGTGGCGTCGGCGGCGGTGGGAGTGGCCGGCGGTTTGGCAACCCTGGACGGGGCCGGCAAGGTTCCGGCGGTGCAGTTGCCGTCCTTCGTCGACGACGTCATCGAGGCGGCGAGCGCTGCAGCCCTGCCCGCAACTGGTGAGAGCGGGAAAATCTACGTCACCCTGGACAACAACAAGACGTGGCGCTGGGGTGGGTCGTCGTATATCGAGATCAGCCCATCGCCGGGCAGCACCGATGCAGTGGCCGAGGGTTCGACCAACCTCTACTTCACCGTCGCGCGCGTGCGAGCTGTGGTGCTGGCAGGCCTGGACCTCACGGTAAGCGCAGCGATCACGGCGGCGGATACCGTGCTGTCGGCCCTGGGCAAGCTGCAAAAGCAACTGAGCGACCACGTCGGTGCAGGCGGTAGTACCCACGCGGTGGCCACCACCAGCTTAGCGGGGTTCATGTCGGCGACGGACAAGACCAAGCTCGATGGCCTTTCTGGTGGCATTTCTTGGGCTAGCAAGAGCGCCGACTACACCCTAGTCCTGGCGGACGCCAATATCGGTGTCCTTCACCCCAGTGCTGACGCTACTGCGCGAACCTTCACGATTCCGGCAAACGCTGCAGTTGCCTTCCCTGTTGGAACCTGTTTCACGTTCTCCAACCAAACAGGTGCCGGCGTAGTGAGTATCGCGATCAACAGCGACACCATGTACCTGGCCGGCGCCGGAACTACCGGCACACGCACCCTGTCGCCGTCGGGCATGGCCACCGTAGTGAAGGAGAGTTCGACGGTCTGGAAGATCAGCGGGGTCGGCCTGTCATGAACGTGCATCAGCGGCTGATGATGACTTACGGGGCGCCGAACTACACGTATCAGGCATTCCTGGCCGGCGGCACTTTCACAGTACCTGCCGGGGTGGCGATGGTTGACGCGCTTATCGTCGCCGGCGGCGGTGGCGGTGGATCGCGCCAAGGTGGTGGTGGCGGCGCTGGTGGTGTCATTTTCACCAGCATCAGTGTTACCCCTGGAGCGGCTATGGCTGTGGTCGTCGGAGTGGGGGCAGTTGGCGGAACTAACGGCATTCGGGGCGGAACCGGCGGGGACAGTTCGTTTGGCGGGTTCACTGCGCTCGGCGGTGGTGGTGGTGGTGGCCGTACTTCAAACGTCAGCGGTGCATCGGGTGGTAGTGGCGGCGGTTCGACGGCCGGGCTCGGTACTGCCGGCGGCCTCGGAGCTGCAGGTCAGGGCAACAACGGAGGTGCCGCCGCCACTACCAGCGTTGCGAATCTTGGCGGTGGCGGTGGCGGCGCGGGCTCACCAGGCAGTCAATGTATCCCCTCAAATCCCTCTGCAGACTATCAAGGGAATGCTGGCGCTGGCGGCGCTGGGCTCTTCTTCCCGGCCTTTTCGGCGTACGGCGTTGCTGGCTGGTTCGGGGGTGGTGGTGGTGGTGGTGGCTACAGCACCCTCGCGGTGGATGGCGGCGGCGCCGGAGGCAGGGGGGGCGGTGGCAAGGGTGACGGCGCCGGCAAAGACTCCACTGGTGTTCAGCCTGCCGCCGGTGCGCCTGGTGTAGCCAACACCGGTGGCGGTGGTGGTGGCTCCGGCTCTGCGGCGTTTGCCGGAGGTGCTGGCGGGAGCGGCGTTGTGATCATCCGATACATCGCTCCATGATCCAGGTAAGCCTGAACGCCACTTGGCGGGCCGGCTCTATGCCAATCACGCCGCGAAGGACTGAGGCTAGTAACGCCGGCAGGCAATGCCAAATGTTGCGCTAGGCGGTGCCAAAACCGTCGCGCGCTTACAGAGTTCGGGCGGGCGGCGATCGAGGGATTCACCGAGGGCAAGTCGGTGTGCATCACCTATTGATCGCCATCGGAGGCTGTGGTTCGGCCGATGAGCCCAATCGCGGACGGAGTCCGCTCCTACGCCCGTGCTTCCTGGAACCGTAGGAGCGTAGGGCGGATAACCGTTCGCGGTTATCCGCCGTTGGCCCGAGCGCCGGAGCTGACGGCGGATAACGCCTTAGGCGTTATGCGCCCTACGGGTTTCCAGAGGAACAGCCGAGCACGCCGAGCGCCCCGTTCAGGAGGCCGAGCGAACCCCCCGCTCAGGAGGTCGGGCGAAATGGATGTCGCGCGAGCCCCGATCTGTACAGGGACGTACAGTCGTGGGGGGGACGCCTAGTTCGTGCCTCCGTGGCGGGGGAGTTCGCGAGGGAAGCCCGGCTTGCCGGGCCCGGATGCCGGGGCAAGCGTTTTGGTTACTTTTTGCGGGGCCGGCCTTCCGGCGTTTGCAAAAGTGACTCGCCCGAGGGGGCGAAACAAGAAACATCCGAGCACTCATAAGCGGCGCGCTACACCAAGCCCAAAACGAGAAGTCGCTGGGTCCCCGCGTTCGCGGGGATGACACATGGAAGGACGGGGTGAGAGGCCAAGCTCAGAGGCTCAGCAAGCACAGCGACACCCCCGGCACCAGCACCAGCAACACGATCCGCAACAGGTCCGAGGCCAGGAACGGCAGCACGCCCTTGGCGGTTTCCAGGTACGGCACGTCCTTGGCCAGCTTGTTGACGATGAACAGGTTCATCCCCAGCGGCGGGTGGATCAGGCCGATCTCTACCACCATCAGCGCCAGGATGCCGAACCAGATCGACTTCTCCCCTTCGCTCAGGCCGTAGAACTCCAGGCCCATGATCATCGGGTAGAAGATCGGGATGGTCAGCAGGATCATCGCCAGCGAGTCCATCACGCAGCCCAGCAGCAGGTATATCAGCAGGATCGCCGCCAGCACCAGCAACGGCGCCAGGCCGCTGTCGCGAACCCAGCTGGCCAGCTCCACCGGCATCTGCGTCAGGGCCAGGCCGGAGTTGAGCAGGTCGGCGCCGAGCAGCACCAGGAAGATCATCGCGCTGGCCTCGGCGGTGCCGCTCAGGCTCTTGCCCAGGCCGTCCCAGCGCATGCCGCCCTTGCACACCGCCATCAGCCCGCAGGCCGCCGCGCCGATCGACGCCGCCTCGGTGGGGTTGGCCCAGCCGCCGTAGATGCCGACGATCACCACCAGGAAAATCGCCAGGATCGGTAGCACCTGCAGCAGCGCCGCCAGGCGCTCGCGGCCGCTGGCCTTCGGCGCCGGCTGGCAGGCGTGCGGGTCGCGGGCGACCTGGATGCGAATCACCAGCAGGTAGCCGAGCACCGCCACCAGCGCCGGCAGCATGGCGGCGACGAACAGCTTGGCGATGGATTCCTGGGTCAGCACCGCGTAGATGATCAGCGGCACCGACGGCGGGATGAGGATGCCCAGGGTGCCGCCGGCGGCCACCGCGCCGGTGGCCAGGCGCCCGGAGTATTTGTGCCGGGCCAGCTCCGGCAGGGCCACCTGGCCCATGGTCGCGGCGGTGGCCAGGGACGAGCCACAGATCGCCCCGAAGCCGGCGCAGGCGCCCACCGCCGACAGCGCCAGGCCGCCGCGCCAGTGGCCGATGAAGGCCGCGGCGCAGCGGAACAGCGTGCGCGACAGGCCGCCGTGGGTGGCGAACTGGCCCATCAGGACGAACAGCGGGATCACCGCCAGGTCGTAGTTGGACAGCCGCGCGTAGGCCAGGTTGTTGAGGGTGTAGAGCAGCGCGTCGAGCTCGCCCCGGTTGACCACCAGGAAGCACGCCGCGCCGCCGAGGAACATCGCCACGCCCACCTGCACGCGCAGCACCAGCAACGCCAGCAGGCCGGCGAACATCCACAGGCCCAGGGCCATTCCGCTCATCGTCCGGCTCCTTCTTCGACCAGCGCCAGCAGGCTCCGGCACAGCGCGCACAGGCCCAGCAGCGCCAGGCTCGGCACCACCAGGGCCAGGGGAATCCAGTGCGGCAGCGCCAGCAGGGTGCTGCTGTCCTGGTTGGCGTGGGCCTCCAGCGCCTGCAGCGCGGTGCGCCAGGCGAGCACCCCGGCGACCAGGGCGAACAGCAGGTGCGCCAGGGCGTCGAGGGCGCGGCGCGCGGCCAGCGGCATCCAGTTGGAAAACATCTCCACGCGGATGTGGTTGTTACGGATTTCGCACAGCGGCAGGAAGGCCGCGATGGCCACCGCCGCGCCCATTTCCAGCAGTTCCATGTCGCCGGTGATCGGCGCCGACCACAGCTTGCGGCCGACGATGGAGACCAGCGACATCCCCACCAGCGCCAGCAGCAGCGCGCCGCCGAGGTAGGCGAAGCCCAGCGCCAGGGCGTCCAGCAGGCGCAACGGCGGGCCCATGGGGCGCGCGGCCCCGGCGTCTTCCAGGGGCAACAGATCGCTCATGTCCGTCGCTCCTACATCTGCACGCCGTTGGCCTGCGACAGCTCGCGCAGCTGCCGGGCCAGCTCGGCGCCGGGCAGGCCCTTGCGCTCGGCGTCGGCCACCCACTCGGCGCTGACCCGCTCGCCGGTCTCACGCAGGCGCTGGTAGGCCGGCGGCGCGAAGTTGGCGACGCTGTCGGCGGGAACCCTCTCGCGGGCGCGGCGCAACTCGGCGTCCCAAGCCTCGCCGAAGCGCCGCACCAGGGCGTCGCCGCTGTTGCGGTCGAGGATCGCCTTGAGGTCGTCGGGCAGGCGCTCGTAGCTGCGCGGGTTCATCAGCATGCCGAGCAGAGTGATGGAGAAGGTCGGCCGGCCCTCGGGCACGTCGGTGTGGCGGCGGGTGACCTCGTCGAGCTTGAGCGCCGGAATCAGCTCCCAGCTGGCCAGCGCGCCGTCGATCACGCCCTTGGACAGAGATTCGGTGAGCTGCGCCGCCGGCATGCTCACCGGTGCGGCGCCGAGGCCGGCGACCAGGCGCGCGCTCATCCGCGACGAGGCGCGCAGCTTCAGGCCCTTGAAGTCCTCCGGCTCACCCACGGCCTTGCCGGTGGTGTGCAGCTGCATGCCGCCGTCGCTGTGCAGGGCCAGCACCCGGTAGCCCTTGTAGTCGTCCTGCAGGGCCTGGCGGTAGAACTGCCAGACGATGCTCGAGGCCTGCACGCCATTGGCCGGCAGCATGAACGGCAACTCCACCGCCTCGCTGCGCGGGAAGCGCCCCGGCGAATAGCCCGGCGCGGTCCAGACGATATCCACCACGCCGTTGCGCACCTGGTCGGGCAATTGCGCCGGGGTGCCGCCGAGCTGCATCGAAGGGTAGATCTGGCACTGGATGCGCTGCTCCGACTCGCGCGCCAGGGTCTCGCACCAGGGCTGGATGACGTGCTGCTGGGCGTTGGAGCTGGCCGGCAGGAAGTGCGCGATCTTCAGCGTGACGCGCTCCGCCGCGGTGGCGGGAGCCAGGCTGCCACAGGCCAGCAGCAGGGCCAGGAGGGAGGGTCTGTACATGGGCGTACCTCGTTGTCGTTCTTGTTGTGGGCCGGCGCCAGGCGATGGTCGGGCGCGGCGGGGCGAGGCACATAGTTAACACTTTAACGATATTTCGCCGAGGGCCATCCCGGCATTCACGCCCGAGGCTTTGTATCAATATGTTAACGAAATTACGGAAATCCAGACGCCGTGAGCTTGGCCAGCAGGGCCGCCCAATAGACACATCGCTTGCGGAAAAGCCTGTGAGCCAGGTAGGACAAGTCCCAGCTACACCCACATATAGTTAATAAGTTAATCATGTGATAAAACCCCTCCCTCACGCCCCGACGAGGGCGCAGAACAAGAACAACAAAGGGGAACCAGCATGTCCGCCAAACAACCTCGAAAGCGTCTCTCACCCCGCTGCTGGCTGCTCGCCGGCGGCCTCCTGCCGCTGGCCTGCGAGGCCGGTTTCATCGATGACAGCGGCGCCCGCCTCGACCTGCGCAACTTCTACCAGCTGCGCGACTACCGCCAGGACAACGCCACGCAGTCGCAAGCCGGGAACTGGTCCCAGGCCTTCGTCCTGCGCCTGCAATCGGGTTTTACCGAGGGGCCGATCGGCTTCGGCCTCGACGCCACCGGGCTGCTCGGCGTGAAGCTGGATTCCGGGCGCGGGCGCAGCGGCGACGGCACCCTGCCCTTCGGGCCGAACTCGCGCGAGCCGGCGGACGACTTCAGCCACGCCGGGCTGACCGCCAAGCTGCGCTACTCGAAGACGCAGCTGCACATCGGCCTGCTGGAACCGCAGCTGCCGGTGGTGTTCCGCGACGACGTGCGGCTGCTGCCGCAGACCTTCGACGGCGCGCTGCTGACCTCCAACGAGATCGACAGGCTGACGCTCACCGCCGGCCAGCTGTGGAAGTCCCGCACGCGCGAGTCGTCGGGCAACGACGACATGTACATCATGGGCCGCAGCAAGGCCTTCGCCAGCGACGAGTTCAACCTCGCCGGCGCCAGCTACGCCTTCACCCCGAACCTGAGCGCCAGCTACTACTACGGCGAGCTGAAGGACATCTACCAGCAGCACTACTACGGCCTGCTGCACACCTTGCCGCTGGCCGAGGGCCTGTCGCTGCGCAGCGACCTGCGCTACTTCGACAGCGACGCCGACGGCAAGGCCATCTCCGGCCCGGTGGACAACCGCAACCTGAGCCTGATGTTCACCCTGCGCGCCGGCGCCCATGCCGTCGGCGTGGCCTACCAGAAGATGCTCGGCGACGACGGCTTCCCCACCCTCAACGGCTACACCCCGCCCTACTCGCACAACCTGATGACCATCCAGACCTTCACCCAGCCGGGCGAGAAGTCCTGGCAGCTGCGCTACGACTATGACTTCGCGGCCCTCGGCGTGCCCGGCCTGAGCTTCATGACCCGCTACGCCAAGGGCACCGACATCGACCGCGGCGCCGGCCGCGCGGACGGCCACGAGTACGAGCGCGACAGCGACCTCGCCTACACCCTGCAGGACGGGGCGCTGAAGGGGTTGTCGCTGCGTTGGCGCAACGTCACGGTGCGCAGCAGCCATGGGGCGGACATGGACGAGAACCGCCTGATCGCCAACTACACGGTGAAGTTCTGGTAGTGGGGAATGGCGCGCGCCGCACGAAGGCGCTGGATAGGAGCGGACGGTAGGAGCGCGCCATGCGCGCGAATCGCGGGCATGGCCCGCTCCTACGGGGGTGTGGAGGGCTACTCGTCGCGGCGCAGGTCCGGCGGGATCGGCACGTTCGGCATCGGCCCCGGGCGCTTGCCCTTGCCGGCGCGGAACTGCTTGAGCTGGTAGACGTAGGCCAGCACCTGGGCCACCGCCAGGTACAGCCCGGCGGGGATTTCCTGGTCCAGCTCGGTGGAGTAGTAGACCGCCCGCGCCAGCGCCGGCGACTCCAGCACCGTCACCTTGTGCTCCTGGGCCACCTCGCGGATCTTCAGGGCGAGGAAGTCGTTGCCCTTGGCCAGCAGCTTGGGCGCACCGCCGGCGGCGGCGTCGTACTTCAGCGCCACGGCGAAGTGGGTCGGGTTGGTGATGACCACGTCGGCGTCGGGCACCGCCTGCATCATCCGCCGCTGCGCCATTTCCCGCTGCAGGCGGCGGACCTTGGCCTTGACCTCGGGCTTGCCCTCGGAGTCCTTGTACTCGTCGCGCACTTCCTGCTTGGTCATCAGCAGCTTCTGGCGGTTGTCCCAGAGCTGGTAGGGCACGTCCACCGCGGCGATCAGGAACAGGCTGCAGGCCATCCAGAAGGCGCTCCAGCCCACCACCTTGACGCTCTCCACGATGGCCGTCTGCAACGGCTGGTGCAGCAACGCCAGCAGCGCGTCCTTGTCCGAGCGCAGCACCAGCACGGCCACCGCCAGCACCACCACGAACTTGATCAGGGCCTTGAACAGCTCCAGCACGGCCTTGGCCGAGAACATCCGCTTGAGCCCCTCCAGCGGGTTCATCCGGCTGAACTTGGGCGCCAGCGCCTCGCCGGAGAACAGCCAGCCGCCGAGGCCGATGGGGCCGACGATGGAGGCGATGAGCAGCACCACCAGGATCGGCCAGAGCCCCTCCGCGGCGCTGCGCGCGGCGATGCCGAGCAGCTGGAACATGCTCTCGCTGTTCATCGCCGTCTCGCGGGACAGTTCGAAGCTGCCGCGCATCACCTGCATCAGCACGTCGGCCAGGTGCGCGCCATAGACCAGCAGCGCGCCGGCCCCGGCGATCAGCACGGCGAGCGTGTTGAGCTCCTTGGAACGCGGCAGCTGGCCTTT
The DNA here is from genome assembly GCF_029335315.1 of Pseudomonas citronellolis. Taxonomy (GTDB): domain Bacteria; phylum Pseudomonadota; class Gammaproteobacteria; order Pseudomonadales; family Pseudomonadaceae; genus Pseudomonas; species Pseudomonas citronellolis_A. The sequence continues at coordinate 46,841 of NZ_JARJLT010000028.1, forward strand.
CTCGCGGGCCTCTCGGCGCCGCTTCTCTGTAGGTTCCTCTGTCTTGTCCTGACCGCTCTCGCTTTCCGCCATCAGCGCGCTCCCACGAGTTCGCGGAGCAGCTGCAGGGCCTGCTGTACCAGGTCCTGGTACTGCGAGAGGATTTCGGCGGTGCCGATCCAGACGATGACGAAGCCCATCACCAGGGTCAGCGGGAAGCCGATGGAGAAGATGTTCAGTTGCGGCGCGGCGCGGGTCATGGCGCCGAAGGCGAGGTTCACCACCAGCAGCGCGGTGACCGCCGGCAGCGCGATCAGCAGCCCGGCGCCAAGCACCCAGCCGAGCTTGCCGGCCACGGTGTAGAGGTGTTCGGAGGACAGCGCCTGGCCCACCGGCAGGGTGACGAAGCTTTCCGCGATCACCTCGAACACCACCAGGTGGCCGTTCATGGCGAGGAACAGCAGGGTCACCAGCAGGCTGAAGAACTGCCCCATCACCGGCACCGAGATGCCGTTGGCCGGGTCCACGGTGGAGGCGAAGCCCAGGCCCATCTGCATCGACAGCAACTGCCCGGCGACCACGAAGACGTGGAACATCAGCTGCAGGGTGAAGCCGAGCATGGCGCCGACCAGGATCTGCTCGGCCACCAGCACCCAGGCGCGCAGGCTCAGGGCGTCCACCTGCGGCATCGGCGGCAGGTTCGGCACCAGCACCACGCAGATGGCCAGGCTCAGGTACAGGCGCACCCGCGCCGGCACCATCTGGTTGCTGAAGATCGGCATGGTCATCAACAGCGCGCCGATACGGCAGAACGGCAGCATGAAGCTGCCGATCCAGGCGCCGATCTGCGCGTTGCTCAGTTCGAGCATCAGCCGATCAACGTCGGGATGCTGGCGATCAGGCCCTGGGTGTACTCCATCAGCTCGCGCAGCAGCCAGGGGCCCAGGGTGATCAGGGTGAGCAGCACCACCAGCATGCGCGGCAGGAAGCTCAGGGTCTGCTCGTTGATCTGCGTGGCGGCCTGGAACATGGCCACCACCAGGCCCACCAGCAGGCTCGGCAGGACCAGGATGGCGACCATCATGGCGGTCAGCCAGAGCGCCTGGCGGAACAGGTCGACTGCGACTTCAGGGGTCATGGCGCGCCCTCCTCTTGCGTCAAACGGTGCCGAAGCTGCCGGCCAGGGTGCCGATGATCAGCGCCCAGCCGTCGATCAGCACGAACAGCATGATCTTGAACGGCAGCGAGATGATCAGCGGCGACAGCATCATCATGCCCATCGCCATCAGCACGCTGGACACCACCAGGTCGATGATCAGGAACGGAATGAAGATCATGAAGCCGATCTGGAACGCGGTCTTCAGCTCCGAGGTGACGAACGCCGGGACCAGGATGGTCAGCGGCGTGGCGTCGGCGCTGGCGATGTCGGTGCGCTTGGACAGGCGCACGAACAGGTCCAGGTCGGATTGCCGGGTCTGCCCCAGCATGAACGCCTTCAGCGGCACCTGGGCGCGGGTCAGCGCCTCCTGCGCGGGAATCTGCTCGTTCAGGTAGGGCTGCAGCGCGGTGCTGTTGACCCGGTCGAACACCGGCGCCATGACGAACAGCGTGAGGAACAGCGCGAGGCCGGTGAGAATCTGGTTCGACGGCGTGGTCTGCAGGCCCAGCGCCTGGCGCAGGATGGCGAAGACGATGATGATCCGGGTGAAGCTGGTCATCAGCATGACGAACGCCGGGATGAAGCTCAGCGCCGTCATGATCAGCAGGATCTGCAGGCTGACCGAATACTCCTGCTGGCCCTGCGGATTGGTGGTCACGGTGATCGCCGAGATCTGCAGCGGATCGGCGGCGAAGGCCTGGGGCGCGAGCAGCGCCAGCAGCATGGCCAGCAGCGGCAGGCAACGGCGCAGGGCCTGCGGGATGACGCTCGGACTCATTGCGGACGGCCCTTGTCCTTGTTCAGCAGTTCCAGCAGGCGCTGGGCGAATTCCGGCGCGGCCGGCTGGGCGCCCTCCTCGACGCCGCGCACCGGCTCCTTGAGCACGTGCAGCGGGGTGATGCGTCCGGGGGTCAGGCCGAGGAGGATCTGTTCCTCGCCGACCTGCACCAGCAGCAGGCGGTCGCGCGGGCTCAGGGCCTGGCTGGCCACCAGCTTGATCGCCTGGTTACTGCGCGGACCGATCTGCTGCACGCGGCGCACCAGCCAGGCGAGCAGGAAGATCAGCGCCACCACCAGCACCAGGCCGAACAGCAGCTGCAGCAGCTGGGCGCCGGCGCTGCCGGTGATCAGGCTGGGCGAGGCGCTGGCGTGGACGATGGCCGGCGCTACCGGCGCGGCCTCTTCCTCGGCGGCCAAGGCCTGCGACAGCAGCCCGGCCAGTGGCAGGGCGCAGAACAGCGCGAACGGGCGGGCCATCATCAGCGCAGCTTCTTGATGCGTTCGCTCGGGCTGATCACGTCGGTCAGACGGATGCCGAACTTCTCGTTGACCACCACCACCTCGCCGTGGGCGATCAGGGTGCCGTTGACCAGCACGTCCAGCGGCTCGCCGGCCAGGCGGTCGAGCTCGATCACCGAGCCCTGGTTGAGCTGCAGCAGGTTGCGGATGGTGATGTCGGTGTTGCCGACCTCCATGGAGATGGTCACCGGGATGTCGAGGATGACGTCCAGGTTCGGCCCTTCCAGGCCGGCGATGGTCGGCGCGCGCGGGGTCATGCCGAACTCTTCCATGGGCGCGCGCGGCGCCGCCGGGGTGGCCGCCGCGCCGCCCTGGGCCATCAGCGCGTCGATGTCGTCCTGGCTGGCGTCGCCCGCCTCGGACAGGGCCGCGGCCCACTCGTCGGCCAGCGCCTGCTCCTCGGGGGTCACTTTGTCTTCATCTGTCATTGTCGGTTCCTCTGGTGGATTCGCTCAGCGCGGGCGCTCGAGCGGATCGAGAATCTGGAAGGCCAGGTTGCCCTTGTGCGAGCCCAGCTTGACCTTGAACGAGGGCACGCCGTTGGCGCGCATCACCATGTGCTCGGGCATCTCCACCGGGATCACGTCGCCCGGCTGCATGTGCAGGATGTCGCGCAGGCGCAGCTGGCGGCGCACCACGGTGGCGTCCATCGGCACCTTGACGTCGAGGATGTCCTCGCGCAGGGCGTTGAGCCAGCGCTCGTCCTGGTCGTCGACGTCGGACTGGAAGCCGGCGTCGAGCATCTCGCGGATCGGCTCGATCATCGCGTAGGGAATGGTGATGTGCAGGTCGCCGCCACCGCCGTCCAGCTCGATGTGGAAGGTCGACACCACCACCACTTCGCTGGGGCTGACGATGTTCGCCATGGCCGGGTTCACTTCCGAGTTGACGTACTCGAAGGTGATCGGCAGCACCGCGTTCCAGGCCTCGGCCAGGTCGACGAAGGCCTGCTCGATGACCATGCGCACCACCCGCAGCTCGGTGGGGGTGAACTCGCGGCCCTCGATCTTGGCGTGGCGGCCGTCGCCGCCGAAGAAGTTGTCCACCAGCTTGAACACCAGCTTGGCGTCGAGGATGAACAGCGCGGTGCCGCGCAGCGGCTTCATCTTCACCAGGTTGAGGCTGGTGGGCACGTACAGCGAGTGCACGTACTCGCCGAACTTCATCACCTGCACGCCGCCCACGGCGACGTCGGCCGAGCGCCGCAGCAGGTTGAACATGCTGATGCGGGTGTAGCGGGCGAAGCGCTCGTTGATCATTTCCAGGGTCGGCATGCGCCCGCGGACGATGCGGTCCTGGCTGGTCAGGTCATAGGACTTGACCGCCGTAGGATCGGAATCGGCTTCGGTTTCCACCAGGCCGTCGTCGACGCCGTGCAGCAGCGCGTCGATTTCGTCCTGGGAGAGCAGATCTTGTACAGCCATGGCGGCTACCTACTGGAGTACGAAATTGGTGAAAAGCACCTGTTCCACCGTCAACTGACCGGTGGCCTTCTTCGCCAGTTCCTGCAGGCTGGCGGTGGCCTGCTGGCGCAGCATCTCCTTGCCCACGGGCGTGGTCAGCGCATCGAAATTCTGGCTGGAAAACAGCATCACCAGCTGATTGCGGACCAGCGGCATCTGTTCGTGCAGGGCGTCGAGCTGGGCCTGGTCGCGGCCCATCAGCGCCACGGCGACCTGCAGGTAACGCTGCCGCCCGCCCTGATTGAAGTTGACCACGAAGGCCGGCGCCAGCACGTCGTAGAGCGCCGGTTTCTTGCCGCTGCTGGCTTCGGCCACCGGCGCCTCGGCCGGCTTCGCACCGCGGCTGAGGAAGAACCAGGTGCCGCCCACCGAAGCCCCGACCGCCAGCAGCAGGCCCAGGACCAGGATGATGATGAGCTTGAGCCGGCCCTTGCCGGCGCCGCCCTCGGCGGGTGGAGTGGTCTGCTGATCGTTCTTAGCCATGCCAGAAATCCGTCACTTGCGCGGTCCGATGCCTGTCCTGAAGGACAGGAGCAAGGGCTGTGCCAGGTCCGCAGACCGGGCCGCCGCGGCGGATATTACAGGCTGCCGATGAGCGGAGCGAGGGGCGGTACAGGATTCGCCATTTGCCCCGGGGGTATCGGCGGATAACCGCGAACGGTTATTCGCCCTACGCCCTGGTCAGACCTGGCGTAGGGCGCATAACGCCTACGGCGTTATGCGCCGTTCGGCCCCGGCGCATCGGCTACGCGTAGTAATCCACCATCCCCAGCCCACCCAGCTGCGGCCGCGCGCGGATTTCGCTGACGCCGCTGAGCGTCGGCTCGTCCTCGCCGCTGTCGCGCCCGCTGGCCCCGGCGCCGCGGCCGTTGCCCTGTTGCTGGCCCTGGCCCTGCCAGCCGCGCGCCAGCGACTGGTCGGAGACGTTGACGTTGACCTGGTTCATACCCTGCTGCCCGAGCATGTCGCGCAGGCGCTGCTGCTGGCTGTCCAGCGCCTCACGGACGCCGGCGTTGGCGCTGGCGAAGGTCACCTGGGTCTGGTCGCTGGTCATGTGGATGCGCACCTCAAGACGCCCGAGGTCGGCCGGGTCCATCTGGATATCGGCGGACTTCAGGTTCTGGCTGGACATCCACATCACCCGGTCGACCACCTGGTCGGTCCAGCCGTTCTGCTGCATGGCCACGGCCTGGCCGGGTACCTGCGGGTTGACCGGGCGGTTGGTCAGCGCCTGCTGGGTGCCGTTGAGCGCCTGGGTCAGCGACTCCAGGCGCTGGGCGAAGTTGTCGTTGCGCGCCTCGACCTTGGTCTCGCGGGCGTTCTCCGGCAGCTGCGCGGCCAGGTCGGCGGCGGCCTGCTGGCTGGCCTCGGCGGTCTTGCCGGCCTGCGCGTCCTGGCCACCGGTGAGGCCGGCGAGGATGCTGGCCATGTCCAGCTTGGCGTTGCCTTCGCCCTTGCCGTCGGTGGCCTTGACGTCGACCTCGGCCTTGCCGCTGCCGTTCAGCTGCAATTGCAGTTGCGGGGTCGCGTCGGCGCTGGCGTCGGCGTCGCTGGCGCCCGGCAACAGGTTCAGCCCCTGGGCCTGGTTGAGCTTCTGCAGGTCGCCATCGCTATTGGCCGCGTTGAGCTGCGCCTGGCCGAGCTGCACCGGGGTGTCCAGCGCCGGGGCGGGCAACTGCGCGCCCAGGCCGAGGGCCAGCAGCGGGTCGAGGCTCGGGTCCGGCGGGGCGTCGTCGCTGGCGTCGGCCGGTTTGGCCTCGGCCGGCAAGTCCTTGCCGCCATCGGCAACCTTCGGCGGGTCGCTGCCGTCGGCCGGCGCCTGGGCGGCGTCCTTGGTCGGCTCGTCGTCCTTCTCGCGCGGCTTGTCGCGGCTGGCCTTGGTGCTGGTCTGCGGGCGCTCCTTGACCGCCGGACGCTGCTCCTGGGCATACACGTCGGCGAAGCTGGAACCCTTGTCGTTGCTGGTGCCGACCGAGTCCTGCGCGGCCTTGGACGGGGTCGTCCGGGGGCTCGGCGCGGGGGTTGGCGAAAGTAGAATGTCCGGGGCGACAGCCATCGGCGATCTCCGTGTGGTTTGCGTCGTCACGGGGAGATAGCAAGGGCCGGGCCAGGTCGCCCGGGTCGCCTACGAACGGTCGTCAACCACGCGGCAGGCGTTGTTGACGCAGGAGGATGCGGACGATGGCGAACTCGCGCTCGACCTGTTCCACCAGGCCGGCGGCCTTGGCCATGTCGCCCTGCCGGGCGGCGTCTTCCAGGCGTTTGCACAGCGCCGCCAGGGCCAGCGCGCCCATGTTCCCGCAGCTGCCCTTGAAGCTGTGCGCGGCGTGGCGCAATCCATGCCCGTCGAGTTCGGCCAGGGCTTCGTGGAGGTTGCGCAGGCGCTCCTCGGAATCGCCGATGAAGGTATCCAGCAACAGCGGAAACTCTTCCGCCATCACCTCACGCAAGGCGCTCAGTACGGCATCGTCGAGATGCGCATCGGACATTCGCTCGCTCCCAGGCCGCCCGCCGCCAGGGCCGGCGCGGGAAGCCCCGGATTATGCCTGAGCCGACCAGAAAAACTCCACGGACACCGACCTGCCGTCGGCCGACCACTGGCAACGGTCGGCCAGGCTGCGCACCAGGGTCAGGCCGCGCCCGCTGAACGCCCCCGGCGTGCAGTGCGCCTGGGCCTGGAGCACGGCGTTGACGTCGAAGCCGGCGCCGCTGTCCTCCACCCGCACCAGCAGGCGGCCGCCGTCGCCGTGGGGCGAGAGGTCGAGGTGGAAGCGCACGAAGCCGTGCTGCAGGCCGTCCAGGCGCGCGCGGCGTTCCTCGTAGTAGCGGGCGAAGCCCTGGGAGTCGCACTTGAGCCGCGAGTCCAGGCCCATCACCCCGTGTTCCAGGGCGTTGGAATACAGCTCGGCCAGCACCGTGTAGAGCGCGCCGCCGCGCGGGCGCAGGTCCTGCACCTCCATCAGCAATTGCAGGAGGAACGGCAGCGGGTTGAAGTGGCGCAGGGTCGGCGCGCGGAACTCGAAGCTGCCGGACCAGTCCTGCGGGCCGTTCAGGCCGCTGTCGGAGAACGCCAGCGGCGGGCGTTGCAGGCTGGCATCGGGCACCAGCGCCACTTCCAGCATGCTCAGGTCGTCCTGGGCCTCGCCACGGAAGCGCGCCAGCGCCTCCTTGACCCCGTCGAACAGCCGCGAGCCGTCGCCCTGGTCCTGGAACACCTCCAGCAGGCGCCGCTCGCCGAACATCTCGCCTTGCGGGTTGCGCGCCTCCAGCACGCCGTCGGAGAACAGCAGCACGCGGTCGCCGTCCTCCATCGGGAAGACTTCGCAGCGCTCGTCGAAGGCCGAAGGCTCCAGGATGCCCAGCGGCAGGTGGCGCGACACCAGCGGCTGCAGCGGGCCGCCCCGGCGGTACAGGTAGCCGTCGGGCAGGCCGCCGTTCCACACCTCCACCAGGCCGCGCTGGAAACTCAGGTTGAGCAGGGTCGCGCAGCAGAACACCCCCAGCGGCAGGATGCGTTTCAGCTTGGCGTTCATCTCGCGGAGGATGTCGCCGATCGGGTAGCCCTTGGCGGTCATGCCGTAGAACACCTCGGCCAGCGGCATGGCGCCGATCGCCGCCGGCAGGCCGTGGCCGGTGAAGTCGCCGAGCAGCACGTGCATGCCGCCGGAGGGCTTGTACGCGGCCAGCAGCAGGTCGCCGTTGAACAGCGCGAAGGGCGATTGCAGGTAGCGCACGTTCGGCGCGTTGAGGCAGCCGGAGTGGGCCACCTTGTCGAACACCGCCTTGGCCACGCGCTGTTCGTTGAGCAGGTGTTCGTTGTGCCGGGCGATCAGGTCGCGCTGCTCCAGCACCTCGCGCTGCAGGTGGTGCAGGCGGCCCATGGCGCGGATCTTGGCTTCGAGGATGACCCGGTTGTAGGGCTTGGAGAGGAAGTCGTCGCCACCGGCCTCCAGGCTCTGCACCAGGGCCTCGGTCTCGCTCAGCGAGGTGAGGAAGATGATCGGCACCAGTTCCTCGCCGGCCTGGCGGCGAATCCGCCGGGCCGCCTCGAAGCCGTCCATCACCGGCATCAGGGCGTCCATCAATACCAGCTGCGGGCGCTCCTGCTCGAACAGCGCCAGCGCCTCCAGGCCGTTGGCGGCGGTCAGCACGCGATGGCCCTGGCGGCTGACGATGGTGGACAGCAGCAGGCGGTCGGCGGCGTTGTCGTCGGCGATCAGGATGGTGAGGAAGCTGGCCATGCCGGGCCGCGTCTCAGCTGATGCGGAACAGTTGTTCGAAGTTCGAGATGGAGAGGATCTTGCGCACGTCCGGGGTGCAGTGCACCAGGCTCACCTGCGCGTGTTCGCCGCCGGCGTGGTCGCGCAGCAGCAGGAGCATGCCCAGCGCCGAGCTGTCCAGGTAGGTGGCACCCTTGAGGTCGATGACGTAGCGCTGCGGGGTGATCTCGACGCGCTCGTAGGCGTCGCGGAATTCCTGGTGCGCACCGAAATCGAAACGGCCCTGGACGACGATGGTCAGCTCCTGCCCGTCGGCCGAAGGAACGGATGTGATGGCCATGGTGGCCTCCCTGCTGAATGGACTGCGCATGGTTGGGAAGATTTAGCAGTTGGATCGCGCCCCGGCAACCTCGCCATGGCGAAGGAACCGGCGAACGGCGATCGGCCGGCGAATGGACCGCCGGTCATGAAATAGCCGGCGAATGGTCTTACCCTGTAGGACATGCGGGAAGGGGCCGCATCTTGTCAGGGAGCTGTACTCAATCCTAGGGGGGAATCATGAACGTCCATCGTCTGCTGCTGGGGGCGGCATTCTGCGCGAGCCTGAGCGCCAACGCCCAGGTGATGCAGCGCGAACTGGGTGACTTCGACCTGCGGTTCGCCACCGCGCCGACCCGCAGCATGGCCCAGGGCCTGGTCAAGCCGGGCGGCGGCGACAGCCTGCACGGCGGCCTCGACATCAGCCATGAGAGCGGCTGGTACCTCGGCGGCTGGGCGGCCAACCTCGAACCGGACAAACCCACCGAGGTCGATTCCTACGCCGGCTTCAAGCAGCCGCTGGGCCGCGACGGCCTCGGCTACGAGCTGGGCAGCATCCGCTACGTGCACCCGGAACGGCCGGACCTGGACACCCAGGACCTCTACGGCGGCCTGTCGATCTTCGGCAGCCGCCTCGGCGCGGCCTACAGCAACAGCGCCGGGCGCAGCAGCGCGACGCTGTTCGCCGACCTCGGCCTGACCCCGCCGCTGGGCTTCGACCTGACCCTGAAGTACGCCAGCTACAGCCTGGCCAACCCGGTGGGAGTGGCCGGCGGCGGCAACGTCAGCGGTTTCAACGACTGGTCGGTGAACGTCAGCCGGCCCTGGCTGGGCATCGACCTGAACCTGTCCTATAGCGGCAGCAGCCTGAGCGGGACGGACTGCAGTGCCTATTCCGGGCACAACACCTATTGCGATGGCGCGGTGACCTTCAAGGCGTCGCGGCCGTTCTTCTGACGCCCGCTCTTCGTAGGAGCGAGCTTGCTCGCGAACCTGGCCTCGGATGTTCCTCTGGATCGTAGGGCGCATAACGCCTACGGCGTTATCCGCCGTTGCCGTCAACTCCGGTGCTCGGGCCGGCGG
>NZ_JARJLT010000290.1 GCF_029335315.1 Pseudomonas citronellolis
GGAAGAGGTGCGCGTAGGAGCGGGCCGCGCCCGCGATTCGCGCGCAGGGCGCGCTCCCGTGGGGCGCGCCGCGCCAAGGAAGACCCGACCATGACCCACCGCTTCAAGGCCGTCGCGCTCTCGCTGTTGCTGGTGCTCGGCGGCTGCAGTTCGCTGCTGTTCTACCCCAGCCCGGACGTGGCCATCACCCCGCAGCGGGCCAAGCTCGACTACCGCGACGTCAGCATCACCACCGCCGACGGCCTGAAGCTGGCCGGCTGGTGGCTGCCGGCCAAGCCCGGAGTGCCGGTCAAGGGCACCGTGCTGCACCTGCACGGCAACGGCGGCAACATGGCCTGGCACCTGGGCGGCACCTTCTGGCTGCCGGAGCAGGGCTACCAGGTGCTGATGCTCGACTACCGCGGCTACGGCCATTCCGAGGGCGAGCCGAGCCTGCCGGAGGTCTACCGCGACATCGACGCTGCCTTCGCCTGGCTGGACCAGGCCCCGGAAGCCCAGGGCAAGCCACTGATCCTGCTGGGCCAGAGCCTGGGCGGGGCCATGGGCGTGCATTACCTGGCGGAGCACCCGCAGCGCGTCGCGCAGTTGAAGGCGATCGTCCTCGATGGCGTGCCGGCCAGCTATCGCGACGTGGCCCGGCACATGCTCGCCGGCGCCTGGCTGACCTGGCCGCTGCAGGTTCCGCTGTCCTGGGCGGTGCCCGACGGCGACAGCGCGGTGCGCGCCATGCCGCGACTTTCTGGCGCACCCGTGCTGTTCTTTCACAGCATCGACGATACCATCGTGCCCCTGGACAACGGCCTGAGCCTGTACAAGGCGGCACGGCCGCCGAAAGTCTTCCAGCTGACCCGTGGCGGCCATGTGGAAACCTTCGGCGAACCGACCTGGCGCGAAGTGATGCTGCGCTTCCTCGACGACCCGCAGCATTTCAGCGGCCTGCGCCGCCTGGCCGAAGTCCCCAACACCGATCCGCCGGCCGCGCCGGCCAGCCAGTCCCAGGGCAAGCCATGACCACCAGCACCGACCGCAACATGATTCCGTACATCCTCACCGCCATCGGCAGCATCATCGTCAGCGTCGGTACGCTCTGGTACTACGGTTACCTGCACTTCGCCAAGGAAGAGGACGCCCTGCTGCTGGCCGACTTCACCATGCTCAAGAGCGTTCCGGGGGAAGACGTGAAACTCTCGCTGGAGCCGGCCACCCAGGTGGCGCAGTGCATCGACGGCGTGCTGGTGCTGTTCGACACCGCGCAGAAGGGCCTCTCCGGGGTTCTGGTGGACAACCGCAAGCACGCCGTGCGCTGCGCCGGCGAGGAAACCCCGCAACAGGTGAAGTAAGGCCCCCGTGCCGGGGGGTGGCGCAACCGTCAGGAGGCGAGCATGGACACCCCCGCGATCGAGGTCTGGCAGGGCGACATCACCACCCTGCGCATCGACGCCATCGTCAACGCCGCCAATGGCTCGCTGCTGGGCGGCGGTGGCGTGGATGGCGCCATCCACCGCGGCGCCGGCCCCGAACTGCTCGCCCTGTGCCGCACCCTGGGCGGTTGCGACACCGGCGCGGCAAAGATCACCCCCGGCTTCCGCCTGCCGGCGCGGCACGTCATCCACACCGTCGGGCCCATCTGGCGCGGCGGCCGCCAGGGTGAAGCGGCGCTGCTCGCCGCCTGCTACCGCAACAGCCTGCAACTGGCCGAAGAACATGAGCTGGAGGGCGTCGCCTTCCCGGCGATCAGCTGCGGCATCTACGGCTACCCGCACACAGAGGCGGCGAGCATCGCCATCGCCGAACTGCGCCGCCCGCGCCCCGCCGACAGCAGCCTGAGGCGCCTGTTGCTGGTGCCGTTCGGCCGCGACATGGCCGAGCTCTACCAGCGCCTGCTGGCGGGCGGCGGATAGCGTTGTGCGTTGCGCCGGCGAGGAAACCGCGCGGGACGTCCGCTGACGGCTTTGGTAGGGCGAATAACCGTTCGCGGTTATCCGCCGTAGACCAAGGTAGCGGCGCCCGAGGAAAACGGCGCATAACGCCGTAGGCGTTATGCGCCCTACGGCTGCAGGCTCAGTCCGTCCTTTGCGGTGCCCCTTCGCGCAGCAGTCGCAGGCCGTTGAAGACCACCAGCAGGCTGGCGCCCATGTCGGCGAACACCGCCATCCACAGGGTGCCCAGACCGGCCAGGGTGAGGACCAGGAACACCGCCTTGATGCCCAGCGCCAGGCTGATGTTCTGCAGCAGGATCGCGTGGGTGCGGCGCGACAGGCGGATGAACTGCGGCAGCTTGCGCAGGTCGTCGTCCATCAGCGCCACGCCGGCGGTCTCGATGGCCGTGTCGGTGCCCGCCGCGCCCATGGCGAAGCCGATGTCGGCACGAGCCAGGGCCGGGGCGTCGTTGATCCCGTCGCCGACCATGCCGACCCGCGCGCCGCCGGCCTGGTGCTGTTCGACCTCGCGCAGCTTGTCCTCCGGCAGCAGGTTGCCGCGCGCCTGGTCGATACCCACCTGGGCGGCGATGGCGGCGGCGGTGTGCGGGTTGTCGCCGGTCAGCATCAGGGTCTTCACGCCCAGGCCATGCAGTTCGGCGAGGGCTTCGCGGCTGCTCTCCTTGACCGCGTCGGCCACGGCGAACAGGGCCAGCGGGCCGTCGCCGTCGAGCAGCACGATGACCGTCTTGCCCTGTTGCTCCAGGGCGTCGAGGCGCGCTTCCAGCTCTTTCGAGCACAGCCCCAGCTCCTCCACCAGGCGGTGGTTGCCGAGGTGATAGGGGCGGCCGTCGATCTCGCCTTTCACGCCACGGCCGGGCAGCGCTTCCAGCGCGCCCACGCCGTACAGCGCCAGGCCGTCGGTTTCGGCGGCGCGGGCCACGGCCTGGGACACCGGGTGGTCGGAGCGCGCGGCCAGGCTGGCGGCCAGCGTCCGCGCCTGCGCCGCGTCGCCGCGCAGGCCCTGGAAGTCGGTCTGCACCGGGCGCCCGGCGGTGATGGTGCCGGTCTTGTCCAGGGCCAGCCATTGCAGCTGGCGGCCCAGTTCGAGGAACACCCCGCCCTTGATCAGGATGCCGACGCGTGCCGCCGCCGACAGGCCGCTGACGATGGTCACCGGGGTGGAGATCACCAGTGCGCAGGGGCAGGCGATGACCAGCAGCACCAGGGCGCGGTACACCCAGTCCAGCCAGGCGCCGCCGAAGGCCAGCGGCGGGATCAGCGCGGTGGCGATGGCGATGAGGATCACCGCCGGCGTATAGACGCGGGCGAACTGGTCGACGAAGCGCTGGGTCGGCGCCCGCGAGCCCTGGGCCTGCTCCACGGCGTGGATGATCCGCGCCAGGGTGCTGTCGTCGGCGCCGCGGGTCACGCGGTATTCCAGCGCGCCTTCACCGTTGATGCTGCCGGCGAACAGCGGCTCGCCGGCCTGTTTTTCCACCGGCAGGCTCTCGCCGGTGATCGGTGCCTGGTTGACGCTGGAGCGGCCGTCGAGCACCTCGCCATCGAGGGCGATGCGTTCGCCCGGGCGCACCCGCACGCGCTCGCCGACGGCGATCACCTTGGCGGAGACGTCCAGCCACTGCCCTTCGCGCAGCACCGTGGCTTGTTCCGGGGCGAGCTGCAGCAGGCCACGGATGGCGCTGCGCGCGCGTTCCAGGGAGCGCGCCTCGATCAGCTCGGCGATGGCGAACAGCACCGCCACCATCGCCGCTTCCGGCCACTGGCCGATGAGCAGGGCGCCGGTGACGGCGATGCTCATCAGTGCGTTGATGTTCAGGTCGCGGTTCTTCAGGGCGATCCAGCCCTTGCGGTAGGTCGGCAGGCCGGCGCCGAGGATGGCCGCCACGGCCAGGGCGGCGACCAGCCATTGCGGGCCCAGGGCGAACCATTCGCAGACCTCGGCGGCCAGCGCCAGCACGCCGGCCACGGCCAGCGGCCACCAGGGCTTGTGCCGCGCCGGCGCGGCGGCCAGCGGTTGGCCGTCCTCCAGCGCCTCGGCCTGCATGCCCAGCGAGGCGATCAGCTTCTGCAGCGGCTCCAGGCTGTCGAAGCGGTGCTGCACCTTGAGCAGGCGCTGCATCAGGTTGAACTCCAGCTGCTCCACCGCCGGCACCTTGCCCAGCGCGTCGCGCAGCAGGCGTTCCTCGGTGGGGCAGTCCATCGCCTCGATGCGCAGGCTGCTCCAGCGCAGTTCGCCGGTGGCGGCCGCGCTGGTATCCAGGGCCGGCTCGGCGTGGCGCAGGCGTTCGTGGTGGTGCTCGTGGCCATGCTCGTGGCCATGCTCGTGGCGGTGCGCGGTGGCGGGCTCGTGGTCGTGGCAGCAGGACCCGCACCCAGGCTGGCGGCTGTTGGCGTCGGACATCAGGTCGGTTCCCATTTGACGGTATGCTTGCGATTGCACACCCTGTAGCAACTACAGAGTCAAGCGGGATTTGTGGAGGAACGCTGATGAAGATCGGAGAACTGGCGAAGCTGACCGGCTGCCCGGTGGAAACCATCCGCTACTACGAGCGCGAGGGCCTGCTGCCGGAACCGGCGCGCAGCGGCGGCAACTACCGGCAGTACGACGGCGCCCACGTCGAGCGGCTGTCGTTCATCCGCCACTGCCGCTCGCTGGACATGACCCAGGAGGAAATCCGCATCCTCCTCGGCCTGCGCGACCGCCCCGAGGCGGATTGCGGCACCGCCAACCGGCTGATCGACGAGCACCTGCACCACGTCGAGGTGCGCATCGCCGAACTGCAGTCGCTACGCCAGCAGTTGCAGGACCTGCGCGCGCGCTGCAGCGGCAGCGGCAACAGCGAGGACTGCGGCATCCTTCGCGAGCTGCAGTTGCCCGCCGAGCCCTCGACGGTGCCCGAGGCCTGCGCCGAGGCCGGGCACCTGCACGTGCCCGGCGTGCACGGCCGGCATTGACGCCCGTTACCGGCATAGGGCGAATAACCGTTCGCGGTTATCCGCCGTCACCATGGGCAACGGCGGAGCGGGGCGGGTTCAGCTGGGGCTCGGCTGTTCGTCGCGCTCGGTCAGCTCGTGCAGGTACTTGCGCGACAGCTGCAGGAAGCGCGGGGTAGGGCCTATGTCCTCGTAGAGCGGGTCGCCCTGTTCGTCCAGCGCCACCACCTTGTTGCCCTTCACGTAGGGGAAGCTCGCTTCCAGTTCCTCCAGCGCCGAACCGACCAGCTCGCCGAGCAGCTCCTCGACGCTGCGCTTGGGGTACATGTCGTGCAGCGCGGCCAGGCGCGCGGCGGTTTCCACGTCCAGCGGGATGCTGTAGCTGTGGCTGGTCATGCGCCCCCTGGCGTTCTGTTCCCAATGGCGTACGAGATCGCGGATCTTCATGTTCACCTCAACGGCCGGCTCGTGGCCGGCGGGGAAGACGGCCCTTCTGGAGCCGCCGGGAAGATTTTCCCGAATCCTTCGGGATCACATCTAGCCTAGACGCTGTCCGAGCAGGATCGCGGGCGTTCGTCGCACGCTTGTCAGTGAGTGTCGCCAGGCGGCACTGTAAGAAGAATCCAGACACGGAGAACCCGCCATGCCGGATATCGACGCGCGCCTGCGCGAGGACGTGCACCTGCTCGGCGAACTGCTCGGGCAGACCATCCGCAACCAGTACGGCCAGGCCTTCCTCGACAAGATCGAGCTGATCCGCCAGGGCGCCAAGGCGGCGCGGCGCGGTTCGGCGGAGGGCGCGCGGCAGCTGGCGGCGGCCCTCGACGGCCTCGGCGAGGACGAGCTGCTGCCGGTGGCGCGGGCCTTCAACCAGTTCCTCAACCTGGCCAACATCGCCGAGCAGTACCACCGCATCCGCCGGCGCCAGCCCAAGGAGCAGCCGGCCTTCGAGCAGCGCGTGCTCGGCGAGCTGCTGGCGCGCCTGGGCAAGTCCGGCGTCGAGCCGGCGACGCTGGCGCGCCAGGTGGCGCAGCTGGACATCGAACTGGTGCTCACCGCGCACCCCACCGAGGTGGCGCGGCGCACGCTGATCCAGAAATATGACGCGATAGCCGCGCAACTGGCGGCCCAGGACCACGCCGACCTGCTCCCCGAGGAGCGCGAGCAGGTCCACGGGCGCCTGCGCCGGCTGGTCGCCGAGGCCTGGCACACCGAGGAAATCCGCCGCACCCGGCCAAGCCCGGTGGACGAGGCCAAGTGGGGCTTCGCGGTGATCGAGCATTCGCTGTGGCAGGCGCTGCCCGAATTTCTCCGCCATGTCGACGAGACCCTGCGCGCCAGCACCGGCGAGTGCCTGCCGCTGGAGGCAGCGCCAGTGCGCTTCGCCTCGTGGATGGGCGGCGACCGCGACGGCAACCCCAACGTCACCGCCAGCGTCACCCGCGAGGTGCTGCTGCTGGCGCGCTGGATGGCCGCCGACCTGTACCTGCGCGACGTCGACAGCCTGGCCGCCGACCTGTCCATGCAGCAGGCCAGCGAGGAGCTGCTGGCGGAAGTGGGCGAGGTGGCCGAACCCTACCGCGCCCTGCTCAAGCAACTGCGCGAACGCCTGCGGGCGACCCGTGCCTGGGCCGAGCGCGCGCTGGCCGAAGACGAGGTCGCACCCGAGGCGGTGCTGCGCGACAACCGCGAGCTGCTCGAGCCGCTGCTGCTCTGCCACCGCTCGCTGCACGCCTGCGGCATGGGCGTGATCGCCGACGGCGCGTTGCTCGACAGCCTGCGCCGCGCCGCCACCTTCGGCCTGTTCCTGACCCGCCTGGACATCCGCCAGGACTCGAGCCGCCACGCCGCCGCGCTCAGCGAAATCACCGAATACCTGGGCCTGGGCCGCTACCAGGAGTGGGACGAGGCGGTGCGCCAGGAATTCCTCCTGGAAGAGCTGGGCAACCACCGCCCGCTGCTGCCGGCGGACTACCGGGCCTCGGCCGACACCGCCGAAGTCCTCGCCACCTGCCGCGTCGCCGCCGCCGCGCCGGAGGCCTCGCTGGGCTCCTACGTCATCTCCATGGCCGGCCAGCCGTCCGACGTGCTGGCGGTGCAACTGCTGCTCAAGGAGTGCGGGTTGCGCCGGCCGCTGCGCGTGGTGCCACTCTTCGAAACCCTCGACGACCTCGACAACGCCGGCCCCTGCATCGAGCGCCTGCTCGGCCTGGACGCCTACCGCGAAGGCCTGGCCGGGCCGCAGGAAGTGATGATCGGCTACTCCGATTCGGCCAAGGACGCCGGCACCCTGGCCGCCGCCTGGGCGCAGTACCGCGCGCAGGAGGCGCTGGTGGACATCTGCCGCGCCCGCGGCGTCGAGCTGCTGCTGTTCCATGGCCGCGGCGGCACCGTCGGGCGTGGCGGCGGCCCGGCCCACGCGGCCATCCTCTCGCAGCCGCCGGGCTCGGTGGCCGGGCGCTTCCGCACCACCGAACAGGGCGAGATGATCCGCTTCAAGTTCGGCCTGCCCGGCATCGCCCGGCAGAACCTCGACCTCTACCTGGCCGCCGTGCTGGAAGCGACCCTGCTGCCGCCGCCGGCGCCGGAACCGGCCTGGCGCGAGGAAATGCAGCGCCTCGCCGCCGACTCCCTGGCCGCCTACCGCCAGGTGGTGCGCGAGACGCCGCAGTTCGTCGACTACTTCCGCGAGGCCACCCCTGAGCAGGAGCTCGGCCGCCTGCCCCTGGGCAGCCGCCCGGCCAAGCGCCGCCAGGGCGGCATCGAGAGCCTGCGGGCGATCCCGTGGATCTTCGCCTGGACCCAGACGCGGCTGATGCTGCCGGCCTGGCTGGGCTGGGAAAGCGCGCTGTTCAACGCCATCGACCGCGGCGAAGGCGGCCTGCTGCAGCGCATGCGCGAGCAGTGGCCGTTCTTCCGCGCGCGCATCGACATGCTGGAGATGGTCCTGGCCAAGGCCGACGGCGAAATCGCGCAACTCTACGACGAACGTCTGGTGCAATCGGAACTGCGACCATTAGGTGCGCATTTACGCGACCTATTGTCGCAGGCGCTGCGCGTGGTGCTCGGCCTGACCGGCCAGCAGCGCCTGCTGGCGCAGGCCACCGAGACCCGCGAATCGATCGCCGTGCGGAATATCTACCTCGACCCGCTGCACCTGCTCCAGGCCGAGCTGCTGGCCCGTTCCAGACGCTGCGAAGGCGACGCCTGCGGTGGCCTGGAACAGGCCCTGCTGGTCACCGTGGCGGGGATCGCCGCCGGCCTGCGCAATACCGGCTGAGGCCCTGTCGCCACCGCTCTGCGGTGGCTTGTGCGCGCTGGGTGCGCTGTGTATCTTGATCAACCTTTCGGCGCATTCCTGCGCCATTTCAAGCATGTTCAGATTGGCCCCACGAGGCAGATCCGGGTTTCGCTTTCAACAAGACTAAGGAGCATATCGATGCGTGTGATTCTGCTCGGGGCGCCCGGTGCCGGCAAAGGTACTCAGGCTCGCTTCATCACCGAGAAGTTCAGCATTCCGCAGATCTCCACCGGCGACATGCTGCGTGCGGCGGTCAAGGCCGGTACCGAACTGGGCCTGCAGGCCAAGAGCGTGATGGACGCCGGCGGCCTGGTTTCCGATGACCTGATCATCAACCTGGTCAAGGAGCGCATCGCCCAGCCCGACTGCGCCAACGGCTTCCTGTTCGACGGTTTCCCGCGCACCATTCCCCAGGCCGAGGCCATGAAGGAAGCCGGTGTGACCATCGACCACGTGATCGAGATCGCCGTCGACGACGAAGAGATCGTCAGCCGCATGGCCGGCCGTCGCGTACACCCGGCCTCGGGCCGTGTTTACCACGTCGAGCACAACCCGCCGAAGGTCGAAGGCAAGGACGACGTCACCGGCGAAGACCTGATCCAGCGTGAAGACGACCGCGAAGACACCGTGCGTCACCGCCTGTCGGTCTACCACACCCAGACCAAGCCGCTGGTCGACTTCTACCAGAAGCTCGCCGCCGCCCAGGGCACCCCGAAGTACAGCCGCGTCGAAGGCGTCGGCTCGGTCGACCAGATCACTTCGAAGGTCCTCGCCGCGCTCAGCTGAGCCGTCGACTAACCTGCACCAAAGGCCCGCTCGCGGGCCTTTGGCGTTTATAATGCCCGCCCTTTTTCAGCTTGCCGGAAGCCCCCGATGACCACCTTGCTGGCCCTGGATACCTCCACCGAAGCCTGTTCCGTGGCCCTGCTGCATGACGGCCGGCGTTTCAGCCGCCACGAGGTGATCCCGCGGCTGCACGCCAAGCGCCTGCTGCCGATGGTCCAGGAACTGCTCGACGAAGCCGGCATCGCCCTGGCCGCGGTGGAGGCCATCGCCTTCGGTCGCGGCCCCGGCGCCTTCACCGGCGTGCGCATCGCCATCGGCGTGGTGCAGGGCCTGGCCTTCGCCCTGGACAAGCCGGTGTTGCCGATCTCCGACCTCGCCGTGCTGGCCCAGCGTGCCCATCGCGAGCACGGCGCCGCCCAGGTGGCGGCCGCCATCGACGCGCGCATGGACGAGGTCTACTGGGGTTGCTACCGCCTGGAGCAGGGCGAGATGCGCCTGGCCGGCGGCGAAGCGGTGCTGCCGCCGGAAAACGTCGGCCTGCCGCGCGACGCCAGCGGCGAGTGGTTCGGCGCCGGCACCGGCTGGGGCTTCCGCGAACGCCTGGCGGTGAAGGTGGCCAGCGACGACGCCAGCTTGCTGCCCACCGCGACCGACCTGCTCGACCTGGCGCTGTTCGCCTGGGCGCGCGGCGAAGCCGTGCCGGCGGACCAGGCGCAGCCGGTCTACCTGCGCGACAACGTGGCCACCCCCAAGGCTGGCTGACCACCCGCGAAGCCCGCCCGGAGCCCGGCGATTGCCAAGCCCCGGGGGCCTCGCTAGAGTGAAAGCCTTAACCGCTGAGCCTTGCAGATGCGCATCGACGGCCTTTCCAGCTACTCCACAACGCCCGACTCCGGCGCCCGTTCCAGCGGCACCGCGGTCACGCCGTATCGCGACGTCATGCGCGAGGCCGAGGCGCGCCGTGAGCAGCCGGCTTCCGTCGCCGCCAGCCAGGGTTTCGAGCAGCAGCCGCAGCAACGCCAGGTGCAGGCCAGCAACGCCAGCGCCGGCAGCCTGCCGATCGTCCTCAGCGACTCCCTGGCCTACCAGCGCCCGCTGAGCAGCCGCGCCGCCCAGGCCCTGGCCAGCTACAGCAGCACCGCCAACCTGCCGGTGGCCAGCTACGATGCGCCGGAAGTGCTGGGCATCGACCTCTACGCCTGATGCCGTTGCCGTATTACCTGGGCTGCCCGTCGTGGAACGAGCCCGCCTGGCGCGGCGCTTTCTACCCCGCCGACCTGCGCCCGGCCGAGACCCTGGGCTTCTACAGCCAGGTGTTCAACGCGGTGGAAGGCAACACCACCTTCTACGCCCGGCCCAATGCCGAGACCCTGAAACGCTGGGCCGCGACCATGCCGGCGGATTTCCACTTCTGCGCCAAGCTGCCGCGCGACATCAGCCACGAAGGCGACCTGCGCGAGCAGTTCGGCGCCACCCGCGATTTCCTCGACCTGCTGGCCCCGCTCGGCGCGCGCGTGAGCCCGTTGTGGCTGCAGCTCTCCGCCGGTTTCGGCCCGCAGCGCCTGGGCGAGCTGGCGGCCTGGCTGGACGAGTTCGGCCAGCGGCGCATCGCCGTGGAAGTGCGACACCCGGCGTTCTTCGACAAGGGCGAGGAGGAGCGGGTGCTCAACCGCCTGCTCCACGAGCGCGGCGTGGAGCGCATCTGCCTGGACTCGCGGGCGTTGTTCGCCTGCCGCTCCGACGACCCGGCGGTGCGCCACGCGCAATCCAAGAAACCGAGGATTCCGGTGCGCCCGGCGGCTTTCAGCGACAGCCCGCAGGTGCGCTTCATTGGCGGGCCGGACCTGGACGCGAACCAGGCGTACCTGACGCCCTGGGTGGACAAGGTGGCTGGCTGGATCGACGCCGGCCTGACGCCCCACGTGTTCCTCCACACCCCGGACAACCACCGCGCCGCCGAACAGGCGCAGCGCTTCCACGCGCTGCTGGCCGAGCGCCTGCCGGGCCTGCCGGCATTGCACCAGCCGGAGCCGGAAGTCGCGCAACTGGGCCTGCTCTGAGCCCGCCGTTGCGCTAACCTGCTAGCTCCCCCACGCACGGAGAGCGTCCCATGACCACCCAACGCGAACGCGGCCTGGCTTTCCAGGCGCTGCACCGGCGCGACGGCCTGTTCGTTCTGCCCAACCCCTGGGACGCCGGCTCGGCGAAGATGCTCGCCGGCCTCGGCTTCGAGGCCCTGGCCACCACCAGCGCCGGGCTGGCCTTCGCCCTCGGCCGCTGCGACGCCGAAGGCGAGGTGAGCCGTGAGGAGGCCCTGGCCAACGCCCGCGCCATCGTCGACGCCACGCCGCTGCCGGTGGCCGCCGACCTGGAGAACGGCTACGGCGATGCGCCGGAAGACTGCGTGGCGACCCTGCGCCTGGCCGCCAGCATCGGCCTGGTCGGCGGCTCCATCGAAGACGCCACGGGGCGTCCGGACGACCCGATCTACTCCTTCGAACTGGCCGTGGAGCGCGTGCAGGCCGCCGTCGAGGCCGCGCACTCGCTGGACTTTCCCTTCACCCTGGCGGCGCGCGCGGAAAACCTGCTGCACGGCCGCGACGACCTGGACGACACCATCCGCCGTCTGGTGGCCTTCGCCGAGGCCGGCGCCGACGTGCTCTACGCGCCGGGCCTGAGCACGGCCGAGCAGATCAGCGAAGTGGTCAGCGCGGTAGCGCCGCGGCCGGTCAACGTGCTGGTCGGCTCGCCGGCGTTGCGCCTGTCGCTGGACGAGCTGGCCGACCTCGGCGTCAAGCGCGTCAGCCTGGGCTCGGCGCTGGCGCGGGTGGCCTACGGCGCCTTCTTCCACGCCGCCGAGGAACTGGCCGGCGGGCGCCTGGGCGCGACCCAGGAGGGCATGCCCTTCGCGCGCATCAACGCGCTGTTCCGGCGCTGAGCGCGGGGCTGCGGTAGAATCCGCGCTTTTGCACCGGATCGACCCGCATGAGCGCCAGCGCAGACACCCCCCGCATCATCGTCCAGGCCCTGCAGCCGCACTGCCGCGAGGCCGCCGAGCTGTGGGCGCGGCGCCTGGGCCTGGAACTGGCGGAGGCGGGCGAGGCGGACTTCGCCCTGCAATTGGGTGACGACGGCCTGCAGTTGCTGCAACTGGGCCCGGACTCGCCCGGCCCGGTGCGCGTGGACTTCCTCGAAGGCGCCGCCGCCCACCGTCGCCAGTTCGGCGGTGGCAGCGGGCAGATGATCGCCAAGGCGGTGGGCGTGCAGCCGGGCGTGCGCCCGCGCGTGCTCGACGCCACCGCCGGCCTGGGTCGCGACGCCTTCGTCCTCGCCAGCCTGGGCTGCGAGATGCAGCTGATCGAGCGCCAGGCGTTGATCGGCGCGCTCCTCGAAGACGGCCTGGCCCGCGCCGCGCGGGACCCGGAAGTGGGCGCGATAGTCGCGCGCATGCAACTGCACCAGGGCAACGCCATCGCGCTGATGGGCGCCTGGCAGGGCGAGGCGCCGCAGGTGATCTACCTCGACCCGATGTTCCCGCACCGCGACAAGAGCGCCCTGGTGAAAAAGGAAATGCGCCTGTTCCGCCCGCTGGTGGGCGACGACATGGACGCCCCGGCGCTGCTCCAGGCGGCCCTGGCCCTGGCCAGCCACCGAGTGGTGGTCAAGCGCCCGCGCAAGGCGCCGATCATCGACGGCGCCAAGCCCAGCTACAGCCTGGAAGGCAAGTCCAGCCGCTACGACATCTACCCGCTGAAATCCCTCAAGCCCTGACGTCCCCGTAGGGCGAATAATGCGCCAGCGTTATGCGCCGTTTGCGTGGTACGGGTATCGGCGGATGACCGCGAACGGTCATGCGCCCTACGCTCCTGTAGCTCTGGCGTAAGCCGGCAACACCGAAAGTTGCCGGCAGAGCCTGACCGTCTCTCGGCACGGACGGCCCCCTCTCCCTTCAGGGAGAGGGCTGGGGAGAGGGAGCGGCGGCAACCCGATGCACTACGGTCGCCAGGAAACGCTGTTCGCGAGCAAGCTCGCTCCTACAAGGCCTCAGGGCCGATACGCCCGTAAAAACAGCTCCACCACCTCATGTACATGCCGTTCGCTTTCCTCCGCCGGCGGCAGCGTCGCGCAGCCGATCAGCAGGCGGAAGTGCACGCAGCCCTGCACCAGCATGAGGAAGTGCTCGGCGGCGTGGCGGGCGTCGCCCTCGCGTATCTCGCCCTGGCCCTGGGCGCGGACGATCAACCGCTCCATCTGGTCCAGCACGCGTAGGGGACCCGCGTCGAAGAACATCTGCGACAACTGCGGGTTCAGCCCGCCCTGGGCGATCATCAGGCGGCTCAGGGCGATGGCCTCGGGGCTGTTGATCAGGCGGTTGAAGCCGCGCGCGATGTTCAGCAGCAACTCACGGGTCGGCGCGTCCGCCGGCGGTTCGTGGAACAGCTCGGGCATCTGCTCGGCGCACTTGGCCTGCACCGCTTCGCAGAACAGCGTCTCCTTGTCGGTGAAGTGGCTGTACACGGTGAGCTTGGACACCCCGGCCTCGGCGGCGATCGCCTCCATGCTGCTGCCGTCGTAACCCTTGCAGACGAACAGCTCCTTGGCGGCTTCGAGGATCGCCTGGCGCTTGGCCGGGTCCTTGGGGCGGCCGGGGCCGCTGGGGGGCGTGGTCTGGGACATTTATTTACACTGCAAATACTGGACTGGTGAGTTTTGTATTACTTAGTATACCGCTGAGTACAAGAATTCAAACGCGTTTCGCGAAAGGTCATACATCATGTTCCGCCATGCCTTGTCCGTCGCCCTTCCCGTAGTCCTTTCCCTGAGCCTGGCCGCCTGCGGTGGCGGCGAGCCGCCGAAGCCGGCCCTGCGCCCGGCCATGGTGGTGCAGCCGGAACCGGCGCGCGCCGTCACCGAAGCCTACCCGGGCGAGGTGCACGCCCGCCACGAGCCGGAGCTGGCTTTCCGCATCGGCGGCAAGGTGGCCAAGCGCCTGGTGGAAAGCGGCGAGCGCGTGCGCCGCGACCAGCCGCTGGCCGAACTCGACCCCGAGGACGTGCGCCTGCAGCTGGAGGCCAACCGCGCCCAGGTCGCCGCCGCCGAGGCCAACCTGCAGACCGTGCGCTCCGAGTACAGCCGCTACAAGGTGCTGCTGGAGCGCAAGCTGGTCAGCCAGTCGCAGTTCGACAATATCGAGAACACCTACCGCGCCGGCGAGGCGCGGGTGAAGCAGGTGCGCGCCGAGTACGACGTGGCCCGCAACCAGGCCGACTACGCGGTGCTGCGCGCCCCGCAGGACGGCGTGATCGCCTCGCGGCGGGTCGAGGTCGGCCAGGTGGTGGCCGCCGGGCAGACGGTCTTCACCCTGGCCGCGGACGGCGACCGCGAGGTGCTGATCAGCTTCCCCGAGCACGCCATCGAACGCTTCCGCATCGGCGAGGGCGTCAGCGTCGAGCTCTGGTCGCAGCCGGACAGGCGCTTCAGCGGGCACATCCGCGAGCTGTCGCCGGCCGCCGACCCGCAGTCGCGGACCTTCGCCGCGCGGGTCGCCTTCGACGACGACAAGGTGCCCGCCGAGATCGGCCAGAGCGCCCGCGTATATATCCACAACGAGGGCGCCGTGCCCCTGGCCGTGCCGCTGGCGGCGCTGAGCGCCGAGGACGGCCAGCCGTTCGTCTGGGTGGTCGACCCGGCCACCTCGACCCTGCACCGCCGGCCGGTGCGCATCGGCCCCTACACCGAGGACCGGGTGCCGGTGCTCGAGGGCCTGCAGGCCGGCGACTGGGTGGTCGCCGCCGGCACCCAGGTGCTGCGCGAGGGCCAGCAGGTGCGCGCGGTCGACCGCGAGAACCGTTCGGTCAAGCTGCTGGCGAAGGAGTGACGCAGGATGCGCTTCAACCTTTCCGCCTGGGCGCTGCAGAACCGTCCGATCGTGCTGTTCCTGATGCTCCTGCTGGGCATCGCCGGGGTGCTGTCCTACACCCAGCTCGGCCAGAGCGAGGACCCGCCCTTCACCTTCAAGGCCATGGTGGTGAAAACCAACTGGCCCGGCGCCACCGCCGAGGAAGTCTCGCGCCAGGTCACCGAGCGCATCGAGAAGAAGCTGATGGAGACCGGCGACTACGACCGTATCGTCTCCTTCTCGCGGCCGGGCGAGTCTCAGGTGACCTTCGTCGCCCGCGAGGACTTCAAGTCCCGGGACATTCCCGAGCTGTGGTACCAGATCCGCAAGAAGGTCAGCGACATCCGCTACACCCTGCCGCAGGGCATCCAGGGGCCGTTCTTCAACGATGAGTTCGGCACCACCTTCGGCAACATCTACGCGCTGTCCGGCAAGGGCTTCGACTATGCGGTGATGAAGGACTACGCCGACCGCATCCAGCTGCAGCTGCAGCGGATCAAGGACGTCGGCAAGGTCGAGCTGGTCGGGCTGCAGGACGAGAAGATCTGGATCGACCTGTCGAACACCAAGCTGGCCACCCTCGGCCTGCCCCTGGCGGCGGTGCAGAAGGCCCTGGAGGAGCAGAACGCGGTCAGCGCCACCGGCTTCTTCGAAACCGCCAGCGACCGCGTGCAGCTGCGCGTGTCCGGTCGTTTCGACTCGGTGGAGGACATCCGCCAGTTCCCCATCCGCGTCGGCGACCGCACCTTCCGCATCGGCGACGTGGCCGAGGTGCACCGCGGCTTCAACGACCCGCCGGCGCCGCGCATGCGCTTCATGGGCGAGGACTCGATCGGCATCGCCGTGGCGATGAAGGACGGCGGCGACATCCTGGTCCTGGGCAAGGCCCTGGACGACGCCTTCGGCCGCCTGCAGCAGAACCTGCCGGCGGGCATGGAGTTGCGCAAGGTCTCGGACCAGCCGGCCGCCGTGCGCGAGGGCGTGGGCGAGTTCGTCCGGGTGCTGGCCGAGGCGCTGGTCATCGTGCTGCTGGTGAGCTTCTTCTCCCTGGGCCTGCGCACCGGCCTGGTGGTGGCGCTGTCGATCCCGCTGGTGCTGGCGATGACCTTCGTCAGCATGCGCTACTTCAACATCGGCCTGCACAAGATTTCCCTGGGCGCGCTGGTGCTGGCGCTGGGGTTGCTGGTGGACGACGCGATCATCGCCGTGGAGATGATGGCGGTGAAGATGGAGCAGGGCTACGACCGCCTCAAGGCGGCCAGTTTCGCCTGGACCAGCACCGCCTTCCCGATGCTCACCGGCACCCTGGTGACCGCCGCCGGCTTCCTGCCGATCGCCACCGCGCAGTCGGGCACCGGCGAATACACCCGCTCGCTGTTCCAGGTGGTGACCATCGCCCTGCTGGTGTCCTGGGTGGCCGCGGTGGTCTTCGTGCCCTACCTGGGCGCCAAGTTGCTGCCGGACCTGGCCAAGCTCCACGCCGAGAAGCACGGCGGCAGCGGCAAGGGCCACGACCCGTATTCCACAGCGTTCTACCAGCGCTTCCGCGGCCTGGTGGAGTGGTGCGTGCGCTACCGCAAGACGGTGATCGTCCTCACCCTGCTGGCCTTCGCCGGCTCCATCGCCGCCTTCCGCCTGGTGCCACAGCAGTTCTTCCCGCCGTCTGCGCGCCTGGAAATCCTCCTGGACCTGAAGCTGGCCGAGGGCGACTCGCTGACCGCCACCGGCGAGCAGGTGCAGCGCCTGGAGAAGATGCTCGTGGGGCATCCCGGCATCGACAACTACGTGGCCTACGTCGGCACCGGCTCGCCGCGCTTCTACCTGCCGCTGGACCAGCAACTGCCGGCGGCCAGCTTCGCCCAGTTCGTGATCCTGGCGAAGGACCTGAAGAGCCGCGAAGAAGTGCGCCAGTGGCTGATCCAGCGCATGGCCGAGGACTTCCCGACGGTGCGCAGCCGCATCAGCCGCCTGGAGAACGGCCCGCCGGTGGGCTACCCGGTGCAGTTCCGCGTGTCCGGCGAGCACATTCCGGAGGTCCGCGCCCTGGCGCGCAAGGTGGCGGAGAAGATTCGCCAGAACCCCCACGTGGTCAACGTGCACCTGGACTGGGAGGAGCCGAGCAAGGCGATCTTCCTCAACGTCGACCAGGACCGCGCCCGCGCCCTGGGCGTGAGCACCCAGGACGTCTCGCAGTTCCTGCAGAGTTCGCTGACCGGCGCCACCGTCAGCTACTACCGCGAGGACAACGAACTGATCGAGATCCTCCTGCGCGGCGACCAGCGCGAGCGCCACGACCTGTCGCAGCTGCCGAGCCTGGCGATCCCCACCAACAACGGGCGCAGCGTGGCCCTGTCGCAGGTGGCGACCCTGGAGTACGGCTTCGAGGAAGGCATCATCTGGCGGCGCAACCGCTTGCCCACGGTGACGGTGCGCGCGGACATCTACGACGATTCGCTGCCGGCCACCCTGGTCAAGCAGATCTCGCCGACCCTCGACCCGATCCGCGCCGCGCTGCCCGACGGCTACCTGCTGGAAGTGGGCGGCACGGTGGAAGACTCGGCCAAGGGGCAGAACTCGGTGAACGCCGGCGTGCCGCTGTTCCTGGTGGTGGTGATGACCCTGCTGATGGTCCAGCTGCGCAGTTTCTCGCGCATGGCCATGGTGTTCCTCACCGCGCCGCTCGGGCTGATCGGCGTGACCCTGTTCCTGCTGGTGTTCCAGAAGCCCTTCGGCTTCGTCGCCATGCTCGGCACCATCGCCCTGGCCGGGATGATCATGCGCAACTCGGTGATCCTGGTCGACCAGATCGAGCAGGACCGCGCGCAGGGCCTGGACGCCTGGCATGCGATCATCGAGGCCACGGTGCGGCGCTTCCGCCCCATCGTGCTGACCGCGCTGGCGGCGGTGCTGGCGATGATCCCGCTGTCGCGCAGCGTGTTCTTCGGGCCGATGGCGGTGGCCATCATGGGCGGCCTGATCGTCGCCACGGCGTTGACCCTGCTGTTCCTGCCGGCGCTCTACGCCGCCTGGTTCCGGGTCAAGAAGGAAGGGTAGGGCGTATAACCGTTCGCGGTTATACGCCGATGCTGCCGGCGGCTTCGTGGTCGAACCCGACGCGGCCGGCGGCATCGGATAAACGGCGGATAACGTCGAACGTTATCCGCCCTACGCACGGGGCGTTACGGATTCGGTCTCGTAGAAAAGCACCTCGGCGCAGCCGGCAACACAGGCGCTCTTATGGGGCTGCCGCACAGGTCAGGGAATCGGCGCGCCCGAATCGCGCTCCTGCACCGCCCGGGCGAAGCCCACTTCCTCGCACCTCGCCTTGAAGCGCACGCCTTCCGGGCTATGCCGGGTGATGCCGTCGAACAGCGTGGCGAACATCTGCGTGGTCTCCAGACCCATGTTGTGGAAGGCCTGGTTGATCATCAGCTTCTGCATCATCAGCTGGTTCTTCGGGATGCCCTGCATGCGCGCCGTCAGCGCCTCGACGGCGGCGTCCAGCTCGGCCAGCGGCACGCTCTGGTAGACCAGCCCCAGGCGCTGGGCCTCCTGGCCGTCGACCAGGTCGCCGGTGAGCAGCATGCGCTTGGCCTTTTCCGGGCCCAGGCGGTAGACCCACATGGCGGTGGTCGGGCAGCCCCAGACCCGCGCCGGCGGGTAGCCGATGCGCGCCTCGTCGGCCATCACGATCAGGTCGCAGCACAGCGCGATGTCGCTGCCGCCGGCCACCGCCGGGCCGTTGACCTTGGCGATCACCGGCTTGTAGCTGCGGAACAGGCTCATGAACTGCTCGGTGTTCCGTTTCATCAGCGCGTAGTCGAGCATCGGGTCCCAGGGCATTTCCTGGCTGCCGTAGACGCCGCGCGGGTTCTCGGCGAAGAACTTGAGGTCGTAGCCGCTGCAGAAGCCGCGCCCGGCGCCGGTGAGGACGATGACGTGGACCGCGTCGTCGGCGTTGGCGCGCGCCACCGCCGCCTCCAGCTCGGCGGGCAGGCGGTCGTCGATGGCATTGAGCCGTTCGGGGCGGTTGAGGGTGAGGGTGGCGACGCGTCCGTCGACGCGGTACAGCACGCAGGGTTCGCTCATGTTCCAGGGCTCTCCGGGTAGGGGGCTTGGCTTGTCCGAAGAAATAAGTAAACTGAATTCACTTTTCCTGTCCAGCATTACCGAGCCACAGCATGTCCGATCTGTCCGCCAAAGCCCTGAAAACCCGCGCCAACCTGCTGGAGGCCGCGCGCGTCGAGCTGCTGGAGTTCGGCGGCGGTCTGGAAGTGGGGCGGGTGGCCGAGCGCGCCGGGGTCTCGGTGGGGCTGATCTATCGCTACTTCGCCTCCCGCGCCGGCCTGCTGGCGGCGGTGGCGGAGGATTTCTACGACCGCTACCAGGCGCGGGTGATGGTCGCCGACCCGCTGCCCGAGGCGCGTGACTGGAGCGAGCGCGAGGAACGCCGGGTGCTGCTCGCCGTGCAGTTCGTCTACGCCGAACCGCTGGCGCCGCTGGTGCTGGTCAGCCTGGCGCGCGAGCCGGAGGTGGCGGCGCTGGAGGCGCGGCGCATCGCCGAGAACATCCGCCAGGGCGCCGACAACATCCGCCGTGGCCAGGCCGCCGGGCAGCTCAACGCGCAGTTGGACCCGCAACTGGTCTCGGCGATGATCCTCGGCGGCCTGCAGCAGGCCCTGCTCGAAGCCCTGGCGCGGCAGCCGCGTCCGCCGGCGGAGCAACTGGCGCGGCAACTCTGGCATTTCATTCGCGGCGCGCTGGCGCCCCTGTCCCCTTGAGCGAGGAGTAGCCCCATGCAGCACGCAACCCAGGTAGCGCTGTTGAACAAGGTCCTGGCGCTGGCCGAACGGGGCGTCTCCGACGGCGCGGCGGAGCCCTCGTCGCTGGCGGTTTCGGCCTACCTGGACGAGGCGCGTTACCGCCGCGAGCGCGAGCTGCTGCTGCGCGAACCGGTACTGGCGGCGCGCTCCAGCGAGATTCCGCCGGGCGGCTTCCTCACCCGCGAGCTGATGGTGCCGCTGCTGCTGACCCGCGACGAGCAGGGCCGGCTGCGGGCGTTCCTCAACGTCTGCAAGCACCGGGGCACGCAGCTGGTCGGCGAGGCGTCGGGGCGCAACCGGGTGTTCGTCTGCCCCTACCATGCCTGGGCCTACAACCCCGACGGGCAACTGCGCGGGATCCCCCACGGCTATGGCTTCGAGGGTGTCGAGCGGGCCTGCCTGAACCTCACCGAGCTGCCGCTGGCCGAGCGTTTCGGCGCGGTCTGGCTGCGCCAGTCGCCGGGGCCGGCGCTGGACCTGGAGGCTTTCTTCGGCGAAGCCCTGTGCGCCGACTTCGACAGCTTCGCCCTCGATCACCACGCGCAGTTCGACCCGCGCGACATCCGCCGCCCGGTGAACTGGAAGCTGACGGTCGACACCTTCCTGGAGAACTACCACGTGGCCAAGGCGCACCAGGCCACCATCGACCACCTGTTCTGGCCCAACCTGGGCAGCTTCGAGCGCTTCGGCCGGCACATCCGCAACTACTACGTGAAGCGCAACCTGCGCGAGCTGGCGGGGCTGCCGGAGGAACAATGGGATCTGCGCCGCCACGGCAACCTGCTGTATTTCCTCTGGCCGAACACCCTGGTGCTGGTGGAGCCGGACCACATCGACTTCTCCAGCGTGTTCCCCGACGGCCCGCTGGCGACGCGGGTGCTCAGTTACACGCTGGTGCCGGAGGAACCCGCGACGGACAAGGCGCGGCGCTACTTCGAGAAGAACAACGAAATCCTCTACGCCGCGCTGGAAGAAGACTTCGCCATGGCCACGCGGGTGCAGAACGGTATCCGCGCCGGCGCCAGCGAACGCCTCTGGCACG
>NZ_JARJLT010000291.1 GCF_029335315.1 Pseudomonas citronellolis
GGACCTGACCCATGCCCCACGTACCCCAAGTGAAAATCCCCGCCACCTACATCCGCGGCGGCACCAGCAAGGGCGTGTTCTTCCGCCTGCAGGACCTGCCCGAGCGCTGCCAGGTGCCGGGTGCGGCGCGCGACAAGCTGTTCATGCGCGTGATCGGCAGCCCCGATCCGTACAGCGCGCACATCGACGGCATGGGCGGCGCCACCTCCAGCACCAGCAAGTGCGTGATCCTGTCGAAAAGCAGCCAGCCCGGCCACGACGTCGACTACCTCTATGGGCAGATCTCCATCGACAAGGCCTTCGTCGACTGGAGCGGCAACTGCGGCAACCTCTCCACCGCCGCCGGCGCCTTCGCCATCCACGCCGGCCTGGTCGACCCCGCGCGCATCCCGGACAACGGCACCTGCGTGGTGCGCATCTGGCAGGCCAACATCAACAAGACCATCATCGCCCACGTCCCGGTCACCAACGGCCAGGTCCAGGAGACCGGCGACTTCGAACTGGACGGGGTGACCTTCCCCGCCGCCGAGATCGTCCTGGAGTTCCTCGACCCGTCCGACGACGGCGAGGAAGGCGGCTCGATGTTCCCCACCGGCAACCTGGTGGACGACCTCGAAGTGCCCGGCGTCGGCACCTTCAAGGCGACCATGATCAGCGCCGGCATCCCCACCGTATTCGTCAACGCCGAGGACATCGGCTACCAGGGCACCGAGCTGCGCGAAGCCATCAACGGCGACCCCGAACAACTGGCGCGCTTCGAGAAGATCCGCGTCGCCGGCGCCCTGCGCATGGGCCTGATCAAGACCCCGGAAGAAGCCGCCACCCGCCAGCACACGCCGAAGATCGCCTTCGTCTCGCCGCCCAAGGACTACCTGACCTCCAGCGGCAAGCAGGTGCGCGCCGGCGACGTCGACCTGCTGGTGCGCGCGCTGTCCATGGGCAAACTGCACCACGCGATGATGGGCACCGCCGCCGTGGCCATCGGCACCGCCGCCGCCGTGCCGGGCACCCTGGTGAACCTCGCCGCCGGCGGCGGCGAACGCACCGCCGTGCGCTTCGGCCACCCCTCCGGCACCCTGCGCGTAGGCGCCGAGGCCAAGCAGGTGGACGGCGAATGGACGGTGACCAAGGCCATCATGAGCCGCAGCTCGCGCATCCTCATGGAAGGCTGGGTACGGGTGCCGGGCGACGCCTTCTGAACCGCGCCTGAACCCTCCCCGTAGGAGCGGACTCCGTCCGCGATAGCCCTTGCGCCGGCCTTGCCGGCGCAATCGCGGATGAATCCGCTCCTACGTTGCAGGCGAGCACGGCTTTTCGTAGGAGCGAGCTTGCTCGCGAACAAACGCGGTGCCATGCGGTTCGCGAGCAAGCTCTGCTCCTACGAAGAGCACCTCGGCAGGTGCTCGCCGTAGAATGGGTTGAGCGAAGCGATACCCATCGCCATCGTTCGCGAAGGCTTTGCGCCTCCAGCGTCTAGACTCACCGGGTCCCCGCGAAGGAGCACGTCATGAGCACCAGCGCCGATCCCAACACCCGCCCCGACTACGACGCCGTCCTGCAGCAGGTCACCGACTATGTGCTGACCTACCGCGTCGATTCCCTTGAGGCCCGCGACACCGCGCGCCTGTGCCTGATGGACAGCCTGGCCTGCGCCCTGCTCGCCCTGCGCTTCCCCGAATGCACCAAGCTGCTCGGCCCGCAGGTGGAGGGCACCGTCGTACCCCACGGCTCGCGGGTGCCGGGCACGCGCTTCTGCCTCGACCCGATCAAGGCCGCCTGGGACATAGGCGCGCTGGTGCGCTGGCTGGACTACAACGACACCTGGCTGGCCGCCGAATGGGGCCACCCCTCGGACAATCTCGGCGCCATCCTCGCCTGCGCCGACCACCTGGCGCAGCTGGCCCAGGCCCGCGGCGAGCCGCCACCGCGCATGGGCGAGGTGCTCGAAGCGATGGTCCTGGCCCACGAGATCCAGGGTGTGTTCGCCCTGGAGAACGCCTTCAACCGCGTCGGCCTGGACCACGTGTTCCTGGTCAAGCTGGCCTCCACCGCCGTCAGCGCGCGCCTGCTCGGCGCCGACCGCGAGCAACTGCTCTCCGCCCTGTCCCACGCCTGCGTCGACGGCCAGGCGCTGCGCACCTACCGCCACGCGCCGAACGCCGGCTCGCGCAAGTCCTGGGCCGCCGGCGACGCCAGCAGCCGCGGCCTGCGCCTGGCGGACATAGCCCTGCGCGGCGAGATGGGCGTGCCCGGCGTGCTCACCGCACCGCAGTGGGGCTTCTACGATGTGTCGTTCAGCCACACCAACAAGGACCTGGCGCTCAAGCCCGCCGAGCAGCGCCACTTCAACCTGCCGCAGCCGTTCGCCAGCTACGTGATGGAGAACGTGCTGTTCAAGATCAGCTTCCCCGCCGAGTTCCACGCGCAGACCGCCGTGGAAGCCGCCGTGCAACTGCACCCGCTGGTGCGCAACCGCATCAGCGAGATCACCCGCATCGCCGTGTTTACTCAAGAGTCGGCGATCCGCATCATTTCCAAGGCCGGCCCGCTGGCCAACGCCGCCGACCGCGACCACTGCATCCAGTACATGATCGCCGTGCCGCTGATCTACGGGACCCTGGAAGCCGAGCACTACGAAGACGCCTTCCACGCCGCGCACCCGCTGATCGACCGCCTGCGCGACAAGATGGAAGTGGTGGAGGACCCGCGCTACAGCCGCGAATACCTGGAGCCGGACAAGCGCAGCATCGCCAACGCCATCCAGGTGTTCTTCAGCGACGGCAGCAGCACGCCGAAGATCGAGGTGGAGTACCCGGTCGGCCACCGCCGCCGCCGCGCCGAGGGCGTGCCGCTGCTGGAAGCCAAGTTCCGCAACGCCCTGGCCACCCGCTTCGCCCCGCAGCGCTGCGCGCAGATCGCCGCGTTATGCGCCGACCAGGCGCGCCTGGAAGCCACGCCGGTGCATCGGTTCATGGATTCGCTGGTGATCTGAGGCGCTTCGCGAGCAAGCTCGCTCCTACAGGGAGCACGACGGATCTTCGTAGGAGCGAGCTTGCTCGCGAACCTGTCCTTGCCTACGCCGAAAGGTCGCCCTGCAACTGCTCCAGCAGCACCTGGATGCGCGCCAGGCGCACCGTGGGGTCGTCCATCTCCAGCAGCACCTGTTTCTGCTCCGACTCGAAGGGCAGCAGGTAGGCCAGCTGGCAGGCGAGCTCCTGCTGGCCGTTCACCTCGCCGCCCATCTCCAGGGTGGCGACCATCGGGTGCAGCGACAGCGCGCCGAGCAGCGCGGCGAGGTCGTCGTGTTCCTCGGTCAGCGGCTGGTCCGGCTGTTCCTCCAGCCAGGCCACGTCGGCCTCCAGCAGCTGGTCGGGCAGCACCTGGGTGTCCAGCACGCGGAAGCGCCGGCCGCCTTCCACGCGGATGCCCAGCAGGCCGTTGGGCAACTGCTGCCAGTCGCGGATCAGCGCCTCGCAGCCGACCATGCTGAACACCTCGGGCGCCTCGCCCACCTCGCGCCCCTCGACGATGGCGACCACGCCGAAGCCACCGCCCTGCTTCATGCAGCGGCCGATCATGTCGAGGTAGCGCGCCTCGAAGATCTGCAGGTCGAGGCGGCAGCCGGGGAACAGCACGGTGTTGAGGGGAAACAGCGGAAACTTCATTCAGGCTCTTCCTGCTTCAGGCGATCAGCGCTACCGCCAACGGTAGCAGCACAGCGGTAGCCACGCCCATCAGGCTCATCGCCAGGGCGGCGAAGGCACCGCATTCCTCGCCCTCCTGCAGGGCGCGGGAGGTGCCCACGGCGTGGGCGGTCATGCCCAGCGCCATGCCCTGCGCGGCCGGGTGGCGCACGCCGATGCGGCGTAGCAGTTCCGGGCCGAGAATGGCGCCGATGACCCCGGTGATCAGCACGAACACCGCCGCCAGCGCCGCCACCCCGCCGATCTGGTGCGCCACCAGCATGGCGATGGGCGAGGTCACCGACTTCGGCGCCAGGCTCATCAGCACCTCGCCGCGCACGCCGAACAGCCAGCCCAGGCCGACGCCGGCCGCGGTGGCCAGCGGGCCGGCCACCAGCAGGGTGGCCAGGGTCGGCCAGAACAGCTGGCGGATGCGCCGCAGGTTGAGGAACAGCGGCACCGCCAGGGCCACGGTGGCCGGGCCGAGCAGCACGGTCAGCGCGCTGACCCCGGCGCTGTAGGTGGCGTAGTCGATGCCGCTGCCGAGCAGCACCAGAATCACCATCGCCATGGACACCAGCACCGGCTGCAGGAACACCCAGCGCGTGCGTTCGTAGGCGGCCAGCGCCAGCTGGTAGGCCGCCAGGGTGATGCCGATGCAGAACAGCGGATGGTGGATGACCGCCTGCCAGGCGCCTTGCCAGTCAAGCATCGCGGGCCTCCTTGCGGCCGCGCTGGCGGTCGATCAGCTTCTGCATCAGCCAGCCGGCGAACAGGAACGAACCCAGCAGCGACAGGCACAACGCCCCGGCCAGCGGCCAGAAGTCGGCCAGCAGCTGGCGGCCGTAGACCATCACCCCCACCGCCGGCGGCACCAGCAGCAGCGGCAGGTAGCGCAGCAGCGAGGACGCCGCCTCGGTGAGCGGCTCGCCCACCTCGCCGCGCGCCAGCAGGAACGCCAGCAGCAGCACCAGCCCTATGATGGGGCCGGGGATCATCGGCAGGATGAGAACATTGAGGCCGGTGCCGAGCAGTTGGAACAGCACCAGCCAGGTCAGGCCGCGAAGCAGCATGGAAGGCCTCCTGTAAAAAAGCGCGACATTATGCCTAAGTGTTTGTGGCCTATGGCACGCCATTCGCTACAAGCATAGGTGCGCAGCCGCCATCGACCTGTGCCATGCTCGACCGCACGCAAAGAACAACAACACGCCTCAGCGGAGGAAACTATGCCGTTCGTTCCCGTCAGCACCCTCAAGGACTACATTGGCAAGGACCTGGGCCACTCCGAATGGCTCAGCGTCGACCAGAACCGCATCGACCAGTTCGCCGAATGCACCGAGGACCACCAGTTCATCCACGTGGACCCGGAAAAGGCGAAGAAAACCCCGTTCGGCGGCACCATCGCCCACGGCTTCCTTTCCCTGTCGCTCATCCCCAAGCTCTGCGAAGGCCTTCTGGTGCTTCCGGAGAACGCCAAGATGGTGGTCAACTACGGCCTCGACAGCGTCCGCTTCATCCAGCCGGTGCCGGTGGATTCGCGGGTGCGCCTGCAGGCCACCATCACCGACGTCACCGAGAAGAACCCCGGCCAGTGGCTGATCAAGGCGCGCTGCACCCTGGAGATCGAGGGCCTGCCCAAGCCGGCCTACATCGCCGAATCGCTGAGTCTGGCGTTCGTCTGAGGCGCACTGCGCAAAGCAGAAAAAAGCCCGCGCCCGCGGGCTTTTTTGCGTCACACTGGAGCATCCCGCCATCGAACGCTCCAGCATGCGCCCGCACCTTTCCGCCCTCGCCCTGACCCTGCTCCTCGCCGCCTGCGACCAGGGCCCCGCCCAGCCGCCGGCCGACCTGGTGCTGCCCGACGGCGCACGCTACCACGGCGCCCTGCGCGACGGCCGCCTGCACGGCGAGGGGCGCCTGGACTACGGCAACGGCGCCTGGTACCAGGGGCGCTTCGCCAACGGCCAGTTCGACGGCCCCGGCGAATGGCACGGCGCCGACGGCAGCCATTACCAGGGCGCCTTCCGCGCCGGCCTGTACCATGGCCAGGGCCAGCTCGACGACGGTCAGGGCAACGAGTACATCGGCGACTTCGCCAACGGCCAGCTGCGCGGCGCGGGCACCTTCAGCGACGCCGACGGCGACCGCTACGAAGGCGCTTTCGAGAACACCGAGTTCAGCGGCCAGGGGCGCTTCGTCAACGCCGACGGCGACGTCTGGAGCGGCCAGTTCAGCCAGGGCGCGCTGAACGGCCGGGGCGAATACCAGGGCCGCGACGGCAGCCACTACCAGGGTGAGTTCAAGGACTGGCGCTTCGCCGGCGAAGGCGAGCTGACCCAGGCCGACGGCCAGGTCTACAAAGGCCGCTTCGAAGACGGCAAGTTCAATGGCAAGGGCAGTCTGCGCGGCGGCGACGGCCGCGAGCAGGCCGGCACCTGGAGCAACGGCCTGCGCCGCCTCGACGAACACGGCAAGCGCCTGCCCAACCCGCTGGAGGTCGGCCTGCTGGAACAGGGCCGGCTGCTCGACCACGCCCTGGCCGCGCTACCGCCATCGACCCCGCAGGTGGAGCTGTACGGCCTGAGCGTCGGCGGCGACGGCAAGCAGAGCGTGTTCCTGCGCGAGGCCGACTACGTCGCCCACCTCCTCGACCAGCGCTTCGGCGCGCGCGGCGTGGTGACCCTGGCGAACAACCGCAACCACGCCGACGACCGCCCCATGGCCACCCGCGAGAGCCTGGCGCGGGCGATCCGCGCGCTGGCGCGGCAGAGCGGCCCGGAAGACCTGATCTTCATCTACCTCACCAGCCACGGCAGCCACGACCACCAGCTGATCCTCGACATGCCCGGCATGCGCCTGGACAACCTGCCCGCCGACGACCTGGCCAGCCTGCTCGCGCCGCTCAAGGAGCGCGACAAGGTGCTGGTGATCTCGGCCTGCTACAGCGGCGGTTTCATCGAACCTCTGAAGGACGGGCGGACTCTGATAATGACGGCGGCGCGCAGCGACCGGGTGTCCTTCGGCTGTTCCGAGGAAGCGGACTTCACCTACTTCGGCCAGGCCCTGTTCGCCGACGCCCTGAACGCCACCGACGACCTGCAGGAGGCGTTCCGCCAGGCCAGCGCCGAGGTCGCCAAACGCGAGACGGAAGACGGCTTCGAGGCGTCCGAACCCCAGCTCTGGGCCCCGCCGGCGGTCCTGCAGCACTGGAACGCCCTGCGCGCGGGGCAGGCCAGCCGGGCGCTGAGCGCCGATGCCGGAACCGGGCAGGAAAAACGGTAGCCCGGCAACTACGCTTGTAACTGTGTCAGCGGAGAAACCAGGATGTATTCAACACCGACGCATATCCTCCTAGCCGGGGCCACGGGCCTGACCGGCGAGCACCTGCTCGACCGCATGCTCAGCGAGCGGACGGTCAAGCGCGTGCTCGCGCCAACCCGTCGCG
This sequence comes from Pseudomonas citronellolis, assembly GCF_029335315.1. Taxonomy (GTDB): domain Bacteria; phylum Pseudomonadota; class Gammaproteobacteria; order Pseudomonadales; family Pseudomonadaceae; genus Pseudomonas; species Pseudomonas citronellolis_A. Next base: position 7,129 of record NZ_JARJLT010000291.1, read on the forward strand.
CGCTGGCCGCGCACCCGCGCCTGGAGAATCCCATCGGCCCCCTGGCCGAACTCATCCCCGGCCTGGAACGGCCGGTGGACACGGTGTTCTGTTGCCTGGGCACGACCCTCAAGGAAGCCGGCTCGGAAGAAGCCTTCAAGGCGGTGGACTACGACCTGCCGCTGGCCCTCGGCGAGCAGGCGCTCAAGCTCGGCGCGCGGCACTACATCGTGGTCAGCGCGCTGGGCGCGGACAGCAAGTCGTCGCTGTTCTACAACCGGGTCAAGGGCGAGCTGGAGGAAGCGCTGCAGAAGCAGGGCTGGCCGCAACTGACCATCGCCCGCCCGTCGCTGCTGATCGGCCAGCGCGAGGAAGTGCGCCTGGCCGAACTGCTCGCCGCGCCCTTCTCGCGCATCCTGCCGGGCAAGCTGCACGGCATCTACGCCTGCGCCCTGGCCCGCGCGCTGTGGCGCCTGGCCCTGGAAACCGGCAAGGGCGTGCGCTTCGTCGAGTCGGACGAACTGCGCAGGCTCGGCAAATAACCCCCCCTTCCGTAGAAGCGCGCCATGCGCGCGAATCGCGGGCGTGGCCCGCTCCTACCAGACACGGCGCCGGAGTCTCTGGGTCCCCGCGTTCGCGGGAGCCCAGTGCCTTCCGTGGTGGACGCTCCCCGCAAGTCCAGGCCGCCGGGCCCTGGCTACGAACAGCTGTCATGCGCAAGACAGCCGCTCTGCGGGCAGGGGCTAGTTCCCGCCCCACACCTGCAGGCCGATGCCCAGCTCGGCGGCGATCGACAGCGGCAGCAGCACGGTATCCAGCAGCGCGCTGCCGGGCAGGTCGAGGTGCGGGTAGCCCGGCGCGTCGGTGCCGTAGTGATCCTGCGGGCAGCAGCCGCCGTTGATGGCGTACCAGTCCAGCCGGGTGCCGGCGTAGATCAGCGGCGCGTCGGGCTTGTTGGCGTTCAGGGTCTTCACCGTGGCGCAGCCGCCCAGTTGCAGCAACAGCAGGGCGGCGAGGAGCTTATTCGTCACTGACAAGATGGTGTTCGCCCCAGCGCGGCAGCATGTCCTGGGGGATGCCCAGTTGGTTGAGGATGCGCGCGACCACGAAGTCGACCAGGTCGTCGATGGTCTGCGGCTGGTGGTAGAAGCCCGGTGCGGCCGGCAGGATCACCGCGCCGAGGTTGGACAGCTTGAGCATGTTCTCCAGGTGGATGCTGGACAACGGCGCCTCGCGCGGCACCAGGATCAGCTGCCGGCGCTCCTTCAGGGCGACGTCGGCGGCGCGCTCGATCAGGTTGTTGCAGGCGCCGGTGGCGATCGCCGACAGCGTGCCGGTGGAACAGGGCACCACCACCATGGCGCCGGGCGCGCCGGAGCCGGAAGCCACCGGGGCCATCCAGTCTTCCTTGCCGTAGACGCGGATCTGCCCGGGCGCGGCGCCGGTGTACTCGCTGAGGAAGGCCTGCATCGCCTGCGGCTTGCTCGGCAGGGTCACGTCGGTCTCGGTGGCCATCACCAGCTGCGCGGCCTTGGAGATCAGGAAGTGCACCTCGCGGTCTTCCTGCACCAGGCAGTCGAGCAGGCGCAGGCCGTATTGCGCGCCGGAGGCGCCGGTCATCGCCAGGGTGACGCGTTCGGCTCCCGCCATCTCAGTCCTCCAGGGCCTTGGCCAGCTTGCCGTGCAGGCCGCCGAAGCCGCCGTTGCTCATGACCACCACCTGGGTGCCCGGCGTGGCCAGGGCCTTGACCCCGGCGATGATCGACTCCAGCGAGTCGCACACCTGGGTCGGCACGCGGGAGCCGGCGACCGTGGCGGCCAGGTCCCAGCCGAGGTTCGGCGGGGCGTACCAGAACACGTTGTCGGCCTGCTCGACGCTGTCGGCCAGGCCGTCGCGGTGCGCGCCGAGCTTCATGGAGTTGGAGCGCGGCTCGACCACCGCGATCACCGGCGCCGCGCCGACGCGCTTGCGCAGGCCGTCGAGGGTGGTGGCGATGGCGGTCGGGTGGTGGGCGAAGTCGTCGTAGATGGTTATGCCCTTCACTTCGGCGACCTTCTCCATGCGCCGCTTGACGCTCAGGAAGGCCGACAGCGCGGCGCAACCCAGCTCCGGCACCACGCCGACGTGGCGCGCCGCGGCCAGGCAGGCCAGGGCGTTGGCGACGTTGTGCTGGCCGGTCAGTTCCCACTCCACCACGCCCTGCGCGGCGCCGTCGAACAGCACCTCGAAGCGCGAGCCGTCTTCGCTGAGCAGGCGCGCCTGCCACTGGCCGCCTTCGCCGGTGGTCTGCACCGGGGTCCAGCAGCCCATGCCGATCACCCGCTTGAGCGCGGTTTCGCTTTCCGGGTGGATGATCAGGCCTTCGCCGGGGATGGTCCGCACCAGGTGGTGGAACTGCCGTTCGATGGCCGCGAGATCGGGGAAGATGTCCGCGTGGTCGAACTCCAGGTTGTTCAGGATCGCGGTGCGCGGACGGTAGTGGACGAACTTCGAGCGCTTGTCGAAGAAGGCGCTGTCGTACTCGTCGGCCTCGACCACGAAGAACGGCGTGCCGCCCAGGCGCGCGGAAACCCCGAAGTTCTGCGGCACGCCGCCGATCAGGAAGCCCGGGCTCATGCCGGCGTGCTCCAGCACCCAGGCCAGCATGCTGCTGGTGGTGGTCTTGCCGTGGGTGCCGGCGGCGGCCAGGACCCAGCGCCCCTGCAGCACGTGGTCGGCCAGCCACTGCGGGCCGGAGACGTAGGGCAGGCCCTTGTTCAGCACATGCTCCACCGCCGGGTTGCCGCGCGACAGGGCGTTGCCGATCACCACCAGGTCCGGCGCCGGCTCCAGGTGGGCGGGCTCGTAGCCCTGCATCAGTTCGATGCCCTGGGCCTGCAGCTGGGTGCTCATGGGCGGGTAGACGTTGGCGTCGGAACCGGTGACGCGGTGCCCCAGTTCCTTGGCCAGCACGGCCAGCGAGCCCATGAAGGTGCCGCAGATGCCGAGGATGTGGATATGCATGCAGACTCCTGCAATCAAGCCTGGGAAGGCGCTTCGAATGGGCGGCAGATTAGCACAGCGGCGCCTGCTCGCGGCGCGGCCCGGAGCATCGGACGGCGCCGCCTGGCGAGGGTTCCGCGCAAGCCATCGGTGGGGCTGACGTAGGGCGAATAACCGTTCGCGGTTATCCGCCGATACACCCAGCCCTCCCCCACCGCCAAGGTCGAACCCGGAGCCGCCGGGAACCAAGGCCAAACGGCGGATAACGCCGTAGGCGTTATCCGCCCTACGGCGCGGAACGGCTCAGGCCGTGGCGGCGTAACTTGCGGTACAGGGTGTTGCGGCTGATGCCCAGCTGCTGCGCGCTGCGGCTCATGTGCCAGCGCTGCGCTTCCAGCACCGCCAGCAGCGCGCCGCGCTCGGCGTCCTGCAGGCTGTCGACCGGCGCCTCGGGCGCGGCGGGCCGGGGCACGGGGGCGCGGCGGATGTCCACCGGCAGGTCGGCGAAGCGCACGCGCCCGCCCTCGCTGAGCGCCACCAGGGTGCGCAGCACGTTGCGCAGCTGGCGCACGTTGCCCGGCCAGGGATGTTCCAGCAGCGCCTGGCGCACGTCCTCGTCGAGGGCGATGTGGCGGCCCTTGGCTTCCTCCACCAGCAATTGCGCCAGCAGCTGCGCCTTGTCTTCGCGTTCACGCAACGCCGGCAGTTGCAGCACCAGGCCATTGAGGCGGTAGTAGAGGTCCTCGCGGAAACTGCCGGTGGCCACCAGTTCCTCCAGGTTGCGGTGGGTAGCGCTGATCAGGCGCAGGTCCACCGCCTGCGCCTCGCCGTCGCCCAGCGGCAGCACCTGGCGTTCTTCCAGCACGCGCAGCAGGCGGGTCTGCAAGGCCAGCGGCATGTCGCCGATCTCGTCGAGGAACAGGGTGCCGCCGTCGGCCTGCAGCAGCTTGCCGCGCATGCCCTCCTTGCGCGCGCCGGTGAAGCTGCCGCCGCGATAGCCGAACAGCTCGCTCTCGATCAGGCTCTCCGGGATGGCCGCGCAGTTCAGCGCGACGAAGGCCTTGCCGGCGCGTTCGGCCGCCTGGTGCACGGCCTTGGCGAAGGCTTCCTTGCCGGAGCCGGTCTCGCCCTGCAGCAGCAGCGGCACGTCGTGGGCGTAGACCTTCAGCGCACGGCGGAA
>NZ_JARJLT010000292.1 GCF_029335315.1 Pseudomonas citronellolis
GGATGAACCCATGGTGCACCCGCCCGGCCTGTGGATAAATGACGCAGAGCCCACGGATCTTGCCACTGAGGGCTGGCGGCTTTTGTAGGAGCGAGCTTGCTCGCGAACGGGTGTTTTGGCCCTGGCTGAGACTCCGCTCCCTCTCCCTAACCCTCGGCTGCGCGCCCCGCCCTGAAGGGAGAGGGGACCGTTGGGCAGGGTTGGTTGCTCTGGAGTTAGCCGGAAACACCCAAAGCTTCCGGCTGAAACCATGCCTCCTCTCGGCACGTACTGCCCCCTCTCCCTTCAGGGAGAGGGCTGGGGAGAGGGGCTCTTTGAACCCACACCCGGCAACGCCGCGCGATCCTGGCTCGGACATACCCCGAACTTCGCCCGATAGCTGCGCGACAGGTACGACGGCGTCTCGAAGCCGCAGGCCAGGCCCACCTCCAGCACGCTCATGTCGGTCTGCCGCAGCAGCTGGCGGGCCTTGTCCAGGCGCAGGCCGAGGTAGAAGTTCGACGGCGTGTCGTGCAGGTGCAGGCGGAACAGGCGCTCCAGCTGGCGGCGGGTGACCTGGATGCCCTCGGCCAGCGCCAGGGTCGACAGCGGTGGCTCGGTGTGGCGCTCCATCTCGCCGAGCACCTGCACCAGCTTCTTGTTGGTCACCCCGTAGCGGCTGGCCAGTTGCAGGCGCTGGTGGTCCTGGCGGGTGCGGATGCGCCCGACGACGAACTGCTCGGAGACCTGCACCGCCAGCTCCGGGCCCTGGTCGCGGGCGATCAGGTCGAGCATCAGGTCGATCGAGGCCGTGCCGCCGGCGGAGGTGATGCGCGCGCCGTCGATCTCGAACAGCTCCTGGGTCGCGTGCAGGTGTGGATAAGTCTCCCGGAAGGCGTCCAGCGCCTCCCAGTGCAGGGTGCAGCGCTGGCGCTCGAGCAGGCCGGCCTCGGCGAGGACGAAGGTGCCGGTGTCGATGCCGCCGAGGGTCACCCCCTCGCGGTCGAGCCGGCGCAGCCAGTGCAGCAGCGCCGGGGTGCAGGCGCGCAGCGGGTCGAAGCCGGCGACCACGAACAGGGTGTCGCCGCGGCCCAGGGCTTCCAGGGCGCCGTCGGCGTTCATCGACATGCCGTTGCTGGCCAGCACCGGGCCGCCGTCGGCGCTCAGCAGGTGCCAGCGGTACAGCCCGCCGCGAAAGCGGTTGGCCACGCGCAGCGGCTCCACGGCGGAGATGAAGCCCATTACGGAAAAACCGGGCAGCAGGAGAAACCAGAAGTCGTTCGACATGGCGTCATCCGGGCGATTCGGGCGGCGATCCACTGGCATAGAACATTTCCCCCGGCGCTGGCAACCGGGAGGTCGCTGGCGTGCAAGTGCAGGTCGCCACTGTGCGATTCGCCGCGCCCGGCTGTGCGTAGTTTTGACTCCAGCCACCGCCGCGCGGGGCGCATGACACAACAACGATAACCACTGCCGCAAAGGCCTTGAGGGAGAAGTCATGAAGCTATCGATCAAAGCGGCCGCCTGCGCCGCGCTGTTCGCCGTCGCCGGCAGCAGTTGGGCCGCCGAGCCCGAGGCGTGCCAGACGGTGCGCATGGGCTCGGTGAACTGGACCGACGTGGTGGCCAGCAGCGCCATGGCCGAGGCCCTGCTCGACGGCCTGGGCTACAAGGTCAAGCAGACCAGCGCTTCGCAACAGATCATCCTCGCCGGCATGGCCGACAAGCAGCTCGACATCTTCCTCGGCTACTGGCAGCCGACCATGCAGCCGGTGGCCAAGCCCTACCTGGACAAGCAGCAGATCGAAGTCCTCACGCCCGCCACCCTGGGCGACGCCCAGTCCACCTACGCGGTGCCCACCTACGTCTACGACGGCGGCCTGAAGACCTTCGCCGACATCGCCAAATTCCGCGACAAGCTGGACAACAAGATCTACCTGATCGAGCCGGGCAGCGGCTCCAACCGCATCACCGCGGACATGATCGCCAAGGACAAGTTCGGCCTGAAGGGCTTCCAGGTCGTGGAATCCAGCGAGGCCGGCATGCTCACCGCGGTCAAGCGGGCGATCAAGCGCCAGCAGTGGGTGGTGTTCTTCGGCTGGAAGCCGCACCCGATGAACCTGCAGATCGACATGAAGTACCTCACCGGCAGCGACGACGTGTTCGGCCCCAACGAAGGCGCCGCCACCGTCTCGATCATGACCGCCGCCGGCTACCAGCAGCAGTGCGGCAACGTCGCCAAGCTGCTGCACAACCTGCGCTTCAGCAGCGCCGACGTCAGCCAGGTGATGGAACCCATCCTCGACCGCAGCCAGCCGCTGGACGCCGCCCGCGCCTGGCTCAAGGCCCACCCGCAGCAGCTCGAACAATGGCTCGCCGGGGTGACCACCTTCGACGGCAAGCCGGCCTCGCCCGCGCTGGTCGCCGGCCTCAAGTAACCCCCGTTGCCCCCGCG
>NZ_JARJLT010000293.1 GCF_029335315.1 Pseudomonas citronellolis
GGCAGCACCTTCCAGACCTACCGCAACCTGATCCTGACCATGCTCCTGGGCGGCCTGTGGCACGGCGCCAACGTCACCTACGTGATCTGGGGCGCCTGGCACGGCGTGTGGCTGGCGATCGAGCGCGCCCTCGGGGTGAACGCCGCGCCGCGCGCGCTCAACCCGCTGAAGTGGGCCTTCACCTTCGGCCTGGTGATCGTCGGCTGGGTGATCTTCCGCGCCGAGAACCTGCACGTGGCCTGGCGCATGTACGCAGCCATGTTCAGCTTCGGCGACTGGAGCCTCTCCGAACAGAGCCGCGCCAGCCTCACCGGCCTGCAGGTCGGCACCCTGGTGGTGGCCTACGCCGCGATCCTGGCCGGCGCTTGCTGGCGCCTGCGCCAGGCTGGCACGCCCGCCCTGTTGCCCGCGCTGGCGGGTAGGACCGTGCTGCTGGCGCTGTTCGCCGCCTCGGTGCTGAAGCTCTCCGCGCAGAGCTACTCGCCCTTCCTCTACTTCCAGTTCTGAGCGAGGCCTGAGCATGTACCCCACCCCCGTGCAATACACCTACGCCACCCTCTTCTGCGGCCTGCTCGCCGGCCTCGCCGGGTGGTCACTGAAAGCCTTCCCCGGCTTCACCGCCGCCGAGGGCAGCACGCTGCTCGACGGCACGCTGGCCCACACCTTCGAAGGCCACTACGACAAGCAGTTTCCGATCAAGCGCCTGGGCACCAACCTCTGGGCCGCGCTGGACTACACCCTGTTCGACGAAGGCCGCCCCGGCGTTGTGATCGGCAAGGACGGCTGGCTGTTCACCGACGAAGAGTTCAAGCCGGCGCCCAGCGCCAGCCAACTCGACGACAACTGGGCGCTGGTGCGCGGCGTGCAGCGCGAGTTGGCGCGGCGCGGCGTGGAACTGGTGCTGGCGATCGTCCCGGCCAAGGCGCGCCTCTACCCCGAGTACATCGGCAAGCAACGCCCCGCGCAGCAGCACGCCGGCCTCTATGACGAGTTCCTGCAGCGCGCGCGCCAGGCCGGCATGGCCGCGCCCAAACTGCAGGACACCCTGGAACAGGCCAAGAACAACGGCCAGGTGTTCCTGCGCACCGACACCCACTGGACCCCGCTGGGCGCCGAGGCCGCCGCCCAGCACCTGGCCCTGAGCATCCGCGCCGGCCAGCACCCCGGGCTGCCGGTGCAGACCTTCATCACCGACGTCAGCCAATACCTGCCGTACAAGGGCGACCTGCTGAGCTTCCTGCCCCTGGACCCGTTGTTCGACGAACTGCTGCCCGCCCCGGATCAGCTGCAGGCACGCCACACCTACTCCACCGAGAAAGCCAGCGAGGAGCTCTTCGACGACAGCACCCTGCCGCAAGTGGCCCTGGTCGGTACCAGCTACAGCGCCAACCCGCGCTGGAACTTCGCCGGCGCGCTCAGGCAAGCGCTGTCCACCGACCTGATCAACTACGCCGAGGACGGCAAGGGCCCGCTCGAACCCATGCTCGAACTGCTGCAGGACCCGGACTTCCACCCGCGCCTGCTGATCTGGGAGTTCCCCGAACGCTACCTGCCGATGCCCAGCGACCTCAGCCAGTTCGACGCCGACTGGCTGGCCCGGTTGCGCGCGGCCGGCGCCCCCGAGCAACGCCTGGCCGCCCAGGCCCCCACCACACCCTGAGCCATCACCCCACGGGAGGAGTCCCCATGTCCCTAGCCAAGTCCCTCGTCCTGACCACCCTGGCCCTCGGCCTGGCAAGCGCCGGCGCCTATGCCGGCGAGGCCAGCCTGTACCGCCCCGCCGCGCCGCAAGGTTCGGCCTTCGTGCGGGCCTACAACGCCAGCCACGTCGAACTGAACGTCAACCTCGGCCCCGTGGAGCTGGGCGAAATCGCTCCGCAGGACGCCAGCGACTTCGAGTTCCTGCCGCCGGGCGCCTACACCGCCAAGATCGGCAACCAGAACCTGCCGGTGAAACTCGACCCGGACGCTTACTACACCCTGGTCAGCGAGCCCGGCGGCCAGGCCAGGCTGGTGCCCGAGCCGCCGTTCAAGAACAAGCAGAAGGCCCTGCTCCGCCTGCAGAACCTCAGCGGCCAGGCGCTGGCCCTGAAGACCGCCGACGGCAAGACCGAAGTGGTCGGCAACGTCGCCCCGCAGGGCCGCGGCGACCGCGAGATCAACCCGGTGAAAGTGAACCTGGCGCTGTTCGAAGGCGCGAAAAAGCTCAGCGACCTCAAGCCGCTGACCCTGGAGCGCGGCGAGGTGGTGTGCCTCTACGTCACCGGCGAGGGCGGCAAGCTGTCGCCGGTGTGGGTCAAGCGGCCGGTGAAGGCGGACTGAGTCAGAAGAACGAACCACCACAAAAAGACCGGTCACACCGGCAGAAAAAAATCAGCGAGCCGCCAAGACGGCCCGCACGGAGAGGTCACCCGAAACGGTAACGGCGCCCGGCGCCCAACAGAACGCATGAACGTTTAAGGAGAAACCCCATGATTCCCGTCATTCTTTCCGGTGGCAGCGGCTCGCGACTCTGGCCCCTTTCCCGCAAGCTCTACCCCAAGCAGTTCCTGGCCCTGGCCGGCGAGCACACGCTGTTCCAGCAGACCCTGGAACGCCTGGCCTTCGACGGCATGGAGCCGCCGCTGGTGGTGAGCAACAAGGAACACCGCTTCATTCTCCAGGAACAGCTCGAACAACTGAGCCTGAAGACCCAGGGCATCCTGCTCGAACCCTTCGGCCGCAACACCGCCCCGGCGGTGGCCATCGCCGCCATGAAGCTGGTCGCCGAAGACCGTGACGAACTGCTGCTGGTGCTCCCGGCCGACCACGTGCTGGAAGACCTGCGCGCCTTCCAGCGCGCCCTGGCGCTGGCCACCGTGGCCGCCGAGAAAGGCGAACTGGTGCTGTTCGGCGTGCCGGCCAGCCGCCCGGAAACCGGCTACGGCTACATTCGCGCGTCCGCCGAGGCCGCCCTGCCCGGCGGCGTCGAGCGCGTCGAACGCTTCATCGAGAAACCCGACGAAGCCCGCGCCCGGCAGTTCGTCGAACAGGGCGGGCACTACTGGAACAGCGGCATGTTCCTGTTCCGCGCCAGCCGCTTCCTCGACGAACTCAAGCGCCACGACCCGGACATCTACGACACCTGCCTGCTGGCCCTGGAGCGCAGCCAGCACGAAGGCGAGGTGATCAACATCGACCCGGCCACCTTCGAATGCTGCCCGGACAACTCCATCGACTACGCGGTGATGGAGAAGACCCAGCGCGCCTG
>NZ_JARJLT010000294.1 GCF_029335315.1 Pseudomonas citronellolis
GGCAGCACCTTCCAGACCTACCGCAACCTGATCCTGACCATGCTGCTGGGCGGCCTGTGGCACGGTGCCAACGTCACCTACATCATCTGGGGCGCCTGGCACGGCGTGTGGCTGGCGATCGAACGCGCCCTCGGGGTGAACGCCGCGCCGCGCGCGCTCAACCCGCTGAAGTGGGCCTTCACCTTCCTGCTGGTGATCGTCGGCTGGGTGATCTTCCGCGCCGAGAGCCTGCACGTGGCCTGGCGCATGTACGCAGCCATGTTCAGCTTCGGCGACTGGAGCCTCTCCGAGCAGAGCCGCGCCAGCCTCACCGGCCTGCAGGTCGGCACCCTGGTGGTGGCCTACGTGGTGCTGGCGATCTTCGGCCTGCGCCAGTTCTACAACCAGCCGTTGCAGAGCAAGGCGCCCAAGGCCGCGGCGAAGACCGACGAGGTCGCCGCCGACGGCCCGGCCAGCGCCCAGCCGCGCAGCCCGCGCGAGGCGGAAAGCGACCCGGCGGCCATTGCCTACGCGCCAAGCGGCGCGGCCGTGTACCGCCCGCACTGGCTGACCCAACTGCCCGTGCTGGCCACCCGCGTGGCCCTGCTGGCGCTGTTCGCCGCCTCGGTGCTGAAGCTCTCCGCGCAGAGCTACTCGCCCTTCCTCTACTTCCAGTTCTGAGCGAGGCCGGACCATGCAACCGACACTCTCGAGATCCATGCAATACGCCTACGTCGCCGCCTTCGGCGGGATCCTGCTCGGCCTCGCCGGCTGGTCGCTGAAGGCCTTCCCCAGCTTCGCCGCCGCCGAAGGCACCACGCTGCTCAACGGAAAGCTGGCCCACGCCTTCGAAGGCCACTACGACGAGCAGTTCCCGATCAAGCGCCTGGGCACCAACCTCTGGGCCGCGCTGGACTACACCCTGTTCGACGAAGGCCGCCCGGGCGTTGTGATCGGCAAGGACGGCTGGCTGTTCACCGACGAAGAGTTCAAGCCGGCGCCCAGCGCCAGCCAGCTCGACGACAACTGGGCGCTGGTGCGCGGCGTGCAGCAGGAGCTGGAGCGCCGCGGCGTGAAGCTGGTGCTGGCGATCATCCCGGCCAAGGCGCGCATCTACCCCGAGTACATCGGCAAGGAGCAGCCAGCCCAGCTGCACGTCGGCCTCTACGACGAGTTCCTGCAGCGCGCGCGCCAGGCCGGCATGGCCGCGCCCAAGCTGCAGGACACCCTGGAACAGGCCAAGAACAACGGCCAGGTGTTCCTGCGCACCGATACCCACTGGACCCCGCTGGGCGCCGAGGCCGTGGCCCAGCGCCTGGCGCAGAGCATCCACGAGGGACAGAACCTCGACCTGCCGCAGCAGACCTTCATCACCGACGCCAGCCAGGCCGCGCCGCACAAGGGCGACCTGCTGAGCTTCCTGCCGCTGGACCCGCTGTTCAGCGAACTGCTGCCGGCGCCGGACCAGTTGCAGGCGCGCCAGACCCACCCGGCGCAGGCCGCCGAAGCCGCCAGCGGCGGCGACCTGTTCGGCGACAGCGCCGAGCCGCAGGTGGCCCTGGTCGGCACCAGCTACAGCGCCAACCCGCACTGGAACTTCGCCGGCGCGCTCAAGCAGGCGCTGTCGGCCGACCTGATCAACTACGCCAAGGAAGGCAAGGGCCCGCTCGAACCCATGCTCGAACTGCTCAAGGACCCGGGCTTCCAGCAGAAGCCGCCACGCCTGCTGGTGTGGGAATTCCCCGAACGCTACCTGCCGATGCACAGCGACCTCAGCCAGTTCGACGCGAACTGGCTGGCCCAGCTGCGCGCGGCCGGCAACCGTGACGAACGCCTGGCCGCCAACCAGCCGGGCCAACCGGCGGCGCACTGAGCGCCGCACCGGGCGCCAGCGCGCCCACCGACAACAGAGAAGACGGAGGTACACCCCATGACTCGATCCAAGACCCTCGGCTGGAAATCCCCCGCCCTGGCCCTGGCCCTGGGCTTCGCCGCCTTCGGCGCGCACGCCGGCGAAGCCGCCCTCTACGGCCCGCAGGCGCCCAAGGGCTCGGCCTTCGTGCGGGCCTACAACGCCGGCAGCAGCGAACTCTCGGTGAGCGTCGGCAACGCCCAGCTCAACGACGTCTCGCCGCTGGGCTCCAGCGACTTCAAATTCCTCCCGGCGGGCAACTACACCGCCAAGGTCGGCAGCCAGAGCCTGCCGGTGAAACTCGATCCGGACGCCTACTACACCCTGGTCAGCCAGCCCGGCGGCCAGCCCCGGCTGGTGCCCGAGCCGCCGTTCAAGAACAAGCAGAAGGCCCTGGTCCGCGTGCAGAACCTCAGCGGCCAGGCGCTGACCCTGAAGACCGCCGACGGCAAGACCGAGGTGATCGGCAACGTCGCCCCGCAGGGCCACGGCGACCGCGAGATCAACCCGGTGAAAGTGAACCTGGCGCTGTTCGACGGTGCGAAGAAGGTCAGCGACCTCAAGCCGGTGACCCTGGAGCGCGGCGAGGTGGTGTGCCTCTACGTCACCGGCGAGGGCGGCAAGCTGTCGCCGGTGTGGGTCAAGCGGCCGGTGAAGGCGGACTGAGTCAGATGGCGATGATGTGCCGACGGGAAGCTCGCGCCCTCTCCCTAACCCTCTCCCTGAAGGGAGAGGGCTGGGGAGAGGGGCTCTTGCCTCCCCCAAAAACAGAATCACCAGAACCAACACCACAACAAGAACAGAAAAAATCAGCGAGCCGCCAAGACGGCCCGCACGGAGAGGTCACCCAAATCGGCATCGGCGTCCGCAGTCCGGGCGCCCCACAGAACGCATGAACGCTTAAGGAGAAACCCCATGATTCCCGTCATTCTTTCCGGTGGCAGCGGCTCGCGACTCTGGCCCCTTTCCCGCAAGCTCTACCCCAAGCAGTTCCTGGCCCTGGCCGGCGAGCACACGCTGTTCCAGCAGACCCTGGAACGCCTGGCCTTCGACGGCATGGAGCCGCCGCTGGTGGTGAGCAACAAGGAACACCGCTTCATCCTCCAGGAACAGCTGGAACAGCTGAGCCTGAAGACCCAGGGCATCCTGCTCGAACCCTTCGGCCGCAACACCGCCCCGGCGGTGGCCATCGCCGCCATGAAGCTGGTCGCCGAAGGCCGTGACGAACTGCTGCTGGTGCTCCCGGCCGACCACGTGCTGGAAGACCCGCGCGCCTTCCAGCGCGCCCTGGCGCTGGCCACCGTGGCCGCCGAGAAAGGCGAGCTGGTGCTGTTCGGCGTGCCGGCCAGCCGCCCGGAAACCGGCTACGGCTACATTCGCGCGTCCGCCGAGGACGCCCTGCCCGGCGGCGTCGAGCGCGTCGAACGCTTCATCGAGAAACCCGACGAAGCCCGCGCCCGGCAGTTCGTCGAACAGGGCGGGCACTACTGGAACAGCGGCATGTTCCTGTTCCGCGCCAGCCGCTTCCTCGACGAACTCAAGCGCCATGACCCGGACATCTACGACACCTGCCTGCTGGCCCTGGAGCGCAGCCAGCACGAAGGCGAGGTGATCAACATCGACCCGGCCACCTTCGAATGCTGCCCGGACAACTCCATCGACTACGCGGTGATGGAAAAGACCCAGCGCGCCTG
>NZ_JARJLT010000295.1 GCF_029335315.1 Pseudomonas citronellolis
GGCCAGGGCGCCGCCACCGGCGCCGGAGAGCAGGCTGCCGATATCCAGGCCGCCCTTGCCCTGGGCGCCCTGCCCCTGGGTACTTTGGCCGCCCTGCTGGGCGAGACCCTTGTTCTGCAGCAGTTCCTGGCCGGATTTGAGTAGCTGGTCGAGCAGGCCACGGGTGTTCATGGCGGTCTCCTGGGTGGTTGGCGGAAACCTCGACTCTAGCGCCCGGGGCCGCGGGGGTGCTGGGGGAGAATGCTTCGGGATATTGCTGGGGCGCGCCATG
>NZ_JARJLT010000296.1 GCF_029335315.1 Pseudomonas citronellolis
GGCCGTTGGTGACCACGCCGACGATGTTGTTGATCTTCTGCTCCAGGTCCACGGCGCTGTCGATGCGCAGGTTGTGCACGTCGAGGATGATGTTGCCGTTGTCGGTCAGCACGCCCTCGCGGTAGACCGGGTCGCCGCCCAGCTTGACCAGCTGGCGCGCCACGTGGCTGCGGGCCATGGGGATGACCTCGACCGGCAGCGGGAAGGCGCCGAGGATCGGCACCAGCTTGCTCTGGTCGGCGATGCAGACGAACTGCTTGGCCACGGCCGCGACGATCTTCTCGCGGGTCAGCGCGGCGCCGCCGCCCTTGATCAGTTCCAGGCGCTCGTTGGTTTCGTCGGCGCCGTCGACGTAGAACTCCAGCTCGCTGACCGTGTTCAGGTCGTAGACCGGGATGCCGTGGCCCTTCAGGCGCTGGGCGGTGGCTTCGGAGCTGGCCACGGCGCCGTCGAACTCGGCCTTGTGCCTGGCCAGCAGGTCGATGAAGAAGTTGGCGGTGGAGCCGGTGCCGACGCCGACGATGCTCTTGCTGTCGAGGTGCGGGAGGATGTGGTCGACGGCGGCCTGGGCCACGGCCTGCTTGAGCTGGTCCTGGTTCATGTATCGGGTTCCGGCTGGGGAAAGGGACTTGAGCCGCGAATTATAGCGGCGACGCCCGCCGAATGTGGATTCGCCGCCCGGCCGTCCGCCGACTGGAGTAGACTGCCGGCTTTGTGCCCGACCCCTGCGAAGCCCGCCCCGATGCTCGAACAGTACGTCAAGAAGATCCTCACCTCGCGCGTCTACGACGTCGCCGTGGAAACCCCGCTGCAGCCGGCCCGCCGCCTTTCCGAGCGCCTGGACAACCAGGTCCTGCTCAAGCGCGAGGACCTGCAGCCGGTGTTCAGCTTCAAGATTCGCGGCGCCTACAACAAGCTGGCGCAGCTGAACCCCGAGGAGCTGGCGCGCGGCGTGGTCACCGCCTCGGCCGGCAACCACGCCCAGGGCCTGGCCCTGGCGGCGAAGGAGCTGGGGGTGAAGGCGACCATCGTCATGCCGCGCACCACGCCGGAGCTCAAGGTCCAGGGCGTGCGCGCCCGCGGCGGCAAGGTGGTGCTGCACGGCGACGCTTTCCCCGAGGCGCTGGCGCACTCGCTGAAGCTGGTGGAGGAAAAGGGCTACGCCTACATCCACCCCTATGACGACCCGGACGTGATCGCCGGCCAGGGTACCGTGGCGATGGAAATCCTCCGCCAGCATCCGGGGCGCCTGGACGCCATCTTCGTGCCGGTGGGCGGCGGCGGCCTGGTCGCCGGCATCGCCGCCTACGTCAAATACCTGCGCCCCGAGGTGCGGGTGATCGGCGTCGAGCCGGACGACTCCAACTGCCTGCAGGCCGCCATGGCCGCCGGCGAGCGCGTGGTGCTCGGCCAGGTCGGGCTGTTCGCCGACGGCGTGGCGGTGGCGCAGATCGGCCAGCACACCTTCGACATCTGCAAGCAGTACGTCGATGAAGTGATCACCGTCAGCACCGACGAGATCTGCGCGGCGATCAAGGACATCTACGACGATACCCGCTCGATCACCGAGCCGGCCGGCGCCCTGGCGGTGGCCGGGATCAAGCGCTACGTCGAGCGCGACGGCGTGCGCGGGCAGACCCTGGTGGCCATCGACTCGGGCGCCAACATCAACTTCGACCGCCTGCGCCATGTCGCCGAGCGCGCCGAGCTGGGCGAGAAGCGCGAAGCCATCATCGCCGTGACCATCCCCGAGCGTCCGGGCAGCTTCAAGGCGTTCTGCGAAGCCATCGGCAAGCGCCAGATCACCGAGTTCAACTACCGCTACAACACCGACAGCGAAGCGCACATCTTCGTCGGCGTGCAGACCCACCCGGACAACGACCCGCGCGCGGCGCTGGTCGAGCAACTGCGCGGGCAGGGCTTCCCGGTGCTGGACCTGACCGACAACGAACTGGCCAAGCTGCACATCCGCCACATGGTCGGCGGCCATTCGCCGCGGGTCAGCGACGAGCAGGTGTTCCGCTTCGAGTTCCCCGAGCGCCCCGGCGCGCTGTTCAACTTCCTCAACAAGCTCGGCGGGCGCTGGAACATCACCATGTTCCACTACCGCAACCACGGCGCCGCCGACGGTCGCGTGGTCGCCGGCCTGCAGGTGCCGGCCGAGGAGCGCCACCTGGTGGCGCAGGCGCTGGAAGAGATCGGCTACCCGTACTGGGACGAGAGCGACAACCCGGCCTACAAGCTGTTCCTCGGCTGACGCCACGGCGGGCGGGAACGCCGGGGCGGCCGTCGCTGTCCCAGCTCAACCCGCCGGCCGGCAGCGCTGCTAGGCTGATGGAACAGCCCGAACCGCGACAGGGAACGCCCGCATGGAAACCTACCAGACCCTCAAGATCCTCCACGGCGTCGCCGTGGCCGTACCGCTGCTGGCCATCCTCGGCCTGGGCTGGTACGGCTGGCGCAGTTGGCGTGGCGGGGATGCCGGCGTGCTGGCCAAGGCGCTGCAGCGCATCGGCCTGGCCGCCTGGCTGCTGATCGCCGGCAGCGTGATCAGCCTGCCGGTCAGCGGCTGGCAGATGGTCCATCGCGCCGGCTTCGCGTTGAGCCATACCTGGCTGCTGGCCAGCGCCTGCCTGCTGATCCTGGTGGCGGTCTTCTGGCTGCTGTTCACCAGCCGCCTGTGGCGCATCCGCGCGTTGGCGGTGAGCGCCCGCGACAGCGGCGAGCCGTTGGCCGAGCGCGCCGTGCGCGAGCTGCGCTTCGGCGCCGCGTTCTTCGTCATTGCGCTGCTCGGCTGGCTGGCCATACTCGCGCTGATGCTGGCCAAGCCGGTCTAGCTTCAGCCCCGCCCGGCAATGGAGTGCCGATGAGCCCCTACCTGCTGCTCAAGACCCTGCACATCCTGTCCGCCACCTTGCTGTTCGGCACCGGCCTGGGCTCGGCCTACTACGCCTGGCGGGCCTGGCGCAGCGGCAGCCTGGAGGCGATCCGGGTGACCTTCCGCCACCTGGTCACCGCCGATTGGCTGTTCATTGCCAGCAGCGCGGTGTTCCAGCCGCTCAGCGGCCTGGCCATGGCGCACTGGGCCGGCTGGCCGCTGGGCCAGGGCTGGCTGCTGTGGAGCCTGGGCCTGTATGTGTTCGCCGGCGCCTGCTGGTTGCCGGTGGTCTGGCTGCAGATGCGCGTGCGCGATCTGGCCGAGGCGGCGACGGCGGCGGAAGCCGCGCTGCCGCCGCGGGCCTTCTTCTATATGCGCTGGTGGTTCGCCCTGGGCTGGCCGGCGTTCCTGGCCTTCCTGGCGATCTTCTGGCTGATGGTCAACAAGCCGCTGTGACGCGGCTCAGTCGCGCAGGCTGAGCACCGGCCAGCCGCGGGCCTCGGCGGTGGCGCGGAGGACGTCGTCGGGGTCGACGGCGACCGGGTGGGCGACCACTTCCAGCAGCGGCAGGTCGTTGCGCGAATCGCTGTAGAAGTAGCTGCCTTCCAGGCTCAGCCCGGTTTCTTCCAGCCAGCGCTGCAGGCGGGTCACCTTGCCGCCCTGGAAGCAAGGCACGTCGCAGGTCTGGCCGGTGTAGAGGCCGTCGCGCATCTCGCACTCGGTGGCGATCAGGGTTTCCACGCCCAGGCGCTCGGCGATCGGGCCGGTGACGAAGCGGTTGGTCGCGGTGATGATCACCAGGCGGTCGCCGGCGGCGCGGTGCTCGGCCAGCAGGGCCTCGCCCCTGGCCAGGATGATCGGCTCGATGACCTCGTCCATGAACTGGCGATGCCAGATGGCCAGCTGCTCGACCGAGTTGCGCCCGAGGATCGCCTGGGTGAAGGCCTGGTAGGCGAACACGTCGAGGGTGCCGGCCTGGTAGTCGGTGTAGAAGGCGTCGTTGCGCGCCTGGTATTCGTCGGCGTCGACCAGGCCGCGCTGGCACAACCACTCGCCCCAGCTGTGATCGCTGTCACCGGCCAGGAGCGTGTTGTCGAGGTCGAAGAGGGCCAGACGCGGCATGGTTCACCCTTAATTGCGAAAGCGGAAAAGTCGCCTAGAGTAACGGCTTTTGCCGGCCCTGCCCATGCGCGCCAAGCCTCGCGTTGCCGCTCTCACAGGCTTTGTGGAACAATGCGGGCACACGCGTTTTCGAGGATGTCCCGCCGTGATCGATCCCGATGGTTTTCGCCCCAATGTCGGCATCATCCTCTCCAACGAGGCCGGGCAGGTTCTGTGGGCGCGGCGCATCAACCAGGAGGCCTGGCAGTTCCCGCAAGGCGGCATCAATGCCCGGGAAACCCCTGAAGAGGCGCTGTACCGCGAGCTGAACGAAGAGGTCGGCCTGGAAGAACAGGATGTGCGCATCCTCGCCTGCACGCGGGGTTGGCTACGCTATCGCCTGCCGCAACGACTGGTGCGCACCAACAGCCAGCCGCTGTGCATAGGCCAGAAACAGAAGTGGTTCCTGTTGCGCCTGACCGGCGACGAGAACCGCGTACGCATGGACGTGACAGGCAAGCCGGAGTTCGATGGCTGGCGCTGGGTGAGCTACTGGTACCCGCTGGGGCAGGTGGTCACCTTCAAGCGCGAGGTCTACCGGCGTGCCCTGAAGGAATTGGCGCCCCGCCTGCTGGCGCGGGACTGAACAAGGAGATAAGGCCCTGAGCATGCTCAACACGCTGCGCAAGATCGTCCAGGAAGTGAACGCCGCCAAGGATCTCAAGGCGGCGCTGGGGATCATCGTGCTGCGGGTCAAGGAGGCCATGGGCACCCAGGTGTGCTCGGTGTACCTGCTCGACCCGGAGAGCAACCGCTTCGTGCTGATGGCCACCGAGGGCCTGAACAAGCGCTCCATCGGCAAGGTCAGCATGGCGCCGAACGAAGGCCTGGTCGGCCTGGTCGGCACCCGCGAGGAGCCGCTGAACCTGGAGAACGCCTCCGAGCACCCGCGCTACCGCTACTTCGCCGAGACCGGCGAGGAACGCTACGCCTCCTTCCTCGGCGCGCCGATCATCCACCACCGTCGGGTGATGGGCGTTCTGGTCGTGCAACAGAAGGAAAAGCGCCAGTTCGACGAGGGCGAGGAAGCCTTCCTGGTGACCATGAGCGCGCAGCTCGCCGGGGTCATCGCCCACGCCGAGGCCACCGGCTCGATCCGCGGCCTGGGCAAGCTCGGCAAGGGCATCCAGGAGGCCAAGTTCGTCGGCGTCCCCGGCGCCCCCGGCGTGGCCGTGGGCAAGGCCGTGGTGGTGCTGCCGCCGGCCGACCTGGAAGTGGTCCCGGACAAGCCGATCGACGACGTCGAGGCCGAGGTCGAGCGCTTCAAGCAGGCCCTGGAGTCGGTCCGCGAGGACATGCGCAACCTCTCCAGCAAGCTCGCCACCCAGTTGCGCAAGGAAGAGCGCGCGCTGTTCGACGTCTACCTGATGATGCTCGACGACGCCTCCATCGGCCTCGAAGTGAAGCGCATCATCCGCTCCGGCCAGTGGGCCCAGGGCGCCCTGCGCCAGGTGGTGATGGAGCACGTCGCGCGCTTCGAACTGATGGACGACGCCTACCTGCGCGAGCGCGCCTCCGACGTCAAGGACATCGGCCGGCGTATCCTCGCTTACCTCCAGGAAGAGCGTAAGCAGAACCTGACCTACCCCGACCAGACCATCATCGTCAGCGAGGAGCTGTCCCCGGCGATGCTCGGCGAAGTGCCCGAGGGCAAGCTGGTCGGCCTGATCTCGGTGCTCGGCTCGGGCAACTCGCACGTCGCCATCCTCGCCCGCGCCATGGGCATTCCCACGGTGATGGGCGCGGTCGACCTGCCGTACTCCAAGGTCGACGGCATCGACCTGATCGTCGACGGCTACCACGGCGAGATCTACACCAACCCGTCGCCGCAGCTGGTCAAGCAGTACGGCGAAGTGGTCGCCGAAGAGAAGGAGCTGAGCAAGGGCCTGGCCGCGCTGCGCGAGCTGCCCTGCGAGACCCTCGACGGCCACCGCATGCCGCTGTGGGTCAACACCGGCCTGCTGGCCGACGTGGCGCGCGCCCAGGAGCGCGGCGCCGAGGGCGTTGGCCTGTACCGCACGGAAGTGCCGTTCATGATCAACGACCGCTTCCCCAGCGAAAAGGAGCAGCTGGCGATCTACCGCGAGCAGCTCTCGGCGTTCCACCCGCTGCCGGTGACCATGCGTACCCTGGACATCGGCGGCGACAAGGCGCTGTCCTACTTCCCGATCAAGGAAGACAACCCGTTCCTCGGCTGGCGCGGCATCCGCGTCACCCTCGACCACCCGGAAATCTTCCTGGTGCAGACCCGCGCCATGCTCAAGGCCAGCGAAGGCCTGAACAACCTGCGCATCCTGCTGCCGATGATCTCCGGCACCCATGAGCTGGAAGAGGCGCTGCACCTGATCCACCGCGCCTGGGGCGAGATCCGCGACGAAGGCGTGGACATCCCGATGCCGCCGATCGGCATGATGGTGGAAATCCCCGCGGCCGTGTACCAGACCCGCGAGCTGGCGCGCCAGGTGGACTTCCTCTCGGTCGGCTCCAACGACCTGACCCAGTACCTGCTGGCGGTGGACCGCAACAACCCGCGCGTGGCCGACCTCTACGACTACCTGCACCCGGCGGTGCTGCAGGCGCTGAAGAAGGTGGTCGACGACGCTCACGCCGAAGGCAAGCCGGTGAGCATCTGCGGCGAGATGGCCGGCGACCCGGCGGCGGCGGTGCTGCTCATGGCGATGGGCTTCGATTCGCTGTCGATGAACGCCACCAACTTGCCGAAAGTGAAGTGGCTGCTGCGCCAGATCACCCTGGGCAAGGCCCGGGAGCTGCTCGGCCAACTGATGACCTTCGACAACCCGCAGGTGATCCACAGCTCCCTGCACCTGGCATTGCGCAACCTCGGCCTCGGCCGGGTGATCAACCCGGCGGCGACCATCCAGGGCTGAAGCCCGGAACCGCCGCCCTCCCCGGAGCTGAGTCGTCCCCGGGAGCCCGTAGAAACCGGCACCGCCGGAAGTAGGCTTATGGACGAGCAGCAAGACCTCGCGGGCAGCCCCGGCGCCTCCCGCGAAGCCATCGAGAAGACCCTGCGCTACGCCCTGGAAATCGTCAGCGACGGTATCTGGGATTGGGATATCCGCAGCGACGACGTCAAGCGCAGCCCGGGCTGGTACCGCATGCTCGGCTACCCCCTCGACGGCCTGCCGGAAAGCGTCGCCACCTGGCATTCGGTGATCCACCCCGACGACTTCCCGCAGGTCATGCGCGGCTTCCAGGCCTACCTGGACGGCAGCCAGGCGACCTACGCCGAGGAGTACCGCTGCCGTTGCGCCAACGGCGACTACCTGTGGATAAGGGATCACGGCCGCTTCGTCGAGTTCGCCGAAGACGGCAGCGCCACGCGCATGATCGGCGCGCATCACAATATCCACGAGCGCAAGCTGATCGAGCTGGAGCTGCAGCGGCGCAACGAGGAACTTCGCGAGCTCAACCACAACCTCGAACAACTGGTGGCGCAGCGCACCGAAGCGTTGCGCCGCGCGAACCTGGCGCTGGCCGAGCAGGCCGCGGTGGCGGTTCGCCTGAGCGAGACCGATCCGCTGACGCAGATCCACAACCGCCGCCGCTTCGAAGGCAGCCTGCAGCACGAATGGCAGCGCTTCCAGCGCCACGGCTACGACGTCAGCGTGCTGATGTTCGACCTCGACCACTTCAAGCGCATCAACGACAGCCTCGGCCACCCGGCCGGCGACCAGGTGCTGGTGGCGGTGACCCAGGCGGTGCGCCATTCCCTGCGCGAACAGGACTGCTTCGCCCGCTGGGGCGGCGAAGAGTTCGTCGTGTTGCTGCCCAACACGCCGCTGGTGGCCGCCGGCGCCCTGGCCGAGCGCCTGCGCCTGTTGATCGGCGCAGCCGGCGGCGACTTGTTCCCACCGCTCACCGCCAGCTTCGCCCTGGCCGGCATGCGCCGCGGCGAGCCGCTGGAACAGCTGTTGCGACGCCTGGACGACGGCCTCTACCGCGCCAAGCGCCAGCGCGACTGCATCGAGGTGTGCTGATCGGGCGTTCGCGCCGATTTTGCAGGAGCGGATTCATCCGTGATCCAGCATCGCGCCGGAATATCGCGAGAGCGTGCGGCGCGCCCGGTAGGGCGTATAACCGTTCGCGGTTATACGCCGACGCCCGCCACTCCATGGCCGGGCTTGGCGTCAGTCGAGCCTTTCGAGCGGCGGATAACGCTGCGCGCTATTCGCCCTACGTATCGAGGAATCCTATAGACCGAGGTCCAGGTGGATCTCGCCCAGGCGCGCGCCCTCGGGGCCGAAGCTGCGTTCGATGAACTCACGCCGGCCGCTGGCGTGGACCCGCAGCACGCTGCTGGCACGGGTGCCGTAGTTGGCGCTGGCGATGAATACGCTGGACAACAGGCGCTCGGTGGCCAGGCCAACGCCGGTTTCCGGCAGTTGCTCGTCGGCCGGCCGCTCGCGGTCGCCGAGCAAGGCCAGCAAGGCCTGCGGATTGGCTTCGTCGAGGTGTTCGGCCAGCGCGGCACGGGCGCGTTGCAGCTTCGGCCAGGGCGTGTCGAGCTCGGCGTTGGACAGCCCGTGCAGGCCCGCCGGCAGCGCGCGCGGCGCACCGGCGCGGGGGTTGAAGTAGAACAGTTGCCGGCCGTCGCCCAGCAACAGGTTGAAGCCGGAATACTCGCTGGCGCGGCGTTGCACGTCGGCCAGGAATTCCAGCGGCGCCTGTCGCCCGCGCAGGAAACCGGCCACCAGCTCGCCCCGCGAGCGTGGCCCGAGCGGCTGGCCGGGGTCGCGTACATTGGTCAGCGCGGCGAAGCGCCCGCCGGGGCCCACCCCCATCCAGCTGCCGCCGGCCTCCAGGTCGCGCCCGGCGTACACGCCCGGCGCGTCCTCCCAGGCCGCCAGCGGCAACGTCGGGCGGGCATAGAACTCGTCACGGTTGGCCGCGACGACGAAGGGCGTGGCGTGTCCGGGGCGCCAGGCGAAAACGATCAGGCACATGGGGAAGACCGTGCGGTGGTGGTACCGGCAGGGTAGGAAACTGTCGGCGCGGACTCAATAGCTTCCGCGTCGCCCAGCGCTTCCGCGTAAGTGGATTCCCACATCGATCGCGGTGTTTGCCATATATCCCGCTAATCGCCCGACCATTAAAGTGCGCCTCCCACGGACGAACACCGGCTTCAGGACGAAGCCACCTGATTCCACCGTCGCCGGCTGGCGGAGATGAAAGTTTCTTCATCTTGCGCTGCCCGGCGCGGACCATCCCGAGGAGCGGCTGCCGCCCCGGGCGCAATTTCGGTACCATGCCGCTTTTGCCACCCGAGGTCCGCATGGAGTTCCTTCTGTACCTGGTGCTGGGCGCCTGCGCCGGGGTGCTGGCCGGACTGTTCGGCGTCGGCGGCGGGCTGATCATCGTGCCGGTGCTGGTGTTCAGCTTCACCGCCCATGGCTTCCCGGTCGACGTGCTGACGCAGATGGCGGTCGGCACCTCGCTGGCGACCATCGTCTTCACCTCGATCAATTCCATTCGCGAGCACCACCGCCGTGGCGCCGTGCTCTGGCCGGTGTTCGTCTGGATGACCGTGGGCATCGTCGTCGGCAGCGCCCTGGGCGCGCTCACTGCGTCGAAGATCCAGGGTCCGGTGCTGCAGAAGATCATCGGTACCTTCGCCGTGCTGATTTCCATCCAGATGGCCCTCGGCCTGCAGCCCAAGGCTGGCGGCAGCCTGCCGGGCAAGGCCGGGCTGGGCGCGGCCGGCGGCTTCATCGGCTGGGCCTCGGCGATCTTCGGCATCGGCGGCGGTTCGCTGACCGTGCCTTTCCTGTCCTGGCGCGGCGTCTCCATGCAGCAGGCGGTGGCGACGTCCTCGGCCTGCGGCCTGCCGATCGCCATCGCCGGGGCGATTTCGTTCATCGTGGTCGGCTGGCACCGGCCCGAGCTGCCGCAGTGGAGCTTCGGCTTCGTCTACCTACCGGCGCTGGTGGGCATCGCCGTGACCAGCATGTTTTTCGCCCGGATCGGCGCGCGCCTGGCGCACCGCCTGCCGGCCAAGGTGCTCAAGCGCCTGTTCGCCTTGCTGATGTTCTGCGTCGGCATGAGCTTCCTGCTCAAATGATTCACCCTTAGGAGAAAGCGATGCTGCCCTATCCACAGATCGACCCCGTCGCGGTGTCGCTCGGCCCCCTGAAGATCCACTGGTACGGGCTGATGTACCTGATCGGCATCGGCGGTGCCTGGCTGCTGGCCTCGCGCCGGCTCGACCGCTTCGACCCGACCTGGAGCAAGGAGAAACTCTCCGACCTGGTGTTCTGGGTCGCCTGCGGCGTGGTGCTGGGCGGACGCCTGGGCTACGTGCTGTTCTACAAGTTCGATTTCTACCTGGCCAACCCGCTGAACCTGTTCAAGGTCTGGGAGGGCGGCATGTCGTTCCACGGCGGGCTGATCGGCGTGATGCTGGCCACCTGGTGGTTCGGCAAGCGCAACGGCAAGAGCTTCTTCCAGCTGATGGACTTCATCGCCCCGCTGGTGCCGATCGGCCTGGGCGCCGGGCGCATCGGCAACTTCATCAACGCCGAGCTGTGGGGCAAGCCCACCGACGTGGCCTGGGCGATGATCTTCCCGCCCTACAGCGACCCGGCGCAACTGCCGCGCCACCCGTCGCAGCTCTACGAGTTCGCCCTGGAGGGCATCGCGCTGTTCGTCATCCTCTGGCTGTTCTCGCGCAAGCCGCGGCCGACTGCCTCGGTGTCGGGGCTGTTCATCCTCTGCTACGGCTGCTTCCGCTTCTTCGTCGAGTTCTTCCGCCTGCCCGACGCCGACCAGGGCGCCGGCGGCAACGGCGGCCCCGGCTACCTGGCCTGGGACTGGCTGACCATGGGCCAGCTGCTGTGCGTGCCGATGATCCTCGGCGGCATCGCGCTGATGCTCTGGGCCTACCGTCGCGCGGCGGCGAAGCCCCTGGCGAACTGACGCCCGAGCGCAAAAAAAGCCCGCCATTCGGCGGGCTTTTTCGTGGGCTGGGCTCAGGCGCGGTCCCACACCTCGAAGGCGTAGGCCGGGGTTTCCGGCGTGGCTTCGTGGTCGATGCTCGAGGCCAGCTGCCAGCGGCTTTCGTCCACTTCGGGGAAGTGCGCGTCGCCCACCGGGCTCAGCGCCACGCGGGTCAGGTACAGGCGCTCGGCGCTGGGCAGGGCCTCGGCGTACAGCTGGGCGCCGCCGATCAGCATCAGTTCCTCGGCGTCCTCCTCGCGGGCCCAGGCATCGGCGCGCGCCAGCGCGGCTTCCAGCGAGGCGAAGACTTCCGCGCCCTCCAGTTGCAGGCCGGCCTGGCGGCTGACCACCAGGTTGAGCCGGCCCGGCAGCGGGCGGCCGAGGGAGTCCCAGGTCTTGCGGCCCATGATGATTGGCTTGCCCAGGGTCAGCGCCTTGAAGTGCTTGAGGTCGGCCGGCAGGTGCCAGGGCAGGCGGTTGTCGACGCCGATCACGCGGTTCTCGGCGAGGGCGGCGATCATCGCCAGCGGCAGGCGGGAAGGGGCTTGGGACATCGTGGCTCCAGTCTCGTGGTCAGGGGGCGCGGTCAGCGGCAGAGGATACCAGCCGCTGGCCGGGCGCGTCGTTGGCGTAGGGCGGCACGCGCATGAAGAAGGTGCCGTCCTCGTTGACCTGGGTGATCCCGGTGGCCAGCACCTTGCGGTAGTCCTTGAGGTTGAACAGCAGCGTCTGGTCCGGCTGCTCGGCCTTGAGCAGCACCTGTGCGTAGGTGATGAGGATCTCGAAGATCTTCAGGTCGCCGGACTGTAGCCAGACGTAGGACGGCCCGGCCTGGCTCGGCGGCTCGAAGCGCGGCGGCGGGCTGCCGGCCGGGCGCGCGAAGCGCAGGTGCAGGCCCTGCTGGTCGAGCCAGGCGGCGTCGACCTTGCCGTCGATGCCCACCAGCGGGAACACCTGGTGATAGTCCAGGCGCATGGCGTTGTCGCGCAGCAGGGCGCCGGGGCGCTCCAGGCTGACCAGCGAATCCAGGTGCAGGCCGACCAGGCTCATGGCGCCGTAGGCCGGCACGCCGAGGACCTTGACCTGGTCCGGTTGGTAGAGGATCTCGTCGCCTTCCAGGCGCACGCTGCCGGCCAGCCGCAGCGGCAGCCAGGGCCCGATGCCCAGCGGCTGCACCTCGCCGCTGACCAGCAGGCGCTCGCCGTCGACGCTCATGCTGAAGTTGCGCAGCATGCTCTGTGGATAAGCCAGGATGCGCTGGTTGAACAGGTTGGCCAGTTGCTGCGCATCGAGGATCACCTCGCCCTCGGTGACCTGGATGCGCATGTCCTGCGGGCGGTCGAAGTCCACCGGCGCGCCGGCCTTGAGCGGCACCAGCCAGCCCTTGAGCTGCGGGCTGTGGAAGCCGATGCCTCCTTCGAAGTACATGTCCACGTTGTGCAGCAGCAGGCCGACGCCGTCCTGGCCGGAGTCGCGCACGCCGCCGGGACGGCTGGCCGGGTGGCTGGCGTCCGGCGGGGTCTGCTGGAACCAGCCCTGGCGCAGCAGTTGCAGTTCCTGCTGCTGGCGCTCGATGGCGGTCTGGCCCCAGGCCGGCAGGGCCAGGGCGAGAAGCAGGGTCAGCAGGCGCTTCATAGGGTTTTCTCCTGCGGCGCGGGGGCTTTCACCGGCGACACCGCGATATGCACCATGCCGTCCTGGCGCAGGCGGATTTCGCCGTACTGCAACTGCCGGCGGTAGTCGTAGAGGTTGAACAGCAGCGGCTGCCCGGGGCTCAGGCTGGTGAACAGGGCGTAGGCCTTGACCAGGATGGTGCGGGCCATCTTGATGTCGCCGCCCTGGATGAACATGTAGCTCTCCGGGGCCTGCAGCTGCGGCCATTGCAGGCTGGCGAGGTCGTCGCCGAGCAGCAGGTCCATGCCGCCGTCGGCGAGCTTCAGGCTGCGCACGGTGAAGTCCAGGCGCGGCGGCGGGAACAGGCCGTCGAGGTCGACCAGGATGCGGTTGCCGAGCAGTTGCATGTGCGCGGTGTGCAGCTGCAGCACCTCGGACATCTCGATCGAGGCGGCGCTCAGCGAGGGGGTGACGTCGACCTCGTCGACGAAGATCCGCTGCGGCACCAGGGCCACCTTCAGCGGCCCGGCCTGCTCGATCCCGGTGAGCATCCGCAGCGGTCGCCAGCGCCCCTTGCGCAGCAGCTCGCCGCGCACTTCCTGGCCATCCTTGCGGGTGCTCAGGGCCAGGTTGCGCACCGGCGCGTTGGCGTTGCGCAGCTCGGCGTTGAGCAGGGTGGCGAGGGTGGCGTCGGCGACGAAGATGTCTCCGGCCTGGATGCGCGCGACCATCGCACGCGGGTCGTCGAGCATCAGCGGGGTGCCCTTGGGACCGTTGGAGCTCATGCGGATCAGCATGCGCCGGATGAAGAAGCCGATGTCGTCGTGCAGGCGGAAGTCGGTGTGGCTTATCCACAGCTTCGACTCGTCGCTGTCGGAGGCGCGCTGGCCGACCTTCTCGTCCAGCTGGCGCGGCGGCACCGCCTGCATCAGCGGGGTGTCCGGGCCCCAGTCGGAGGGGCGGACCGGAGGCGTTTCCACGGCGGCCGCGTGGGCGGCGGCCAGCAGGAGCAGGGCGCAGGGCAGGACGCGCGGCATGGCGGGCCTCGTTGTTGTTGTTCTGGTTGGCTTTCGCACCCTATACCCGGCGGCGCGCCGGGTAAGCCCTTCCTTGGTTCGGTCCGCTTCCGCCGGTGTTACCCCGTCGGGCGGACGCGCCGCGACGCAACGGTTATGCTTGGCCCCAGGAACCCGTGCCGGAGAGCCCGTGAGCGATAGCGCCCCACCTTCCGCCTTCGACCGACTGTGGCTATGCGAAGCCGTGCGCCTGCGCGAAGAGCAGGCCGGCCCGCTGGAGGACGCCGAGGCCAACCGCCGCGCCATCGCTGGCGGCGGCGAGCTGCCCCGGCGCATCGAAACCCGCGCCCTGTGGCTGGCCGGCCGCGACGGGCTCGACGTCGCCCTGCGCCTGTGGAAACAGGGCGCGCAACTGGCCTTCTACCTGCTGATCGTCCTCGCCCTGCTCAGCGGCGGCGGCCTGGCGCTGGCCGCCCTCGGCGATGGCCAGCGCCCGGTCAATGTGTTCTGGGCCCTGGCCAGCCTGCTCGGCCTCGACCTGTTGATGCTGCTCGGTTGGGCCTGCGGTTTTGCCCTCGGCGGCGGCGAAGCGGCCGGCGCCCTCGGCCGGCTGTGGCTGTGGCTGAGCGGCAAGCTGGCGCGCGACGCCCGCGCCGCGCAGCTGGCCCCGGCGCTGCTGGTGCTGCTCGGCCGCCAGCGCCTGACGCGCTGGGCGCTGGGCATGCTGGTCCACGGCCTGTGGCTGCTGGCCCTGGGCGCGGCCCTGGTACTGCTGCTGGCCCTGCTGTCGACGCGCCGCTACGGCTTCGTCTGGGAAACCACCATCCTCGGCGGTGACACCTTCGTCTTCCTCACCCAGGGCCTCGGCGCGTTGCCGGCGCTGCTGGGCTTCCCGCTGCCGGACAGCGAGCTGGTGCGCGCCAGCGGCGACGCCCTGGTGGCCAGCGAGGCCGCGAGGCACGCCTGGGCCGGCTGGCTGGTGGGCATCCTGGCGGTGTATGGCCTGCTGCCGCGCCTGCTGCTCTGGGTGTTCTGCCTGTGGCGCTGGCGCAGCGGCCGCGCGGCGTTGCGCCTGGACCTGGCGCTGCCCGGCTACAGCCTGCTGCGCGAGCGCCTGCTGCCCAGCAGCGAGCGCCTGGGCGTCAACGACGCCGCGCCGGCCAGCCTGGTCGAGCCGCAGGCCCAGCAACCCGCCGCGAGCGCCGACGGTGCGCTGCTGGTGGCCATCGAACTGGACGACAGCCAGCCCTGGCCGCCGAAACTGCCGGCGGGCGTGGCCGACGCCGGCGTGCTCGACGACGGCGCGCAGCGTCGGCGCCTGCTGGAGCAGCTGACCCGCTACCCGCCGGCGCGCCTGGCCGTGACCTGCGACCCACGGCGCTCGCCGGACCGCGGCACCCTGGCGCTGATCGCCGAGCTGTCGCGCTGCGCCGGCGCCACCCGCGTCTGGCTGCTGCAACCACCGCCGGGCGTGGCCCTGGACAGCGAGCGCCTGGCCGACTGGCACGCCGCGCTCGACAAGCTGAACCTGGCGTACAGCGGCGCATCCCCGCTGGCCTGGCTGGAGAGCGGACATGACTGAGCCCCTCAGGCTGGCCGTGGTCGGCCACACCAACGTCGGCAAGACCTCGTTGCTGCGCACCCTGACCCGCGACGTCGGCTTCGGCGAAGTCTCGCACCGGCCGAGCACCACCCGGCATGTCGAGGGTGCGCGCCTGTCGGTGGACGGCGAGGCGCTGCTGGAGCTGTACGACACGCCGGGCCTGGAAGACGCCATCGCCCTGCGCGACTACCTCGACGCCCTGGAGCGCCCCGGCGAACGCCTGGACGGCCCGGAGAAGCTGCGCCGCTTCCTCGATGGCAGCGAGGCGCGCGGCCGCTTCGAACAGGAAGCCAAGGTGCTCCGCCAATTGCAGGCCTCCGACGCCGGGCTCTACGTGATCGACGCCCGCGAGCCGGTGCTGGCCAAGTACCGCGACGAGCTGGCGGTGCTCGCCGGTTGCGCGCGGCCGCTGCTGCCGGTGCTGAATTTTGTCGCCAGCGCCAACCACCGCGAGGAACAGTGGCGCGAGGCCCTGTCACGCCTGGGCCTGCACGCGCTGGTGCGCTTCGACAGCGTGGCGCCGCCGCTGGACGGCGAGCGCCGTCTCTATGAAAGCCTGGCGCTGTTGCTGGAGCGCTCGCGCCCGCAGCTGGAGCGGCTGATCCAGGACCACGAGGCGCAGGCCGTGGCGCGCCGCGAGGCGGGCGCCCGGCTGATCGCCGAGCTGCTGGTGGACGTCGCCGCCTGCCGCGACCTGGTGCCCGGCGACGCCGAGGCCATCCGCACGGCCACCGAGGCCCTGCGCGACCGCGTGCGCAAGCGCGAGGAAACCTGCGTGCAGGCGCTGCTGCGGCTCTACGCGTTCCGCAAGGACGACGCCCGCGCCGCCGACCTGCCGCTGCTCGACGGCCGCTGGGGCGACGACCTGTTCAACCCGGAAACCCTGCGCCAGCTCGGCGTGCGCCTGGGGGGCGGGGTGGCCGCCGGCGCGGCGGCCGGCGCCGGCATCGACCTGCTGGTCGGCGGCCTCACCCTCGGCGCCGCCACCGCCCTGGGCGCGCTGGCCGGCGGCGCCTGGCAGACGGTCGGGCACTACGGCCAGCGGCTGATCGGCAAGCTCAAGGGCCAGCGCGAACTCTCGGTGGACGACCACGTGCTGCGCCTGCTCGCCCTGCGCCAACGCCAGCTGCTGGCGGCCTTGCAGGTGCGCGGGCACGCGGCGCTGGAGGCGATCCGCGTCGCCTCGCCGGAGGACAAGCAATGGCGCGAGGGCAAGCTGCCCGAGGCCCTGCGCAAGGCCCGCGCGCACCCGGAATGGTCGACCCTCAACGGCCGCAAGCGGGTGGACAGGAGCGAGCGCCAGGAGCAGGTCGACGTCCTGGCTCAGCAGCTATTGGAACCGTAACGCGGCCATCGGCGGATAAAGCGTTCCGCTTTATGCGCCCTACGGGGTCAGCGTGAGCATGTCCACATCGACGTGGCCATCGGCGATGGTCAGGATCGCCAGCGCGATCGGCAGCTTGAAGCGCCGCGGCCCGGCGCTGCCGGGGTTGAGGTAGAGCACCCCGTCGCGCACCTCCTGCGAGGGCTTGTGCGAGTGCCCGGCCAGCACCAGGTCGAAGCCTTCGGCGCGCGGGTCGAGCGCCAGCTGCTTGAGGTCGTGGATCAGGTACAGGCGCAGCCCGCCCAGCTCCAGCGCCAGGGTTTCCGGTATGGCTTCGGCCCAGGCAGCGGTGTCGTTGTTGCCGCGCACCACGTCCAGCGGCGCCAGCTGGCGCAACCCGTCGAGGATCGCCGGCTGGCCGATGTCGCCCAGGTGCAGGATGCGCTGGCAACCGCGCAGGGCGTCCAGCGCCTCCGGGCGCAGCAGGTTGTGGGTGTCGGCGATCACACCGAGGCGCAGGGGCGTGTGCATGCCTGCAGCATAAACGACGACGCCACCCGGAGGTGGCGTCGTCGCTGACTCAGTGAGCGGCCTTGGCGGCCGGCGATTCCGGCAGGAACCAGTTCAGCAGCAGGGCGCAGATGCCGCCGGTGGCGACCCCGGACTCCAGCACGCTGCGCAGCGCCGCCGGCATGTGCGCGAGGAACTCCGGCACCTGCGAGATGCCCAGGCCCAGGGCCAGGCTGACGGCGATGATCAGCAGGGCGCGGCGGTCCAGGTGGGTGCCGGCGAGGATGTTGATGCCCGAGGCGGCGACCGCGCCGAACATCACCATGGCCGCGCCGCCGAGCACCGGCTCGGGCACCGCCTGGATGATCCCGGCGACGCTCGGGAACAGGCCCAGCACCACCAGCATGGCGGCGATCCACAGGCCGATGTAGCGGCTGGCCACGCCGGTCAGCTGAATCACCCCGTTGTTCTGCGCGAAGATCGAGCTGGGGAAGGTGTTGAATACCCCGGCCAGCAGCGAGTTGGCGCCGTTCACCAGCACGCCGCCCTTGATCCGCTGCATCCACAGCGGGCCTTCGACCGGCTGCTTCGACACCTTGCTGGTGGCGGTGACGTCGCCGATGGCTTCCAGCGAGGTGACCAGGTAGATCACCAGCATCGGGATGAACAGGCCCCAGGAGAAGCTCAGACCGAAGTGCAGCGGGGTCGGTACCTGGAACAGCGCGGCCTGGTGCATGCCGGTGAAGTCCAGGCGGCCCAGGTAGCCGGCCAGGGCGTAGCCCACGGCCAGGGCGATGACGATGGCGCCGCTGCGCATCCACACCACCGGGATGCGGTTGAGCACCACGATGATCGCCAGCACCACGCCGGACAGCAGCAGGTTCTCGCCGTTGGCGAAGGTGCCGTTGGCCATGGCGCTGAAGCCACCGCCCATGCTGATCAGGCCGACCTTGATCAGGGTCAGGCCGATCATCAGCACCACGATGCCGGTCACCAGCGGGGTGATCAGGCGCTTCACGAACGGCAGGACGCGCGACACGCCCATCTCGACGAAGGAGCCGGCCATGACCACGCCGAAGATCGCCGCCATCACCTGTTCCACCGGGGTGCCCTGCTTGACCATCAGCGCGCCACCGGCGATCAGCGGGCCGACGAAGTTGAAGCTGGTGCCCTGGACGATCAGCAGCCCGGCGCCGAACGGCCCGAAGCGCTTGCACTGGACGAAGGTGGCGATGCCGGAGATGACCAGCGACATCGACACGATCAGGTTGGTGTCGCGCGCCGAGACGCCCAGCGCCTGGCAGATCAGCAGGCCGGGGGTGACGATCGGCACGATGATCGCCAGCAGGTGCTGCAGCGCGGCGAGCAGGGCGACGGGCAGGGTGGGACGGTCTTCCAGGCCGTAGACCAGGTCGGGCTGGGCCTGGTCGGCGCTGACGGGGTTCTCGAGGGAGCTCATGGCGGCGGTCCGGAAAAAAGAGCGAGATTTTACGGGGCGGCGGCGTGATCGCCCAGTGCCATAGGGCAGGGATTTCCGGCGTGGGTGTCGAACTTCGGCGGAAAGTGACGGCTGTGGGGGCAACTTCTGCCGTTCAGCGGCGCAGTGCCGATGGCCTAATTGAGAGTTTTCGAGCGATTTTCGAGATTGGGGATGTTTCGCTGTCGTTCCAAGGAAGGGGACTACATATCTGGCTTATCCGTGGGGAATTAAATCCGCATCTCCCTCCAGTTCCCGCGTGGGGATGGGGGGCTTCAGACGAGAACCCATGGAGTAGTGAAATGAGAAATTATCGGGCAACGCAGAAAGGCTTCACGCTTATCGAGTTGATGATCGTCGTGGCGATCATCGGGATTCTGGCGGCGGTCGCGATTCCGCAGTATCAGAACTACATCGCTCGTAGCCAGTTTTCGGAAGCTCATAGTTTGATGAGCGGAGCAAAACCAGCGGTTCAAGAGAAGATTGACCAGGGGTTAGCTATCACGGCCGTATCCCTGGGCCTGCAGCTGAACGGAAAATATGGCGCAATTGCATCTCCCACTGATGCGCAAGCAGGCGCGACTTCATACACGTTGACCTATACGTTTGCTGGGGCGAGCCCGAATCTGAATGGAAAGACCGTTACTTACAGCTATAGCCAGGCTGCAGGTGTTTGGAGTTGCGCTACCAATGTTGAGCAAAAGTTTGCGAACAACTGCAGCCCTCAAACTCCATGATTTTGAACGCGCTTAGTCTGGAAGGTTTTTGGGGTTTGCCTTGAGGGGCGCCAAATTCAGACATCAGGAGCGTTTGTTTGATTAGGAATAAAAAGCCCGGAGCAAGTCCGGGCTTTTTGTTTTCTATGGAACGATCAGCCGTCCAGCAGCGCCTTGTTGCGCACAGCACCCTTGTCGGCACTGGTAGCCAGCAGGGCGTAGGCCTTCAGCGCGGTGCTGACGCGGCGGGCGCGCGGTTGCGCCGGCTTCCAGCCCTTCTTGTCCTGCTCGATACGGCGGGCGGCCAGTTCTTCATCACTGACCAGCAGGTTGATGCTGCGGTTGGGGATGTCGATCAGCACCTTGTCGCCGTCCTTGACCAGGCCGATGGCGCCACCGGCGGCGGCTTCCGGGGACGCGTGGCCGATGGACAGGCCCGAAGTGCCGCCGGAGAAGCGACCGTCGGTGAGCAGGGCGCAGTCCTTGCCCAGGCCCTTGGACTTCAGGTAGCTGGTCGGGTAGAGCATTTCCTGCATGCCCGGGCCGCCTTTCGGGCCTTCGTAGCGGATGATCACGATGTCGCCCGGCTTCACCTCGTCGGCGAGGATGCCCTTCACGGCGCCGTCCTGGCTTTCGAAGATCTTCGCGCGGCCTTCGAACACGTGGATCGACTCGTCGACGCCGGCGGTCTTCACCACGCAGCCGTCGAGGGCGATGTTGCCGTACAGCACGGCCAGGCCGCCTTCCTGCGA
Source organism: Pseudomonas citronellolis (assembly GCF_029335315.1). Lineage (GTDB taxonomy): Bacteria > Pseudomonadota > Gammaproteobacteria > Pseudomonadales > Pseudomonadaceae > Pseudomonas > Pseudomonas citronellolis_A. The sequence goes on from NZ_JARJLT010000296.1 coordinate 20,009, forward strand.
GTAGGCGTGCTCGACGCTGCGGATGCAGCCTTCGGCGCGGTCAGCGTCCAGGGTGTCCCAGCGGGTGCTCTGGCTGAACGCGACCTGGGTGGGGATGCCCGCCGGGCCGGCCTTGAAGAAGGTGTGGACCTTCTCGTCGCTGGTCTGGGTGATGTCCCACTGGGCGATGGCGTCGGCCATGCTCGGGCTGTGCACGGTCGGCACGTCGGTGTGCAGCAGGCCGCCACGGGCCAGCTCGCCGAGGATGGAGAAGATGCCGCCGGCGCGGTGCACGTCTTCCATGTGGTACTTCTGGATGTTCGGCGCCACCTTGCACAGCTGCGGCACCTTGCGCGACAGGCGATCGATGTCGCGCAGGTCGAAGGCGATCTCCGCCTCCTGGGCCGCGGCCAGCAGGTGCAGGATGGTGTTGGTCGAGCCGCCCATGGCGATGTCCAGGGTCATGGCGTTCTCGAACGCCTTGAAGCTGGCCACGCTGCGCGGCAGCACGCTCTCGTCGCCCTCGCCGTAGTAGCGCTGGCAGAGCTCCACGGCCAGGCGGCCGGCGCGCAGGAACAGTTGCTCGCGGTCGGCGTGGGTGGCCAGGGTCGAACCGTTGCCCGGCAGCGACAGGCCCAGGGCCTCGGTCAGGCAGTTCATCGAGTTGGCGGTGAACATGCCGGAGCAGGAACCGCAGGTCGGGCAGGCGCTGCGCTCGTACTCGGCGACCTTCTCGTCGGAGCAGGAGTCGTCGGCGGCCACCACCATGGCGTCGACCAGGTCCAGACCGTGGCTGGCCAGCTTGGTCTTGCCGGCTTCCATCGGCCCGCCGGAGACGAACACCACCGGGATGTTCAGGCGCAGCGCGGCCATCAGCATGCCGGGGGTGATCTTGTCGCAGTTGGAGATGCAGACGATGGCGTCGGCGCAGTGGGCGTTGACCATGTACTCGACGGAGTCGGCGATGATCTCGCGGCTGGGCAGCGAATAGAGCATGCCGTCGTGGCCCATGGCGATGCCGTCGTCCACGGCGATGGTGTTGAATTCCTTGGCCACGCCGCCGTGCTTCTCGATCTCGCGGGCGACCAGCTGGCCGAGGTCCTTCAGGTGCACGTGGCCGGGCACGAACTGGGTGAAGGAGTTGGCGATGGCGATGATCGGCTTCTTGAAGTCTTCGTCCTTCATCCCGGTGGCGCGCCAGAGGGCGCGGGCGCCGGCCATGTTGCGGCCGTGGGTGGAGGTTTTCGAGCGGTAATCGGGCATGACGAGTTCCTGCGGCTGATCAGGCTTCGGTAAGAGTCTTATCGTGAGCGTCGTTCGAAGCACATGCAAACGGCAGATGGAGCTGCATGCTCGGAGGGGGCTGCTAGGCGTGGCGGGGTCACCGCCCGCGCGGCCGGGGCTCACGGGCCCGCCGGGGGATGTTGGCGAGGGATGGTCAGGATTCTACGCCTGCCGCCGCCGCCAGGGAAAGGCTGGCGGTCGGCGGGGCGTCTTGCGGCCGGTTTCAGCTGTTGGGCAGCAGGCGCACGGTCAGGCTCTTGATGTAGCGGGTCTCGGGGATGGCCGGGTGCACCGGATGGTCGGGGCCCTGGCCGCCGCGCTCGAGCAGCTGGATGTTGCGGTCGAGATGGCGGGCGCTGCCGAGCAGGATGTCCTGCAGGTCGTCCTCGGGCAGGTGCATCGAGCAGGAAGCGCTGACCAGGATGCCGTCCTTGTTCAGCAGGCGCATGGCCTGTTCGTTGAGGCGGCGGTAGGCGGCCTCGCCGTTCTTCAGGTCCTTCTTGCGCTTGATGAAGGCCGGCGGGTCGGCGATGACCACGTCGAAGCGCTCGTCGGCGGACTTCAGCTCGCGCAGGGCGTCGAACACGTCGCCTTCGACGCAGGCGACCTTCTCGGCCAGGCCGTTGAGGGTGGCGTTGCGCTCGACACCGTCGAGGGCGAAGCCCGAGGCGTCCACGCACATCACTTCGCTGGCGCCGAAGGCCGCGGCCTGGATGCCCCAGCCGCCGATGTAGCTGAACAGGTCGAGGACGCGCTTGCCCTTCACGTAGGGCGCCAGGCGGGCGCGGTTCATGCGGTGGTCGTAGAACCAGCCGGTCTTCTGCCCGGCCAGTACCGGCGCTTCGAACTTCACGCCGTTCTCTTCCAGCGGAACCCACTCGGGAACTTCGCCGTAGGCGTTCTCCACGTAGCGCTCCAGGCCTTCGGCGTCGCGCGCGCTGGAGTCGTTCTTCCACAGCACGGCGCTGGGCTTGAGCACCTGCAGCAGCGCGGCGAGCACGTCGTCCCGGTGGCGTTCCATGGTGGCCGAGGCCAACTGCACTACCAGCACGTCGCCGAAGCGGTCGACGACCAGGCCGGGCAGCAGGTCGGAGTCGCCGTAGACCAGGCGGTAGCAGGGCTTGTCGAACAGGCGCTCGCGCAGGCTCAGGGCGACGTTGATGCGATGAACCAGCAGCGATTTGTCGAGAACGTGCTTGGTGTCGCGGGACACCAGGCGCGCGCAGATCAGGTTGTTGGGGCTCACCGCCACCACGCCCAGGGGCTTGCCGTTGGCCATCTCGAGGATCGCCTGGTCGCCGGCGGCGAAGGCGTTCAGCGGGGTGGCCTGGACGTCCACCTCGTTGCTGTAGACCCACAGGTGGCCGGCGCGCAGGCGGCGCTCGGCGTTGGCTTTCAGACGCAAGCTGGGCAGGGTCATGGGAGAGGCTCCGGCAAAAGAGCGCGATTATAGCGCAGCGGCGCGCGCCGCCGGAGCCGGGCGCGCGCCTTTCGGTCGGGCCGCCTAGGCGGCGAGGCTGTCGATCAACTGCTTGCTGAAGGCCGGGATGTCGTCCGGTTTGCGGCTGCTGATCAGGTGGCCGTCGCGGACCACCGGGCGGTCGACCCAGTGGCCGCCGGCGTTGCTGATGTCGTCCTTGAGCGAGTTCCAGCTGGTCAGGGTGCGGCCCTCGACCAGCCCGGCGGAAACCAGCAGCCAGGCGCCATGGCAGATCACCGCGATCGGCTTGCCGGCGTGGTCGGCGCGCTTCACCAGTTCCTGGGCCTTGGGCAGGCTGCGGATCTGGTCGGCGTTGAAGACGCCGCCGGGCAGCAGTACGGCGTCGTACTCGTCGATGCGTGCCGTCTCGAAGGTGCCGTCGACCTTGAAGGCGTCGGCCGGCTGGTCGTGGTTCCAGCCGCGCACCTGGTCGGTGTTGTCGGAAAGGATGTGCACCGTGGCGCCGGCGTCTTCCAGCGCCTGGCGCGGGCCGGTCAGTTCCACCTGCTCGAAGCCGTCGGTGACCAGGACGGCGACGGTCTTGCCTTTGAGTGTCTGGCTCATGGCGGGTCTCCCATTTCGTCCGCTGGGTGTAAAGGTTCCGACACTCCCGCCGATGAAAGTTCAGTCTAAAACGCCAGTTCCAGAAGTCCTCCGTCTGGGTAAACTGTGCACCTCGTCAACTTTCCAGACCGCCCACCATGGTCCAAGAACTTTCCGCCGAACAGATTCGCCAGGCTCTGCAGGGCATCAGTGTGCCGCCGCAGCCGCAGATCATGGTCGATCTGCAGATGGAACAGGTCATGCCCAACCCCGACCTGAAGACCATCGCCAAACTGATCAGCCAGGACCCGGGCCTCTCCGGCGCCCTGCTGAAACTGGTCAACTCGCCGTTCTTCGGCCTGGCCAACCGCATCACCTCGATCCAGCGCGCGGTCAACCTGCTCGGCAGCCGCTCGGTGATCAACCTGATCAACGCGCAGTCGATCAAGGGCGAGATGAGCGACGACACCATCGTCACCCTCAACCGTTTCTGGGACACCGCTCAGGACGTGGCCATGAGCTGCCTGAACCTGGCCAAGCGCATCGGCTACGAGGCGGTGGACGAGGCCTACGCCCTGGGCCTGTTCCACAACTGCGGCATCCCGCTGATGCTCAAGCGCTTCCCGCACTACATGGCGGTGCTGGAAGAGGCCTACGCCAGCGCCAGCGACGAACGCCGGGTGGTGGACACCGAGAACCGCGTGCTGAACACCAACCACGCGGTGGTCGGCTACTTCACCGCGCGCTCCTGGCGCCTGCCGGAGCACGTCTGCGAGGCCATCGCCAACCACCACAACGCCCTCTCGGTGTTCAGCGACGAAAGCTGCCGCGACACCCAGCTGAAGAACCTCCTGGCGATCCTCAAGATGGCCGAGCACATCTGCGGCTCGCACCGCGTGCTGGGCAACCAGCCGGACGACCACGAGTGGGCCAGCATCCGCCCGCTGGTGCTGGATTACGTGGGCCTGACCGAGTACGACTTCGAGAACCTGAAGTCGAGCATCCTCGAGCTGGGCGTGGGGCAGGGCAGCTACTAGCGAGCGCGGATGGAGCCCGCTCCGGAAAACGGAGGCGGGCGGGGCGTAGGGCGAATAACCGTTCGCGGTTATCCGCCGCTACACCTTCGTTGCCGACAGCGTTGGCGCCTACCCAGCCAGCGCCAAGCCCAACAGCGAGCTGGCCGGCAGCCAAGGCCAGGCGGCGGATAACGCCGTAGGCGTTATGCGCCCTACGGGCTGGAGCGGCGCAATGGAGATCGCTTCAATGAAAAAGCCGGGCAGATGCCCGGCTTTTTCATGTGCGCGGCGCTCAGTCGAGCATGTCGCTGAAGCGTTCGTCCTTCTTGTACACCAGCGGCTTGGCGAAGCCCGGCACGCTCAGCTGGTCGGCGCCGATCTGGATCTCGCGGTCGTCGATCATGTCGTTGCCGAAGTTGTAGATGATGTCGAACTGGCCCTTGAGCGCCTGTTCCTCGTAGCGCCGGGCGGCGGCGCGGGTTTCCTCGCGGCGCGCCTGGTAGGCGTCGAAGGCGGCGGCGCCGTGGCGCTTGCGCAGCATCTTCTCGGCCACGCGCGGGGACAGCAGCACACCGGTGGCGTTGTTGCCGCCGAAGCCCTTGGAGTTGATGAAGCAGACGTCCAGGTCGTCGCGCTGGCGGTCGGTGTTGGACAGCGCGAGGCGATCCTTGTGCACGTCGTCGGCGAAGCGTTCGACGGTCTTGATGCCCGGCAGCAGGCCGTACTTGAAGGTGCCGAGGGCGGAGACCAGCTGGTCGGCGCTGGCGGTGGCCAGGGAGTGGCCGACGAAGGCCTTTGCCGCGGCCACCGGCCAGTCGCTGATGCCGAAGGCCTGGGCCACGCGGTCGAGGATTTCCGACTCGGTGACGCGGTTCGCCGGGGTGCTGGAGCCGTGGGCGTGGACGAAGCTGTGGCGGCGCACGCTGTCTTCGCCGACGATCTGCGCGGCGGCGGCCACGGCCTTGGCCATGGTCAGGTAGTTGCCAGGGCCGGGCGCGGAGATGGACTTCTTGAAACCGTCGGCGTTGGTGAATACATCGGTCACCGCGCCATGGATGTCGGCGCCCAGCTCCAGGGCCAGGGCGTCGTCCATCAGCACCACGTACTGGCTCGATTCGGCCAGGGTGAAGCCGCAGTTCTCGCCGAACGGGCGGCTGGCGCGGCGGAAGTCGACTTCGCCGCCGTCGCCCAGGTTGCGCAGGCCTTCTTCGGTGGCCAGCGCGCTCATGGCGGCGTAGCCCTCGACGACTTCCGAGGTGATCGGCGCTTCGCTGTTGCCCACCACCACCACCCGCGCCTGGCCGGAGGTAATCACCTCGATACCCTTCTGCAGGTTGTAGAGGAAGGTCGCGCAGGCGCCGGTGATGCTGCCGGTGAGGCCGACGCTGCCCAGCACGTAGGCGTTGATGAAGTCGGTGGGCATGCTGTTGAAGCCCAGCGGCAGCTGCTTGGCGCTGACCCGGTGGCCGCGCAGGCGCGACTGCAGCAGGCCGCCGAAGCCGTTCTCGTCGAGCTGGCTCATGATGCTGCTGGAGAACACCGCGATCTCGTCGGGCTGCACGTGGTCGACGATGCGCTGCCAGTCGATGCCCACCGAGCGGATCGCGTCGGTGGCGCCGACCACGGCCATCTGCAGGCCGCGCGGGTGGAAGCGCGAGGCGTACAGCTCGCCCGGCTCGAAGCCGGTGGGCAGTTGGCCGGCGGACTTCACCGGCATCTCGCGGTAGCTGTCGACCTTGACCTCGACGCTGTCGTGCAGGGTCACGCGCACCTGGTTGTCGGCCAGCTCTTCCACCGACCAGTTGGCCGGCAGCGGCTCGGGCAACTGCTTGCGCACGGTGACGAAGCTCAACGGCTGGGCGGCGCTGGCTTCAAGGGTGAGGTTCTTGTGCCAGTGCGCGGCGTCGACGTCGAAATACTGCGCCTCGATGCGGCGGATCAGGGTCGAGCCGAGGATCTGCGCGGCGTGGCGCTGTTCTATGGCGGCCAGGTCCAGGCGCTCGCCGTCGGCGGCGTCCAGATAGTGGCCGTCTTCGAATTTCACCAGCTTCATCATCACGGCCAGGCCGGCGAGGGTTTCCTGGCGGGCGCGCGCGTCCAGGGACTCCAGGACGGTACGGCGGAACGCGTGGTGGAAGGAACTGCGACCCGCTGCGTTATACCCACCAAAACCTACGATGACCGGTAGTCGAGACATCTCTCGCAAACTCCTTCATATGGGCCCGTCCTGTGCAGGACCGGATGGCGCGACCGGGAGCGTACGCGAGACGCAGGGGCGGCATCACGGATCGGGGCACAAGCCCGGCGGCAGTTCTGTGATTGGAATGCTTATGCTGACGAGGATGATGACTGCCGAGTCACGCTTTTGGCCAGGGATTGACAGCGAAAGGCGACGAACTTGCACGGAAGGGGGCGGGCGCGCGGTTGCGCAAGGGCGCCGGGAGCCAGGACGGCTCCCGGGCGGGGTGTTGCGAAGACTCAGCGGTACTCGATGCCGGGCTTCTTGGTGCTGACGCGAGTGCCGGACTTGCCCTGGGTGATCGCGACGATGTTCTCCAGCGAGCCGATCACCGCGTCCTTGCCGGTGGCGCGGGCGAACTCGGCGGCGGCCTGGACCTTCGGCCCCATGGAGCCGGCGGCGAAGCCGAGGCGTTCGAGTTCGTCCGGGTGGGCCTGGGCGATGCCTTTCTGGGTCGGCTTGCCCCAGTCGATATAGGCGGCGTCCACGTCGGTGGCGATGATCAGGATGTCGGCGTTCAGTTCCTGGGCCAGCAGCGAGGAGCACAGGTCCTTGTCGATCACCGCCTCGACGCCGGAGAGTTTCTTCCCGGAGTCGTCATACATGGTCGGGATGCCACCGCCGCCGGCGCAGATGACGATGGTGCCTTTCTCCAGCAGCCATTTCACCGGGCGGATCTCGAAGATGCGCTTGGGTCGCGGGCTGGCAACCACGCGGCGGAACTTGTCACCGTCCGGAGCGATGCTCCAGCCTTTTTCCTTGGCCAGGGCTTCGGCTTCTTCCTTGGAGTAGACCGGGCCGATCGGCTTGGTCGGCTTCTGGAAGGCCGGGTCCTTGGCGTCCACCTCGACCTGGGTGAGGATGGTCGCGAAGGGGACTTCGAAGGGCAGCAGGTTGCCCATTTCCTGTTCGATCATGTAGCCGATCATGCCCTCGGTCTCGGCACCGAGGACGTCCAGCGGGTAGGGCGCGACCTTGTCGTAGGCGGCGCCCTGCAGGGCCAGCAGGCCCACTTGCGGGCCGTTGCCGTGGGCGATCACCAGCTCGTTGCCGGGCGCCACTTTAGCGATCTGTTCGGCGGCGATCCGCACGTTTTCGCGTTGATTGTCCGCAGTCATGGGTTCGCCACGACGCAGCAGGGCGTTACCGCCCAATGCGACGACGATACGCATAGTCATTTCCTCCTGAAGGTGAAAACGCCCCCGGGCCAGTGCAACCGGCCCGGGGAGCGCATCCGTCGATCACATGTCGGCGAGGGTCGAGACGAGGATCGCCTTGATGGTGTGCATGCGGTTTTCCGCTTGCTCGAAGGCGATGTTGTACGGGGATTCGAAGACGTCTTCGGTGACTTCGATGCCGTTCTTCAGGTTCGGGTACTGGGCGGCGATCTGCTGGCCGACCTTGGTTTCGCTGTTGTGGAAGGCCGGCAGGCAGTGCATGAACTTCACGCGCGGGTTGCCGGCGGCTTTCATCATCTCCATGTTCACCTGGTAGGGCAGCAGTTCCTTGATGCGTTCACCCCAGGCTTCCACCGGCTCGCCCATGGACACCCAGACGTCGGTGTGGATGAAGTCCACGCCTTTGACGGCGGCCTTCGCATCTTCGGTGATGGTGATCCGGGCGCCGCTTTCCTCGGCGAATTTCTTGCAGGCGGCGACATGCTCGTCGGTCGGCCAGAGCTCCTTGGGCGCGGCGATGCGCACGTCCATGCCGAGCTTGGCGCCGATCAGCAGCAGCGAGTTACCCATGTTGTTGCGGGCGTCGCCCAGGTAGGCGTAGCTGATGTCGTGCAGCGGCTTGTCGCTGTGCTCGCGCATGGTCAGCACGTCGGCCAGCATCTGGGTCGGGTGGTATTCGTCGGTCAGGCCGTTGAACACCGGAACGCCGGCGTACTTCGCCAGTTCCTCGACGATCTCCTGCTTGAAGCCCCGGTACTCGATGGCGTCGTACATGCGGCCGAGCACGCGAGCGGTGTCCTTCATGCTCTCTTTGTGGCCGATCTGCGAGGAATTGGGGTCGATGTAGGTGACATTGGCGCCCTGGTCATAGGCGGCGACCTCGAAGGCGCAACGGGTGCGGGTGGAGGTCTTCTCGAAGATCAGTGCGATGTTGTTGCCTTTCAGGTGCTGTTGCTCGGTACCGGTGTACTTGGCGCGTTTCAGGTCGCGGGACAGGTCGAGCAGGTAGCGCAACTCGCGAGTGCTGTGATGCATCAGGCTGAGCAGGTTGCGGTTGTGCATATTGAAAGCCATGTTCTTTCTCCTTGTGGGATGGAATCTCGGCCCTCGTCAGTACAGCTCGTGGCTGGCGGGGCGGGCGGCCCTGGCTGGGGCCGCCGCATTGAGCAGGGTGAACTCGGGCGATCAGTAGTCGATCGGGTCGCGGATGATCGGGCAGGTCATGCAGTGGCCGCCGCCACGGCCACGGCCCAGTTCGCCGGCGCTGATGGTGATGACTTCCACGCCGGCCTTGCGCAGCAGGGTGTTGGTGTAGGTGTTGCGGTCGTAGCCGATGACCACGCCGGGCTCGACGCAGACCACGTTGTTACCGTCGTCCCACTGCTCGCGCTCGGCGGCGAAGCTGTTGCCGCCGGTCTCGACGACACGCAGTTTCTTCAGGCCGAGGGCGTCGGCGACCACGCTGATGAAGTCTTTCTCCTCGCGCTGCACGTTGATGCCGTAGGGGCTCTTCTCGTCCGGGCGCAGGGTGAAGCCGATGATTTCCTTGACCACTTCCGGGAAGACGGTTACCAGGTCGCGGTCGCAGAAGCTGAACACGGTGTCCAGGTGCATGGCCGCGCGCGACTTCGGCAGGCCGGCGACGATGACTTTCTCCGCCGCGCCCTTGGCGAACAGCGACTGTGCGACCTGGCCGATGGCCTGGCGGGAAGTCCGCTCGCCCATGCCGATCAGCACCACGCCATTGCCGATGGGCATGACGTCGCCGCCTTCGAGGGTGGAGGAACCGTGGTCCTTGTCCGGATCGCCGTACCAGATCTCGAACTCGGCGTTGGTGAATTCCGGGTGGAACTTGTAGATCGCGGTGGTCAGCAGGGTTTCCTGACGGCGCGCCGGCCAGTACATCGGGTTCAGGGTCACGCCGCCGTAGATCCAGCAGGTGGTGTCGCGGGTGAACTGGGTGTTGGGCAGCGGCGGCAGCAGGAAGCTGGAGTGGCCGAGGTAGTCGCGGAACATCTTCAGCGGCTTGGAACCTTCGCTTTCCGGTACGTCATCGGCGGTCACGCCACCGATCAGGAATTCGGCCAGGCGTCGCGGTTCCAGGCTTTCCAGCCAGGAGCGCAGCTCATTGGTCAGGCCCACACCGACGCTATTGGCAGTGATCTTGCGATCGAGGATCCATTTCAGCGCTTCGGGGTTCTGGACGGTCTCGGTCAGCAGATTATGCATTTCCAGGACGTCTACACCGCGCTCGCGCATTTTGGTGACGAAGTCGAAGTGGTCGCGCTTGGCCTGGTTTACCCAGATTACGTCGTCGAACAGCAACTCGTCGCAGTTGCTAGGGGTCAGGCGTTGATGGGCAAGACCAGGCGAGCAGACCATCACTTTGCGCAATTTGCCAGCTTCGGAGTGGACGCCAAGTTTGGTTTTTTCCGTGCTCATGAGTGTCTCCAGTGATGTCACAGAGTGAGGAAGCCGTCGTAGAGGCCATACGCCGCGATCAGGGCACCGACCACGACCACTGCGAAGATGAGCTTCTCGACGTTGGTGAAGACCGGTTGGCCGACTTCACGTTTCGCTTTCGCGAAGAGGATGACGCCAGGCGCATACAGCAGCGCCGACAGCAGCAGGTACTTCAGGCCACCGGCATAGATCAGCCAGACGGCGTAGATGACCGAGATGCCCGCGATGATCAGGTCCTTGCTGCGCTCGCCCGGATCGCTTTCGTAGGTCTCGCCTTTCACCGCCAGCAGCAGGCCGTAGGCGGCCGACCAGAAGTACGGGATCAGGATCATCGAGGTCGCCAGCAGCAGCATCTTGGTGTACGGGTCCATGCCGCTCGCGTCACCCGAGGTGAAGAACACGACGACCAGGAAGACCTGTACGCAGATGTTGGTCAGCCACAGGGCGTTGGCCGGCACCTGGTTGGCGTTCTCCTTGCGGAGGAACTCCGGCATGGTGTGGTCCTTGGCCGCGGCGAACATGATCTCGGCGCACAGCAGCACCCAGGACAGCAGGGCACCGAGCAGGGAGATCAGCAGACCGACGCTGATCAGCACCGCGCCCCAGTGGCCGACCACGTGCTCCAGCACCAGTGCCATCGACGGGTTCTGCAGCTTGGCCAGTTCCGGCTGGGTCATCACGCCCATGGACAGCACGTTTACCAGCACCAGCAGAAGCAGCACGGTGATGAAGCCGATGACCGTGGCCTTGCCGACGTCGGAACGTTTTTCCGCACGGGAGGAGAAGATGCTCGCGCCTTCGATGCCGATGAACACCCAGACGGTGACCAGCATCATGTTGCGCACCTGGTTCATCACGCTGCCCAGGTCCGGATTGCTCGCACCCCAGATGTCGGCGGTGAAGATGTCCAGCTTGAAGGCGAACAGGCAGATGAGGATGAACAGGAACAGCGGGACGACCTTGGCGACGGTGGTGATGGTGTTGATGAACGCCGCCTCCTTGATCCCGCGCAGCACCAGGAAGTGCAGGGCCCAGAGCAGCACCGAGGCGCAGACGATGGCCGCTACGGTGTCACCCTTGCCGAAGATCGGGAAGAAGTAGCCGAGGGTGCTGAACAGCAGGAGGAAGTAACCGACGTTGCCCAGCCAGGCGCTGATCCAGTAGCCCCAGGCCGAGGAGAAACCCATGTAGTCGCCGAAGCCGGCCTTGGCGTAGGCGTACACCCCACCGTCGAGTTGCGGCTTGCGGTTGGCCAGGGTCTGGAAGACGAAAGCCAAGGTCAGCATACCGACCGCAGTGATGGCCCAACCGATGAGAATGGCGCCGACATCCGCACTGGCGGCCATGTTTTGGGGCAGGGAGAAGATACCCCCGCCGATCATGGAACCTACGACCAGGGCGGTCAGCGCCCCGAGTCGCAGTTTTTGGCTGCTTTCTTGCGACATTTTCGGAATCTCCCTATAGGAGTTGGAGAGTGTAGTCATTAGGCGCCGACTGTCAGGGACGGACCCTGACGCAAATCAATAGCCTGCTAACAAATGTTTCCAACTGCGTAGCGGTGTCGGTCCGCTTGCTGAATTACGATAGGAGAGGTTTGCCGATATCGCCTGATCTAGAGGGGATTCTTGTGAGTTTCCTACCGCGCGGAGATGACAGTGGAGTGTCAGTCAGGCGTACGAGTGCGCAGTCGGAAGCGACAGATTTCAGCCTGGGGAATTTGCTTTTCTGTCAGGAGATGTTGCCGGGGCGGCGCGGAAGAAAGAAAAAAGCCCGGTGTGACCGGGCTTTGCTTCTTTATGGGATTGCCCGCCCAGGGTCGCTGTGCGGGCGGCGCCATCCGCGGGGAAGGGCGCCTGGGCCGAATGGCCGGAGGGACACCGCCGGGCTTGTGGCCCGCCGGGCGCCACGGACGAGGCCGTGGCGAAAGGGTGCATCGAGCACCTGTCGTGCAGAGGGCAAGCTCCGTGCCAGCCCGCAGCCGCGACGGAAAGCCGTGTAACTCGCGGCTCCGCGGTGCGGGAGCGCCGGGCGCATAGGCAAGAATCCGCCTATGCGTCGCCTTCGTCGGCGGGATTTCCGCCGTTGCCGGCAAACAGCAACCCATGCTTGCGCAGCTTGTCATGCAGCGTCTTGCGTGGAACGCCCAGCGCCTCGGCGAGGCTGCGCAGCGAACCGTGCTGGTTGGCCATTTCGCCGGTGATCAGGGCTCGCTCGAAGGCTTCCACCTGTTCGCTCAGGGAGCCGGTGGTGGAGAGGGGAGCAGCGTTGGCGGGATGGTCGTCCAGGCCCAGGTCCAGCCCCAGGGCGAAGCGTTCGGCGACGTTCTGCAGCTCGCGCACGTTGCCCGGCCAGCTGTGCCCCAGCAGTTGCGCGCGTTGCGCCGGCGCGATGGCGCGGGGCGGGACACCATGGCGTTGCGCGGCGCGTTCGCTGAAGAACTGGAACAGCAACAGGACGTCTTCGCCACGTTCGCGCAGGGGCGGGATGCGCAGGCTGGCGACGTTCAGCCGGTAATAGAGGTCGGCGCGGAAGCGGCCGTCGTCGGCGGCCAGGCGCAGGTCTTCCTTGGTTGCCGCGATGATGCGGATGTCCAGCGGGATCAGTTGGTTCGAGCCGAGGCGCTCGACCACGCGCTCCTGCAGCATGCGCAGCAGCTTCACCTGGACGTCTAGGCTCATGCTTTCGATTTCATCGAGGAACAGGGTGCCGCCATTGGCGAATTCGAACTTACCGATGCGGCGCTTCTGCGCGCCGGTGAAGGCGCCTTGCTCGTGGCCGAATAGCTCGCTCTCCACCACCGATTCTGCCAGGGCGCCGGCGTTGATGGCGACGAAGGGGCCGTTGCGGCGGCCGGAGAGATCGTGCAGCGCGCGAGCTACGACCTCCTTGCCGGAGCCGGTTTCGCCGAGGATCAGCACGTCTGCTTGTAGGCCGGCCAACGCGGCCACCTGCTCCTGCAGGCGCTGCATGCCGGCGGACTGGCCGAGCAGGCGGCCCTTCACTTCCTTGCGCTCGGCGAGGGCCATGCGCAAGCTGCGGTTTTCCAGCACCAGGCGGCGGACTTCCAGGGCGCGGCGCACGCTGTCGATCAGGGCATCGCTGGGGAAGGGCTTCTCGAGGAAGTCGTAGGCGCCGGAGCGCATGGCCTTGACCGCCAGGGGCACGTCGCCGTGGCCGGTGATGAGGATCACTGGCAGCTCCGGGTCCTGGGCGTGCAGTTGTTCCAGCAGTTGCAGGCCGTCGACGCCGGGCATGCGGATATCGCTGACCACCACGCCGGGCCAGTCGCGGGCGAGCGTCGCGTCCAGCTGGCGAGCGTCGCCGAGGCTGGTGGCGCGCAGGCCGGCGAGGTCGAGGGTCTGGCCCAGGGCCTGGCGCAGGTAGGGGTCGTCGTCGATCAGCAGTACCTGGGTATCGGCTGCGAATGCTGCGCTGCTGGTCATGCGCGGGTTTCCTCCTGGGGCGTCGGCATCACGCCGGGGATGCCCGGCAACAGGTGCAATTGTACGAGAGCGCCGCCCTCGGGGTGATTGCCCAGTTCCAGGTGGCCGCCCAGGGCGCGCAGCAGGGTATCGCAGATGGCCAGGCCAAGGCCCAGGCCCTTGGCGCTGGTCTTGGTGGTGAAGAAGGGTTCGCGGGCGTGGGCCAGGGCCTCGGTGGAGAAGCCCGGGCCGTTGTCGCGCAGGTAAAGGATGACGCCCTCCGGCTTCTGCTCGGCGGTCAGCCAGATGCGCCGTGGCGGCGCTTTTTCGCTGAGGGCGTCGAGGGCGTTGGACAGCAGGTTGGCGAGGATCTGCCGCAGCCGCGTCTCGCCGGCCTGGACCCAGATCGGGGCGTCGGGCAGGTCGCGCTGCAGTTCCACGCCCATCGCCTGGCGACGGCTGGCGACCAGCGCCAGGGCATCGATGATCGCCGGTTGCAGGGCCACGTTTTCCGGTGCGCGGCGGGCACCGCGGGCGTAGGCCTTGAGGTGGGCGATGATCGAGGCCATGCGTTCGGTGAGCGAGCTGATCTGTTCCAGGTTGCCTCGGGCGTCATCGATGCGCTGGTGGTCCAGCAGCACGCGGGCGTTGTCGGCGTAGCTGCGGATCGCCCCCAGCGGTTGGTTCAGTTCGTGGCTGATGCTGGCGGACATGGTGCCCAGGGCGGTCAGCTTGCCGGCCTGCACCACTTCTTCCTGGGCGTGCATCAGTTCGCGCTGGGCCTGCTCGCGGTCGTGCACCTCTTGCTGCAGCCGGGCGTTCGCGCCCTCCAGCTCTTGTGTGCGTTCGAGCACGCGCATTTCCAGTTGGCGCTTGGCCTGGGCTTCCAGGGCGATGCGTTCGAGGTAGTGGCGGCGGCTGATGCTCAGCAGGGCGAGCAGCAACAGCAGGGTCATCAGCGTTGCGCCGCCGATCATCAGGACGCTGCGCACCGGCCGATCGATCTGCGAGCGCGGCGTATAGATGCTCACCGTCCAGCCGGTCTCCGGGAGTTCGCGGCTAAGGCTGATCCAGCGCTTCTCGTCGATCCGCAAGGGCTTGGGGTCGAGCACCGGATAAGGAATGTTCTCGGCGATCTCGCGTTGCTTGGCGGGCGAAAGCGAGCGGCTGGCGTGGAAGCGCCAGGCGCCGTTGGAGGAGAGGATGGCCACGCCGTTGCTGTCGGTGACCAGCAACTGCTCGGGGGTGTTGCCCCAGAGCTGCTCCATGTGTTCCAGGTCGAGCTTGACCACCAGGACGCCCAGGAGTCGGTCGCCATCACGCACTTCGTTGGCGAAGTAGTAGCCACGTCGGTTGGAAGTGGTGCCCATGCCGAAAAAGCGCGCCGGCTTACCCTGGATCGCCTCCTTGTAGTAGGGGCGGAACGAGAAGTTGCGGCCGACGAAGCTGTCCGGCTTGTCCCAGTTGGACGCCGCCTGGGTCAGGCCGTCCGGGCGCATCAGGTAGATAACGTCGGCACCGGTGCGTTGGCAGATGTCGGCCAGTCTCGCGTTGGCGGCGTCACGGGCCTGGGTGTCGTCGGTGTGCTGCAGCGTGGCGCGAAGTGTCGGTAGTTCGCTGAGAACCGGCGGCAGATCCTCGTAGCGGCGCAGGGTGCCGAGCAGGTTGGCGACGTAGAGGTCGAGGGTCTGCTGGTTCTGCTCGGCGAGTTGTTCGCTGTAGTAGCGTTCGGCGAAGTGGTGGAGGGGCCAGAGGAGGAGTGCGGGAAACAAGAGGAGCGGAATCAACCGCCCCTTGGAAAAATTTGCCATTTCCTTGCCCGAAATATCAGTTGCTGGGACTACTCCCTGCAATTCTATGCTGGTTCTATCTCCAGCACGGCGAGCAGTTCGTGCACACACTCCGCCACACTCAGCCGACTGGTGTCGAGGCTGAGTCGTGCCGAGAGAGGCTCCTCGTAGGGAGCACTGATACCGGTGAAGTTCGCCAACTCACCAGCTCTGGCCTTGCGGTATAGGCCCTTGGGGTCGCGCAGTTCGCATTCAGCCAGTGGAGTGCTGACGTGAACCTCGATGAATCGCCCCTCACCCGTAATAGCGCGGGCCATTTCCCGATCCTCCCGATAGGGGGAAATGAACGAAGAGATAACGATGAGACCCGCATCGTTCATCAGACGGGCTACCTCCGAAATTCGGCGAATGTTCTCCGAACGGTCAGTCGCGGAAAAGCCGAGATCTCGGCACAGTCCGTGACGGACGTTGTCGCCATCTAGGGTATAGGCAAGTTTGCCGCGCTCCATCAGGGCCTTTTCCAAGGCGAACGCCAGCGTCGATTTGCCGGAGCCGCTAAGTCCGGTCAGCCAGACGGTCATTGGCTTCTGCCCCAGCAATCCCTGGCGGTCGGTGGTCGTCACCTGACTGGCGTGCCAGACAATGTTTCCTTCGCTGTTTCCCTTGCGATAAAGCTTCTGCATATGGCCCCAATCACCTCAAAGAAACGTCACCCCGTAGCCGCGGCGGCACCGGCTAGGGATAGAAGGTATTCCCGTTGGGTGGCTTGGGCAAACCCGACGAGCGAATTTGTAGACCGTTTGCGATGTCTACAATTCCCTCTGAATCGAAGTGTTGCTGACGAGGTCGCATGGGATATGGCCAATCGTCGCAAATTGCCTAGGAGGGGACGTGGAGCGAATCGCAATCATCGGAAGTGGGTTCTGTGGTACGGCATTGGCCATCCAATTGCTACAGAAGGCGTCCAAGCCGCTGCAGATAGCGTTGATTAACAAGTCTGGCCGTTTCGCCAAGGGTTTGGCCTATGGAACCTCATCGCCGAGCCACATCCTGAATGTCCCCGCTGAGCGCATGAGTCTGTTTTCGGATCGACCGAGCGACTTCCTGGATTTCGCTCGCGATCGTGCTGCCGAGGCGCGAGCCGGTGATTTCCTCTCACGTCACCTATATGGGGATTATCTCCAGGCCCGGTTTCAGGAAGCGCTGGAGAATTCCCACCCTAAAGTCACGTTCGAAAGCTTGAGTCGGCATGTAACAGATTTGCAGATGGTCGATGGGCGGATGAGTCTCGCTCTGGATAATGGCGAGAGCCTCGAAGCGACCCGAACGATTATTGCCACCGGCAACTTCTCGCCCGCAACACCGGCCTCCCTTCGAGAGTTGCAAGCGGACCCGCGTTATATCCGTGACCCCTGGAAGCACGGGGCTCTCGATGAGATTCCCGCGCACGCCCGTGTTCTGTTGCTAGGGACTGGCCTGACTATGTACGACATTGCGCTGGCGCTTGAGGACAACGGCCATAGCGGCCCTGTACTGGCCATTTCGCGTCGCGCTTTGCTGCCTCAAGCTCACCGCAACAATACGCGGCATCCTGATCTTCCGGCATTGCCGGAGTGCTTCAGGCAGCCTATGGGGCTGTGCACGCTCATCGCGACATTGCGCAACTTCATCCAACAGGTGGAAAAGGCCGGATATGACTGGCGAGATGCGGTCGCTGCCATTCGGCCCATTACGCCGATGCTTTGGCAAGGCCTGGACAATAAGGATCGAAGTCGATTCCTACGCCATCTACAACCGTACTGGGACACTCATCGTCACAGGGCAGCTCCTCCCGTCGCCAAACGTGTCGAAGACTTACGGAGCGCTGGCCGACTGCAAATACAGGCGGCCCGAGTTGTGGCGGCCCGAGGTGATGGCAATGGAATCCGCTTGGAGCTAAATCCCAGAGGCGAAGGTCAATCGAAGGAATGTGTGGTGGACTATCTGGTCAATTGCACGGGGCCTTGCACCGATCTGCGTTCGGCAAACGAGCCGTTACTGGCGCGGCTTCTAGCCCGTGGAGAAATCGAACAGGATGAGCACAAGCTCGGGTTGAAGGTCGATGGTGGATTCCGTGTAATCGATCGCCACGGAAATGCCAACCCCGGATTGTTTTTGCTCAGCCCGATGCTACGCGCCTCTTATTGGGAAAGTACTGCGGTGCCGGAGCTTCGCCAGCATGCCGAAAGGCTTGGTGAGCTATTGCTTGCAGATCATTGAACAAGATATCCGTGATTCTATTCAGGGCTATTGAATCACCGGTGTCGCCGTGAGAGGCCGCCCCGGTCAGGGATGATGGTCTGCGAACCTTCTCCCGACGGCTAAATGACGTAGTGGGCCGTAATGGGTAGGTTTCAACAGGGGCGAAGAATGGATTGCTGAAGACTCCCTGTGGGGCAGAGACCGCCCCACAGGTTACGGCTGGAGTGCTCCCTCAGAAGGGTTCAGTCCTTTGATTGCCGAACTCCTTCAAGACGACCCTACGACAACTCCGTTACCGCGGCCTGCCTGGAAAGCGCTGCTGGAGGTAGCGGCGTCACCCTGGCCTGCTCTGTAGGCGCAATGATGTCGTAATTCGTTCCGTAGAAAGAAAGGTTAGGGCTGTAGTGCGGATCCGAGTTCAGCAGATCAGCGTAGTTTTGAATTATATAGTTCTGCTCTTTGTCGGCGCGTTGTTTTTTCGCTGGATCTACATCTAGACCGCGAGATGCAGACTCCAAATGATAGACCTTGGTATGTGGCGTATATAGGTTTTGGTATCCCGCTAGCGCCAGCCTGATACAGAAGTCTACATCGTTAAATGCGATTCCAAGATTGCATTCATCGAGCCCGCCAATCTCCAGGTACTTTCTCTTGTCTACCACGAGGCAGGCACCGGTTACCGCAGATATCCAGCGAGTGACCTGAGCGATGTTCTTCTGTTTCGAAACACTCTCGGGAAGGTCACGGAATACGTGACCAACCGAGCCATTTGGGCCTAGAAGAATCCCGCCGTGCTGCAGGGTGTCGTTAGCAAACAAAAGTCGGGTTCCTACGGCGCCGATATGGGCTTTTCGGGCATGGCTAACCATCTCCTTAAGCCATTGCGAGTCCTCGACTACGATGTCGTTGTTCAGCAAGGCAACTATTTCCCCGCGCGCCTCCTTGACTGCCATATTCTGGATTTCGGAATAGTTGAATGGCCTATCCCAGTGAATGACTTTGACGCGATTGTCTGCCTGCAACGACTCGAAAAGAGCAAAACTCTCTGCTTCGGTGCTGCCATTGTCGACAAGGATGATCTCGAGGTTGCTGTAATCGGTCTTCTGCAGAATGCTGCTTATACAGTCCTCGGTCATTGCAGCCTTATCACGCATGGCGACAATGCACGAAACTGCTGGTAACGGCTCTGAAATTACATACTCAATACGATTCGTACCATTTCCTTGCGAATGTACGATTGCATCAATGCCTTTCTTCTTCAGATAGGCCGCGACGGCCTGCCGGCTCTTTTCGACCTGTTCTCCGGTAAACAAGCAAAAATCATCGTGGCCAAAGTGATAAAGCACTCTGGGGATATGCCGGATCTGCGTGTCATCGCTGAGTAATGCCAGTTGAAGCGTAGCGTCGTAGATATGACAGGGTTTCATTTCATCGCGAAACCCTTGAATCTGTTTAAGCTGCTGGGTTCTGTAGGCGACCAGACGGCTAATATAGTCCTGCCCGAGAAAAAGCTCTTCATTCCATCCGGATTTGAAAAAAGGCTTTTGACGAACGCCGTCAATGAGCACATCCGTGTCGGAGTAGATGACGCGGGAGTTTGGGTGAGCCAGAGCTTCCTTGGCGACGAAGTATAGTGAGAATTGAGGGAGTTGGTCTCCGCTACTTAAAGGTATGAAGAACTCGCCAGAGCATTCTTGGAGAGCGAAATTCTCCGGGAGTGCGTGAGCAGAGTCCATCTGGACAATATTTGCTCTAGAGTCGCTTCCCAGCTCGTCCGTCAGATACTTTCGGGATCCGGCGTCCAAAGCAGGACTGGTAGTAACCAAAAGCTCCCACTTTGCGTAGCACTGCTTCAAGACCGAAGTTATCGTTTCTTGCAGCTGAGAAAGCTTTCCGCTATCAGCGTGTACATGCAGCGATAGCAGTGGTTTATTTACCCATGCTTGAATTTCGTCGTTAATATCCGACAGCTCACGCTCAGAGCTAGGCTCAAAACGCTTTATGTACGAGGAGTATCGTAAAGCATCCTCCGAGGTGGCTTCGGTATGCGTAGAGGCGATGCCGTCTTTGGCCTTGGACGAGCCAAAGAGCGCGGTGCGCACGCCACGAAAAGCAGCACGCAACGAGTCAGTATCTCTGAGCAATACTGCCCTGTTCAGCATCTTTCGAGCAATTTTATGGAACGTATCGTTCTGCGAGTTCGTGCGGGAGGCGATGCTGCTTTGATTCTTCAGCACCGAGGAAAAAAATGCCCGCCCTTTACGGGCTTCGCGCAGCCAATTTTTTATACCGCCGGCGTATATGACAGAGGCAGGAAGGAGCAAGACCGCTATCAGGGACTTCACCAGTATATTTCGAATCTTGCGTGCGTGTCTGGATCTGCCGATTGCACTGCTTACGCGCTGAGGCAAGGAGTGGAGCAGTCGTCTGCCGCCACCGAAGGTTGGCGCGTAAATCGAGATGGCTTGTTCTCGATAGGTTTTGAGGAGTGGGTTTCTGCTTTCATCAAGAGTGTGTAGAACACTGTTGGCTTTCAAACAGTTTGCAAAGGAGTCATTCGGTGCATGTTGCACTTTCATGATGTACTGGCAAACGAACGAGTGCGGGTCATGGAAAATTGTTTGCTTGGCCGGTATCGATAGATACGGATAGGGGTCTCCAGGTTGGAATCCCCACATGTTGGCGGCCGTGCACTCGAAATCTTCGATTTTGAGAAGATTCTTGGCAAGGAATGCTGGAATGGTTTTGTGTGTGAAGAATCTGATGTGCGTTGTATCCAGAAGTCCCACATCGGTATAGGTGAACTCATCCAATAGCAATTCAGCTTTGATGCTGGCATGCGCAAGGTTCGGGAGCGAAATGAGGAAGCGCCCACCTGGTGCGAGATACGCAAGCATCTTTCGCAAGACTTCTTGCGGATCATAGACGTGCTCGAGTACGTCACCAAAGATGATCCAGTCGAATTTTTGCGCATATTCCGGATGATGATTGTCAGCCAGCATATTGAGATCGATCTGGCTTACCCGCTCATAAGCATTGGTGCTTTGCGCGATAAGCACGGACTCGGGGTTGTATTCGAGTCCATGAACTGTGCAGTTTTTGTGATGATGAAGCGCAATGCCTAAATCACCACACGCACAGCCAACGTCGAGAACCGTTGAGTTACGCGACACGTACCTATAGAGGGTGCTTCTGGAATCGTTGGGTGCATCAGGTGCGACTTCGGGGACCTGATAGATGGTCGACCTTGCATCCTGTGAGTCATTTGCAGCAATTAGCTGCGGAGTGACACTCTCACACTCAAGCTCTGCAGAGGATTTGCCGCCTTTTCCGATTAAGGTAACTACGCCAGCATAAATGTTTTCTGAATATTTGCTATTGCAGTATTCCAGGTCGACAAAGTAGTCGTCGCGTCCTTCCATGCTGTCGGCCTGGTTCCAGTGGCAGCAATGGATGTTGAGTATCCTGCTTTTGACGCCATGCTTTTCTTTGGCGCTGAGGCAGAAGTCCTCTACATAGAGATTGAAGCTCAGGCTCTCATCAAAACGCAGTGCATATCGTTCTACTAGAGAGGAGTGTACTATCATGCACTGACAGTCAAGCGTGTCGACCAGAGTGCCTGTTTGGAATAATTGACAGAGTTGCTGGCGCTTGTTTGAGCCGTCTCTCTTGCGCTCAAAGCATTGCCCACGATACTCACGAATCAAGGACCCGTCGGTATTTCTGCAGAGGATCGCCCCTATGGGGCCGTAGATGCTCTCTGTGTCGAGTTTTTCCAGTAGGGGGTGAATATCTTCGCACAATTCCCAATCGCTATGGCAAAAAACGAACCACGCGGGAGTTTCGTAATTGTAGCTGCTCAGGAACTGATTATAGCGTTTTGAAATTGGCTGGTTATCGTTTGAATTGTCAATGCTATGAATTTTTATAGAAGAGTTGTTCTGTATGAAAGAATTATTTTCTATGCAGGAGGTTTGCAGTTTCTTGTCAATGAATACTGATATGAATATTGCCTTTGACATCATGCATCCTCCCTGGTCAATGCATTTTTAGTTGCTTGCAGATAAGCGTAGCCGTATCGGCTGTCAGGTTCAAGATGCGCGCCTTCTGCCCATTCGTTCCAAGCATTTATGAAAATGAAGCGCTCATCCTCAGAATGCTTTTCCCGGGTATGGGTTATACATCCGGATAGCCACTCTTGATAAATTTCTGGCGTTATATTGTCAATGACGGAGGCGTTGCTGTAGGCCTTTCGAGGGGTATTATCCCACGAAGGGGAAACTCCTTTGAATAGCTTGTAATCAGTTTCATAGAGATAACGCTTTTGCGTTACATAGTCCGCGCCGTCAAATACATGGCCATTGAAGTGCGGGTTCACGAAACCATTCAGAGGCTTCTCTTTTAGGCCGTGGTTCAGCATGCAATGAGGTGGGAATTCCGCCATAGCATCCAGTCCCCACAAGGTTGGGTCTTCCTGGAAACTATGGGAGTTCACGGAGACAATATAGAGTCCAGGGAATCCATTCTCTACGGATTTTTCCCGAAGTGTTTTTACAAACTGCTGGCAGCGCTCTTTGGAGAACAAATGGGGTCTATAAATTAGTAGTAACGGCTTGCCCTGGATCTTAATGTAACGACGGTCCTTGAAGAAAGGCAAAATGTCCGAGAAGAATTTTTCATCATCTCCAGGAAGGAGCTCCTGCTTGTAGCGAACCTCACGGTTGCCTCCATCCCAAAGTTTCGACCAGTTTTCGTTTGCCCAATTCAGGCAGAACGGGAAGTCTATATCCTGATTCTCCAGCCAGCTGAAAATCGGCTTTTCCATCAGGCGAGCGCCAGAGAACCAGTAGTAGTGGAAACAGAAGGCATGGATTCCATAAAGCTTTGCCAACTCTACTTGCCGGTGCATGACCGACACATCGTTCAAGTTGTAATAGCCCATGTCAATGGGGAGCTGGGGCTGATAGTGATCAGTGTATTGTGGAATGGCCTTGGTGACATTGGTCCATTCGGTAAAGCCCCTTCCGTACCATTCGTCGTTCAGTGGGAAGGCATGGAACTGCGGTAGGTAGAAGGCAATAAGCTTTATGTCGGTAGGATAGGTTGCAGCTCGGCCGTTTTCGATAAGTTGAACAAAATCCGCCGAGTGCTCCTGTGCCGATCTTTCTGTAATAAAATCAACGTAGCTGCGATATGAGTTGTTGTCAGACTCAAGGTTCTGCACTACGGGAGCGGGTGTTGGAGCTCCTTCCGAGAAAGCAGGGGCGCCTCCCAGTACTTTGAATACATGTTGGGTGGCAAGCTTGAACGAACGCGTCTTGTGCAGAATAAGTGCTATGCTCAACGATGACTTGACTAGCGCTCGCGTGATCTTGTTGCAATAGTCGAGTCGGCGAATTATTGCCGGGTAGTTTGCAAGTGCGTCCCTGAATGATTGCGGGGCTCGGGCGAAATTCCGTAATAATCCGCCATCCGAAGACGCGACCGCTGGGGTTAAGCATCCTGCGATTGCAATCTTCAATAATATTAAGTGTGCCGCTCTCAACATGTATCGTCTCCGGGGGCGTCCTGCCATCGCTTTAACTTTCTCTTTTGATAAAGAGAAATGGATCTGTAGTTTCAAGCCAAGTACGGGTTATTACTTCGCCTGGCGTATTATTTTCGCCGCTTCGCGGAACGGCGCAGTGAATTTCCAGCTGGAAGAGGAAAGCATGGCATCGACTTGATCCTGCTTTTCTTGGAGTTTCCGACTTTGGGTGTCGAGCTGAAATTGTTTTTCTTGGAGATGTCGATCTAGAGAGGATATTTTATATTGCATTTCTTCAAGTTTCTGGCTCAAGGAAATGACCTGCTGGCGCTCTTCCTGAAGTTGCTGATTAACAGTTATAAATTGGTGCTGCTTCTCTTCCAGTTGTTGCGTTAGGGAAGTTATTTGAGTGTCGCGTTCACTTGTGATCTGATTTAGGGCTGATATTGTATTGCTATACTTGTCCAGGCACGTAAAAGCTGGTTGTAGCT
The DNA here is from genome assembly GCF_029335315.1 of Pseudomonas citronellolis. Taxonomy (GTDB): domain Bacteria; phylum Pseudomonadota; class Gammaproteobacteria; order Pseudomonadales; family Pseudomonadaceae; genus Pseudomonas; species Pseudomonas citronellolis_A. The sequence goes on from NZ_JARJLT010000296.1 coordinate 43,662, forward strand.
CTATCATGCGCTGATTGATTTTCAAGAATTCGTCACGTACTTCCGGGGTGTTGACTGGTAGTTCATCAGCCGAAAATTTTTCCAGAAAATTATAAGCGCTGACTAGGTCTCTCGGTATGCCAGATACGGTTTTCAAATCGTTGTAGTGAAACGTCGCATGGCGCAATTCATCAGCCAGAAAGTCACAGCAGTACTCTTTCGTGGCCGAGGATTCTTCGCTGAAAGGCAGGTTCAATGCGCTGGCAATCCGGCGGAGTTGATCTTTGGGGTGCGCCATCAGCCGGTCGTAATCAACCACAATCCTTGGTCTTCCTTCTGAGTCCAGAAGGCTGGGTACCATATGGCCCAACCAGAGATAACTACTTTTCTCTAGCTCAAAGCCGTCCCGCTTATGAAGCGAGCTTGCGACGCTTAGGGGGTTCCGCAATGCAATTACGTAGCTGACATCAATGTCTAGTTTCTCAAAGATTGGCTTCCAGAACGGTAGTAGACGAGCTATACGTGGGTCCTTTATACCGAAAGTATTAGCGCTTTCCATTTTTGTGCATAGCAGTTCAATAGCGCGCGCTTTAAATGGTGCTAAGCTCTCATTATAAAAGTCCGGCTCTGATATAGAGCTCGTACTGTGCCAGTTATGGCCTAGAAAAATTAGAATATCATTGTTCAGCGTGTTTATCTCGATATCTTCCCAGAAGCCTTTGGCGTTGTTCTCGGGTATTGCGCCAAACAAGGACTCTCCGAGTTCAACATCCAGGGCTTGAAGCCCCCGCGTGAGTGCGCTAGTACCGCTGCGGTGCATGCCTAGTACGACAATCAGCTTCTTCTTGTGATTTTCTTTTTCCACAGTATGCTTCTCTATATCAATATTTCTCAATTCTTGATTGGCAAGAAAAGTCAACTACTCCGGTAGAGAGTAACTCTGTCTCTGGCATGACACGGAACATGGCGACATCCAGCAGTCGATGAAGGTAAAACTCTCCGCCATTTGTACCTCCAACGACTCCAGCGTTCAAAAAATAGACCCCAGGATTAAGGGAGCATGTGAACTCAAACTCCACGTCTATTGTAGAGTTTGCCGGGACATACGGAATGCTCGAGCTTTGAGGGGAGGAGGTACCGCCTCCTAGCTCCACACCTGAAGTTGTCTTTATAAGCATACCGAATCGAACGTTTGTTGCGCTTTCTTCGAAATTTACCCGGTAGCAGTATCGGTAGGATCTGCCTCGTTTCAGGTTGTTAACTGGAGCTCCCTGACGGCATAGGATTTTCGGAGAGTGAATTTTCGCTCCGTTGGACTCGTATTCCAGTGTGCTGCTGGGCTTCAGGTTTGGGTCGAAAGTCTCCCCGCAGGACTCCACTTCGAGTTGCACTGGAGGAGGCTGACCGGATAAGGGAGTAGAAGGTGCCTGGCTATCACGAGCCTTCAGCTTCAGCTGATCGCGAAGCTCTGTTAGCCGCTCCTGCGGTGCGTAGAGTAGCCGTTGGTATTGTCCAATGACCAATTTCGGCGGGCCATCATAAAGCAGCTCGCCGCTGTCTATGAGTACTGCACGATCGCAGAGTTCTATGATGGTAGAGCCGGAGTGGGAGACGAATAGTATTGTCGCGCCTCTTTCCTTAATCTGCTCTATCTTTGCGAAGCATTTGCGCTGAAATAGCTCATCGCCAACCGAGAGAGCCTCATCAACAATCAGTATCTCGGGTTGTACGCTTACCGCCACCGCGAACGCCAAGCGTACGACCATGCCACTGGAGTACGTCTTGATCGGCTGGTCGATAAATTCACCGATCTCTGAGAAATCAATGATCTCGTCTAGGCGAGCAGTTGTTTCTGCTTCCGTGAGGCCAAGGATAGTCGCGTTGAGAAAGATGTTTTCGCGCCCGGTGAATTCCGGGTTGAAGCCGGATCCGAGTTCGAGCAGCGCAGCAATTCGCCCGTTGGTTTTGATCACTCCACCCGTTTGGTTGAGTGTGCCGCAGATCATTTGTAGTAATGTGGACTTTCCGCTTCCATTGCGGCCAACTATGCCAACAGTTTCGCCTTTCTTTACTTCGAGCGATACGCCTCGTACGGCCCAGAATTCGCGGAAATATTGCTTTCGGCCGCGCATTACCATCTGCAACAATCGATCACGAGGCTTTTCGTAAATGTGGTAGCACTTACTGAGATTCTCTACTCGAATGGCGGGCTCAGAGAACATCGGCAAAACCCTTTCTTGTTTTCTGGAACCAGGCAAATCCGAGCCAGGCAAATATCGCAGAAATCAGAGTGTAAATAGCCAGGCTGGTGAAGTCCGGGATTTTTGCCCAAAAGAGTACTTCGCGAGTCTGCTCAATTATCAATGTAAGCGGATTCATGTAGAGAAACTGCCGGTATTCTTCTGGGAGGGCGGTTGCTGGATAGAATATTGGCGAGACAAACATGAGGGTCGTGGTGATGATGCCGACGAATTGGGCGACATCCCGGAGGTAAACTCCGAGCGAGGCCAGCACCCAGGATATGCCTATCACCATCAATACCAGCGGAGCGATGACCAGCGGTAAAAGGATAATGGTGAGATGGGGCATTCCGAATAGCACGGTATACACCGCTACCCAAACGATAAGGCTGATGAGGGCATGGAAGAGTGATGCCCCAATGGAGACCCACGGCAGAATCTCCAATGGGAAAACAACTTTCTTGACATAGTTGACATTGGCTAGAACAAGGGTTGGTGCCCTGTTCACGCATTCGGCGAAGATGTTGAAAACCAGCAGGCCGCAGAATAGTACCAAGGCGAACTCGCTCTTCGAGTCGCTACTCACATTCCAGCGAGCCTTGAATACGTAGCTGAAAACGAACGTATAAACCGAGAGCATGAAGAGTGGGTTGAAGAAGGACCACAGAATCCCCAGAAGCGAACCACGATAACGGCCGACCACTTCGCGCTGTACGAGGGTTCGTATTAGGCTGCGATTTCGCCAGAGGCTACTGGCCATCGCTTTTGGGGACACCGAGAACTCTTGCATCAGCGAAAGACCTCGGCCTGCTCCAAGGGAAGACCGAGGGCATCTTTTCCAGACAGGGTCGGTGTTTCGCGGGACGGCCATGCAATGCCCAGGGTCTTATCGTTCCATGCAATGCAGCGCTCGTGGGCAGGCGCGTAGTAGTCGGTGGTCTTGTAGAGGAATTCTGCGCTGTCGCTCAGCACGAGAAATCCGTGGGCGAAGCCTTCTGGCACCCAGAGTTGCCTCTTGTTCTCCGCGCTCAGGTATTCACCTACCCACTTACCGAACGTCGGTGAGCTCCGGCGAATGTCTACGGCTACATCGAAGACTTCACCTTGTACGACGCGAACCAGTTTCCCTTGCGGGTTCTGGATCTGATAGTGGAGCCCGCGTAGAACTCCTTTTACCGATTTCGAATGGTTGTCCTGCACGAATGAGACGGATCGGTCGATGCTTTCCTCGAACTGCCGATGATTGAAGCTCTCGAAGAAAAAACCACGGTCATCGCCGAAGACCTTGGGTTCGAACAGGACGACATCAGGAATTGCAAGGCGGGTGGCTTTCATCAGTAGACGGTCTCGACCAGCAGGCGTTTCAGGTATTGGCCATAGCCATTCTTGGATAGAGGTGCTGCGAGGGCCTCGAGTTGCCCAGGGCTGATCCATTTCTGACGGAAGGCGATTTCCTCGGGACAGGCAACCTTGAGGCCCTGGCGATTCTCGAGGGTGGCGATGAAGCTACTGGCTTCCAGTAACGAATCATGGGTGCCGGTATCCAGCCAGGCGTACCCCCGGCCCATAATCTCCACGGAGAGTGCTCCGGCTTCGAGATAGGCCTTGTTCACATCGGTAATTTCCAACTCGCCACGGGCCGATGGCCGGATGCTCTTGGCGATCTCGACAACCTGGTTATCGTAGAAATAGAGTCCCGTCACGGCATAGTTCGACTTCGGTCTGTCTGGCTTTTCTTCCAGGCTGATAGCTGTGCCGTTGGCATCGAACTCGACCACCCCGTAACGCTCCGGGTCATGAACGTGATAAGCGAAAACGCTGGCGCCAGAGGTGCGCTGCATCGCGCTGACCAGCAATTCCTGGAAGTCATGGCCGTGGTAGATGTTGTCGCCAAGGACCAGTGCGCATAGGTCATTGCCAATGAAGTCTTCACCGATCAGGAAGGCCTGGGCGAGGCCATCCGGAGAGGACTGCACGGCGTACTGCAGGTTGATGCCCCAGCGGCTTCCATCGCCCAGCAACTGTTCGAAGCGGGGCGTATCTTGCGGCGTGGAAATGACGAGGATGTCTCGGATACCGGCCAGCATCAGGGTGCTCAGCGGGTAGTAGATCATCGGTTTGTCGTAGACGGGCAGAAGTTGCTTGGAGATGGCCAGTGTCGCCGGGTGCAGGCGGGTACCGGAGCCGCCAGCCAGAATGATTCCTTTGCGTTTCATACTGCTCCTAGATCTACCAGTTCTCTGATCATGCGTTGAACGTGATGCTCCCAGGCGGGAAGCGTCACTCCGAAGGTCCGTTGCAGTTTGCTGTTTGCCAGGCGCGAATTGGCCGGCCGTTTTGCCGGTAACGGGTACTCGCTGGTGGCTATGGGCGCTACCTTTTCCGGTGTGGTGCGCAGTACGGTGCCCAGGCGGATAGCCTCGGAGATGACGAATTGAGCATAGCCGTGCCAGTTGGTTTCACCGCCGGCAACCAGGTGGTAGGTACCGGACGCGCGTTTGCTCAGCTCGCTATCTCGGGCCAGGCGATACAGGACCAGTGCCGTGACGTCGGCGATCAGCTCTGCGCTGGTGGGCGCGCCGAACTGGTCGGCGATCACTCTGAGTTCGTCCCGCTCCCGGGCCAGGCGCAGCATGGTTTTGGCAAAATTGGCGCCACGGCTTGCATAGACCCAGCTGGTTCGGAAGATCAGGTGGCGGCAACCACTCTCGCGAATGGCCTGTTCGCCTTCCAGCTTGGTCTGCCCATAGGCACCGAGGGGGCCGGTGTTGGCATCTTCCTCGAACGGAGTATCGCCACTGCCATCGAAGACGTAGTCGGTGGAGTAATGCACTAGCCAGGCGTCGAGCTGGCGTGCCGCGGTGGCCAGGGTGGCGACCGCTTCGGCGTTTACCCGACGAGCACCGTCGATGTCGGTTTCGGCTTTATCCACCGCGGTATAGGCGCCGGCGTTGACGATGACGTCCGGGCGCTCTTCGGCGACCAGGCGGGCCAGGCTCTCCAGGTCGCTGAGGTCGGCGCGTCCACGCTCGCAGATCACCAATTCTGCCAATGGCGCCAGGGAACGCTGCAGTTCCCAGCCGACCTGGCCATTGGCGCCCAGTAGAAGAATCTTTTTCATGCGTACTGCTTACCCACCCACTCGCGATATGCGCCACTGGTGACGTTACTGACCCAGGCTTGATTTTCCAGGTACCAACGCACTGTTTTGCGAATGCCGGTTTCGAAAGTCTCGGCCGGCTTCCAACCCAGCTCGCGCTCCAGGCGGCTGGCGTCGATGGCGTAGCGACGGTCGTGACCGGGTCGATCTTTGACGAAGGTGATCTGCTCGCGATAGCTCCGTCCATCAGGACGTGGCTGTTCTTCGTCGAGGATGTCGCAAAGAGTATGGACCACGTCGATATTGGCTTTCTCGTTCCAACCACCGACGTTATAGGTCTCGCCGGTTTCGCCGGCTTCCAGCACCCGACGGATGGCCGCGCAATGATCCTTCACATACAGCCAGTCGCGGATCTGCTGCCCGTCGCCATAGATGGGCAAGGCCTTGCCGGCCAATGCGTTGTGGATGACCAGTGGGATCAGTTTTTCCGGGAAATGATAGGGGCCGTAGTTGTTCGAGCAGTTGGTCGTCAGTACCGGTAGCCCGTAGGTGTGATGGTAGGCACGGACCAGGTGGTCGGAAGCGGCCTTGGAGGCGGAATACGGGCTGTTCGGCTCGTACTTGTTGTCTTCCCGGAATGCCGGATCGTTGGTGCCGAGCGAACCGTAGACTTCGTCGGTGGATACGTGGAGGAAGCGGAAGACAGCCTTATCGGCATCTTCAAGTTTGTTCCAGTAGCCGCGTACCTCTTCCAGAAGGCGGAAGGTGCCGACAATGTTGGTCTGGATGAAGTCTTCCGGGCCGTGGATGGAGCGATCCACGTGAGATTCGGCAGCGAAGTTCAGCACGGCGCGGGGCTTGTGCTCGGCGAGGAGACGTGAGACCAGTTCCCCGTCGCCGATGTCTCCATGGACGAACAGATGGCGCTCATCGCCTTCAAGGCTTGCGAGGTTCTGGCGATTGCCGGCGTACGTCAGCTTGTCGAGGCTGATGACTTTTTCATCGTGCGCGGCCAGCCAGTCGAGGACGAAGTTGGCGCCGATGAAGCCGGCGCTGCCGGTTACGAGGATGGTCATTGAGTCAGATCCTTTGGAGAATGGCGGCGGCCGTCAGGCCCAGGTTGCCGAGCAGAGTCTGCCGGTGAACACCGGAATCGTGGATGAGTTTCAGGCGTTTCCAGAGGGGCGCCCTACGGCCTTGCTCGAACAGTTCGAGGCGGCTGCGGTTTTCGGAAGTCAGACGCGCGCGGAACGGCGAAAGTGCCTGGAGGTTGTAGTCGGTCCAGCAGCGGAATGTCCCGTGCAGCAGCTTGCGCAGACGAACCAGTCGGTCGCGGAAGGAGTTGTTGGAGCCGATGATGTTATTGCCATGCTGGCGATAGCCGATGGTTGGTACGGGGTCGTAGCCGACCGAGCCACCACAGCCGCTGACGACGATATACGCCCACCAGTCATGGGAAACGATGTGATCCGAGAGGCGTGTCTGGCGAAGCAAATCGCGCGCATGGGCATTGATCAGCATCGTATTGCCCCCAGCGATGCTCTGGACCAGAGCGTTCTCGAAACAGGGCAGGCGTCTGAACTCGGGAGACATACCCAGAGGGTGTCCGTGGGCGTCGACCAGTTGGGTCCGGGAGCAGAAGAGCGCGGGTTTGTCCTGGGGGTGTTGCCGCATCCAGCGCAGACCGCGTTCCAGACGGTCGGGCATCCACAGGTCGTCCTGATCGCAGAAGGCGAAATAGCGAGCCTGTACCTCCGCCCGGGCCAGCAGACTCAGAAAATTCGCGGCGAAACCCCGTTGCGGTCCCTTCAGAATCACCAGGCGTTCTGGGCCGAGGCGCTCCTGGAATTGGCGGAGAACGTCCAGTGTCTGGTCGCTGGAGCCGTCGTCCGAGGCGTAGACAGTCCAGGCGGTGTGCGTCTGGGCGACCAGCGAATCGAGCTGCTCAGGTAGATAGGTCGCGCCATTGTAGGTCGACAGGAGTATGGCGACCTGTTCGCTCGACATCTCGGCACTCAGCCCTCCATGGGTGGGCGCGGAGGGAGAGGGCATCAACGCATTGCCTCCGTCGGATCCATCCGATTGAAACTGTGAAACCGTTCTCCTAGAGCGATTGCGAGCCTGTCGCAGTACTCAGGAAACGGTCCTGAAGAGAAGTCGGCCATTATATGCAAGGTCCCTAGGGAGTAAACCCGCAATCCTGCTAAGGAAATCCAGAGGCCCCCGAGGAACTGGATAGGGGCGCATCATTTGTCGTGCATGAAGAAACCTATAAAGCGATTTTCGATTTCGCTCAAGGCAAAAAGTTTCTTAACACTTACGATCAGATTTTTCTTGGCCCTGATACGACTTAGGCCCACCCGAGGGTGAGCCTAAGTCGTATTGGAAGGAGATGGTGCCGGCACCAGGAGTCGAACCCGGGACCTACTGATTACAAGGAAGCTGCTTTCTAGGTGCTGGACAAGCACTTAGCCGATCCCTTGTTACGTAAGGCATGCGCTGGCGGCCAGGCTCCATGGGGAGCCCGACCGCGCTGTTACGCAGGGTGGCGGGGGATCAGATTGCGGAGGGGTCTACCGTCGGTACGCTGAGGTCGTAGATGTCGAGCATGGACTCGTCGCGGTGGCCGCTGGCTTCCTGCTTGTCGGCGCGCGTGCCGGGGGTGTCGGTGATGCCGCGGCGCTTGAGGTCGTGCAGGCCGAAGCGCTGTTCGGGGAGGATGACGCCGGCCTCGATCGACCTGGTGATGAACCGTTGCCAGGCCGTGTCCAGGCCCGACTTGCCCAGCGCGCCGCCGTGCTCGGCGGTGATGATGAAGCGCTGCTCGGGGTGGATCGGTATGGCTGTTCCCCGCGCATGCCAAATCTCACTACGGCGCCTCTTGGCGGCTTCCCAGGCAGCGCGTAGGCGCGGCGTCCAGCGCACGATGTTGTCGCGGCTTCCCTTCCGACGATTGGTCAGTACTCCGGACGGCGTCTCGTTGGCGTCGGTCAGGGTGACGACCTCGATGCCGCGCAGTCGGCAGAGATAGGCGATTTCCATCACGTAGCTGAGGTGGCGAGGGACGGCGCCGGCCTGGCCGCGCGTGAGTTGGCCCAGTTCGCGGGCTCGGTCGATGAGGCGCTGCATCACCGCCGGGGACGGCAGCCGTCGCAGCTTCCGCTCGATGGGGGCTTCAATGCCCAGCGCGGGGTTGCTTTCCAGGTACCCGCGGTTGCGGCCCCACTGCAACACAAGGCGGAGGTAGCGGAGGGCGTGGGCCGCCTTCGACGGGGTGCCCTGGTCGGCGATGCTGTCGACGATCCGTTGCACCAGGGCGGGGGAGAACTTCCGAACCGCCAGTTCGCCCAGGGGCTTCTTCAGCTTGGTGGGCATGCTGAGCAGCACGTCGCGCGAGTAGCAGTAGTCCTTCTGCGACTTCGGGCTCAGCTTCTTGAACTTGATGCTGTCGTGATACTGCTGGCACAGGTAGTTGAGGCTTTCACGGTCGAAGCCTTCGCGCTCTTCCATGATTCGGTGCAGTTCGGAGAGGGTGGCAGTGCTGGTGGCGATGTTCTGGCGGCGCTGCCGCCCGGCCTCGTCGCGGTTCGACGTGTACCAGACGCCATTACCGCGGTGATCAAAGAAAACGGCCGCCGGAAGGGCGGCCTGATCTATGTGTGGGGGGATGTTCGGATTGTGCTTCCGTTTACGGGACCGCCTCATATGATCTCGCTGTCGTACTTCTCGGGGCTGGCCGGCGATACGCCGCCGGCCTGGTTGACCAGGTCGATGGTGGTCCAGGGGCCGTGCCGGCCCCAGAACCAGCGGATGCCTTGCTTGCGCAGGGCTTTCTCCACGCCTGACCGGCGCGTGTAGCCGGTCAGCCGCTGCAGGTCTTCGAAGGTCAGGACGGTGCCTGGCGGCGGTTGACTGATCATACCGTTGCCCATCCCGTGAGGTGGACTAGAAGAACCTCGGGGTGCTTCTGGTCCTCGATGACGACGTGACGGTCTGCCCTGGCCAACATGGCCAGGGCGTTGCGCACAGCACGCCAGTCGCTCGGCGTGCTGCTGGTGTGGATGAGGGGGCGCCCCGGCTTCGACAGCCGCAGGTGCCCGCCGTTTGTCCGGCTGATCGTCCAGCCGAACTGGGCCGCATAGAGGAACAGCGCCTGCAGCCTCTTTCCGGTACGCCGCGGCGAACAGAGCACATGCGTGGTCATGGCTGGGTCTCCAGAAACAGTAGAGGCTGCACCGCGCCATCGGCATACACCTTGTCGAGCGGTGTGGTTGCGATCGGTTCGTCGCCATCCCAACCGTCTGGCCAGGTACCGGCAGCGATCAGCTCGCGGATGCGGGCCTCTTCCTCGGCGTTGATCAGGTCGATGCGAGGGCGCCCGAGGCGGTCGGCCGCGGTGTTGCACTCGGCCTGGATGGCCAGGACCCGCTCCAGGGCCATCAGGCGCGAATCCAGCAGGATCGGGCCCATGCGCTGCGGATTGGCGGCTATGCTGCCGTCCTTCAGCCGCTCGATGCCGGCTTTGCGCAGGCGGTGCTGCGGTTCGCGGAGTTCCCGCCACAGATCTTTCAGACCCCGCAGCGGCGCCAGGTACGCCCAGTGCGGCATGGCCAGGACCGTCTCCAGAGCTTTTTCCTTACTGGCCAGCGGGCAGCCGGTGCAACCGGTTCGAGCGTTTATCTCCTCTGCCTCCTCGCCGCCGTAGGCATCGGCGATCATCGCGGTGGACCAGTCGCCGAACTCGGCGAGCGGTGCCCAGTGCTTCAGCCATTCCCAGACATGGCAGACGCGCCAGTGCAGGAGCGGGGCGAGGGTGGCGAGCCTGCCCTTCAGGCCCTTCGCCTCAGGCAGGACCTTCTGGTACCAGCCCTGGCCACACTCGGCGCCGTCTTTGCCGCAGGACATCTCGATGCGCTTGTCGCGGATGGCGCTCTCGCCCTGGCGCACGCCGGTGATCATCAGCACGTTGCCCTCGAGCGCGGCCAGGCGCTGCTCGAGGGCGGCCTGCATCGGGTCGATTTTGATCTGGCGGGTGCACCAGCGCAGCGTATTGTTGTTCGGCGGGGGCACGCCGCGGCCCAGGATGTAGACCATGAAGCGCTTGTCGAGCGGGGCGCACACCACCTCGACGTGGATGCCGCGGTCCTGCAGCTCGTCCATGATCTGGTGGGCCGCGATGGCCAGGGGTGGCAGTTCCTGGCGGGTGTCCGCGTAGAACACGGTCAGCGTCTTCGGTGCCTTGACCCGGCCAGTGTCGATCAGCCAGATGAGTAGCGTCAGGGTGGCGCTGGAGTCCTTGCCGCCCGACCAGGCAATGGCCCAATGCTCATGATCGGCACCGTAGGCCTGCAGGGACTGGATCGTCAGCTCGATGCTCTCGGTCATCTGCAGGCGCTGAGCGCCTGCAGCGAAAATGTCGCCCTGGCGAAGGGAACTCATGGCTGCACCTCCGGCTGAGCCACGCTCAGCGCAACCGCCACCGGGCGCACCCATATCGGCATGCTGCTCAGCATGAAGGTTTCACCCATGCCGGCGAGCAGCAGGGTGGTACCCATCACATGGCCGATTGCCTCGGCCGCGTGAGGCGGTACGGCGTTGCCGATACGCTCACGCCAGTCGCTGTCGCTCAGCCCGTCGAGGATCAGCTGTTCCTCGGGGTCCACCAGGCTCTGCAGCGCGGCCAGCTCCAGGGTGGTGAAGGGCCGGTGCCAGGTGCCGTCCAGCGACTGGATGATGCAGGTGAGCCGGTCGTTCGCCGCCGGCATGCGCGGGTCGGCGACGCTCCACCGGCCATTGTCGTGCCGCGCGCTGGCGGATACTGCACCGGCGGACTGGTCGAACCCGACTACGCCGTAGTGCCCGCCTGTGAGGTAGGCGTCGCCCTTGGAGCGACCGAGCACCCGCGGGTCAGCGATTGACAGCGCTCCGCTGGCCACCTGCTGGGAGCCGGTGACCGTCCCGGTCGAGCCCGACCATGGCACGACATTCAGTTTCCGGCTGCTCGCTCCGGGATGCCAGTTGTGGTAACGCGGGTCGGCAACGGCCTGGCCGCCAGCAGTTGGGGAGCCGCCGCCAGTGATGACGCCGCAGTGGCTGTCCATGCTGACAACGCGAAACACGTTGTTGTGGCGCACGCCGCTGGGGCGTGGGTCTGCCACAGCGAACCTGCCCTGATTGGGCCACTGCTGGCCGCTGATGGTGCCGGTGGCGCCTTCCCACCCAACCACGCCGTAGTTCTGGCCGTGGTTCCAGCTCGCAGAAGGTTGTGCTCGAGGATCGGCAACCGAGAAGCGGCCGTTCACGGGGCGGCTCGCTCCGGCGACGACGCCGCTCGAGTCTTCCCAACGGTTCACGCCCAGAACTCCATGGTGGTACTCCGGCACGATGATCAGGTTGCGCAGGTGCCCATCCTCGACGGCGAGGTCGTTCAGGCTGCGCCAATCGCTGCCAGCGCGCACCAGGGCCAGACGTACCCAGGTCTTCCACTGCAGGGAAGGCACACGGTGCATCGGGCCGCCGGCGTCGATGTCGCCGGGCAGAGGCATGCGACCGAGGATGTCGCCGACCGCGCGCAGGCTCTTCTTCTCTGGCTCGTACAGGAACGGCGGCACCTTCTCGACGTGGCGGGCGACCAGCAGAAAGCGCTTCCGGCTCTGCGCCAGGCCGCCCAGCTCGCCGCAGTCATGGGTGGTCTCAGCCACTGCGTAGCCGAAGCTGCCGAGCAGGCTGTTGATCTGGTCCAGCAGGTGCCGGCCACGGGTGGCCAGGCGCGGGACATTCTCGAACACGATCAGCGGCACCGGGTCATCTGCCCAGGCCTCGCCCATCAGCCAGATGCAGCGCAGCGTCAGCTCGTTCAAGGCCTGGTACTTCGGGGTGAGGCTCATCTTCTCGGACAGCAAGCCGCTCGCGCCTTTGCAGGGGGAGCTGATGAACACGGCATCCGGTCGCTTGCCCTGGGCGGCGCGCCGAACATCGTCGGGGGTTGCCTCGCGCCAACCGGGCGGCGGCTCCTTGCCATGGAAACGGATGTACTGGTCGCGGGTGAACAGGTCCAGCAGCGTGCCAGGCACCCCGGCCAGGCGGGAGAAGTCAGCCAGGCCGGCAGGGTCGACATCGATGCCGCCCAGGCATTCCCACTGGGCCTCGACGTTGCCCACGCGCGGGCGCGCCCGGTTGAAGCCCTTGGCGCCACCGCCCAGGCCGCAGCAGAAATGGAAGTGGTACAGGGTGCGCTTGATCATCACAGTGCACCTCCCGAGCGACTGCAGGTGCAGGTGCAGGTGCAGGGAAGCCGGCCCTGGTTGCAGTCGCAGAAGGGAAACGCCGGCCGATGGGCCTTACGGCCCTCCTTATCGGCGGTGCGGGTGGCCATGTACTCGGCCCGTTCGGTGTTCTTCGCCTGAAGGCGGATGCTCAGCACCTTCATGTCCTCACCTCCGAGAGCTCGGACAGCGAAGTCACCGCATAAACGGTCATGTCCCCCATGGCCGCGCCATGATTTCGACGGATGCGCTTGAGCTGCTGCAGCTGTGGTGCATCGGCGCCGAAAAGGAAAACGATCGAGGTGGAACTTGCACCTGCAACCGCGCGGAGACGATCAAGAAGGCCGGTATAGCTGAGCAGTTCGGGCAACTGGGTAAATGCTTGATCCTGGAGTTCCAGATCCTGCATCAGCCCAACGGCGTGTTTGAACGTAATAATTTCAGTGCGCATAGCGACGGGCTCCCTGCTCTTTCTTGGCGGCGACGTTTTCCATGTAGCTGGCCCATTCGATGGCCTTCTGCTGCTGGCGGATGCGGCTGCAGCGCTGATGCTTGCGGGTCGAGCGGGCCTTGCCGCAGATGTCGCAGGTGCTGGGCGTGTCCAGGCGCTTGCCTGCCATCGGGGGGCGGATGCGGTCAACCATTGGCCTTCTCCTGCACCTGGTCGCCAAAGAGCGCGCGAGTCAGGGCATTGGATTGCCCGGCAGGCGTGAGGTCATCCAGGCGGATGACGTCGGTGCGGCCATTGCCGTATTTGATGGTGGCGGTGAGTTCGCCCAGTTCCGCGATGCAGGCTTCGCGGATGCTGATGCGAAGCCCGCGACCAGCTCGGCGAATCACAGGAAAGCTGACCCGGTCGCCGACCTTGTAGGCAGGTGTGCTAGCCTTCGCGTCGCCGCCTTGGGGTTGATGTGCTTGCATGGTGTGTCTCCTTTCGGGGTGGTTTGGCCCTGGTGAGTTGCTGCTCACCGGGGCCTTCTCTTTTATGCCGCGACGTATCCGCCGGCAGTCTTGTGCAGGGCGCCTATCTCGGCGGCCTGCTGCATCAGCTTGGTGGCCTTGTTGCTGCCGATCCGCAGTTCCTTCGCCACCTGCCGCACCGCCACCTTGGCGCCGCTCTCCGTTCTGGCGATGAGCTGCTGCAGCAGTGGAAGCAAGTCCTGAGCGATGGCTGTTTCCGCCTGTTCCTGGTGGTGTTCCTGCGGCTGTTTCTGGTGCTCGGTTACCGCTACCGGCCCGCGTTCCTCGACTGGCGCTGGGCGTAGTGCGGCGAGAATCAGGGCGGGCACCACTTCCAGCGCCGCGGCGAAGCCGACGCACAGTAGGGTGGCCAGTTGCAGGGGAAGGCCGGCGGCCTTGGCCGGCTGGGCGATCAGGGCGGTGAGTTCCTGCGAGGCGAGGTCTCGGCGTACCTGGGCGCGGTCGCGTTCAGCGTCGATGCGCGCGATGCCGGCGGTTTCCAGCTCCAGGGCGCGGCTGACCATGCCCCGGTCGCGCAAGGCGTTGGCTTCCTGGTGAATGGCGCCGGCGTCGGCGTCGAGCTGCTGGATGCGGGCGGCGTCGGCGTTGCGTTGCTCCACCAGGTCGACCCGGCGTTGTTCTTCGCGGGCCTGGTGCTCGGCGCGGCTCGTGACGATCGAGGACATCAGGCGGTCGTAGCTCGCCCAGCCGGACACGCCGCCCAGCGCCATGGCGCACGCCATCATCAGCAGCGCGCACAGGGTTCGGCGCGCGGCCAGTAGACCGAGGGCCAGCGGCCAGGCGATGTATTTGAACAGGTCCAGCACGACCGCCGCCGAGGCGAACAGGGCGGCCAGCAGCGGCTGCTCGATCAGCGCGTCGATGGCCAGGGCCACCGAGGTGGCCGTCACGCCGGTCAGCGTGGCGACCATTGCCAGCAGTAGGCGGCGGTGGAGCGGTTGCAGGTGGTGCATGGTGTGTCTCCCTTCGGGGTGGGCTGGCCCTGGTGAGTTGCTGCTCTCCAGGGCCAGTGGCGTCTCAGGTGAGCTTCATGGGCTTGCCGTCGACCAGCACGTAGAAGTGCACGTCGCGCAGCGCGTACACCCCACCCGGGCCGCCGTGGACGACGAAGTTGTCGTAGGGCGGCTTTCCGACCCGTACTGCGAAGAGCTTGTCGGTCTGGTGGGCGTATTTGCTGGTCTTCCGGATGCGGGCGTAGAGCTGCTGCCCCGGCAGCCGCACGCCATCGGGGCCGTGGGCGGCTTCGAACCCGAGCCAGGCGCTGCGGGTCTCCAGCGACAGGTAGCTGCTGCCGTCGTCGCTTGCGGTCAGGTCGTAGCCGCGGGGTTGGGCCCAGGCGGAGAACGCGAGCTGCAGGTTGAGGGTGGCCAGGTTGCTCATACCGGCAGCTCCTTCAGTTCCATGTCGTCGAAGGACGGCATATCGACGCCGGCGCGAATAGCGCGAATGCCGCACCATCCGAAAACACCGTTGTCTTCGTCTTCTGGCCCCTCGCCCCCCCAGCCTTCCTGACTCCGCAGATCACGCGACTGACTGTTGCATACCCAGTCGGGGATCAAGCTGAAGCTGGCACCGCCATCCTGCAGGAAGGTGCAAATGGCGTTCTGGCCGAACAGCTGGATAACGGTCTTCACCACGTCACCGTCGTGTTCGGCCAGGCGATCCGCGTGCTCGGTCCAGAACGTATTGATCATGGTGGCCCGCTCGACCGTGAGGATGTCGAGGTTCACCTCCAGGGTTACCTCGTAGTCCTTCCAGGCATCCCTGACGATGAATCGCTTGATGTTCGAAGGCATAGCCATAGGAGTGGATTGGTCGCTCTGTGCTTGCATGGTGTGTCTCCTTGGGGGCCCCGGTGTTGCTGCACCGGGGTGGGAATCAGAACGGGGTGGCCACGTAGTTCCAGGCCATTTCGCAGACTTCGGCATGGGCTGCCATGACGCTGCTGTCAGGTAGCAGGCCGATGTCGTGGAGCACGTCGAGCAGGCAGCGAATCTGGGCGTGATTGCGGGCTTCGCGCAGGCCGAGGGCCTCGCCCATGTCTTCGCGAAGGCTGTCGATGTAGGCCTGGGTCTGGCCGAGGCGGAACATGACCAGGTCGCGGGCAGCAAGCACCGGAATAAGGAAGTTGTCTGCCTCGGTGGCAGAAAGGCTGTCGAGTGCACTGGCAGCGGCCCTGCCTGCCTCGGTGAACTCTGGCTTGGTGAGGTGGATGTGGACTACGCGAGAACGTAGCTGCCGCGAATCGCTGACGGCGTCGGCGCCGCCCACCAGTGCAAGCGCGCCACGGAACTTCACAGGCTCGTAACCGCGCCCGTGGTGGTAGATATGGCCCCCTTCGTAGCACACCGGGAATTGATCGAACTGTGCCGCGCCCTTGGCGTCGAAAGCCTCCAGGACCGTCGGCTGATTCCCCGCGGTAGCGAAGTGCCTATTCAGAGCGCTCGGCGACATGAGGCCGACGTCGAAACTGGTCATGTAGGGGGCTCCGGCCAGTTTCCCCAGGTTGTTCAACAGCGTGCTACGGCCCGCACTGGCTTCAGCGGTCAGGTGCAGGATGGGGTAGGCCTGCTGCAGCGAACGGATGCGCTCGGCATGGAAGGCACCGGCCCACCAGGCCAGGGCGACCAGGCCCTTGGGGCCGAAGGCGGTGATGAAGTGCTCGATCCACTTCGGGGTTTGGTTCTGCATGGTGTGTCTCCTTTCGGGGTGGTGATGGCCGGCTTTGCTGCGCCGGTCAGGCTTCGAAAATCCAGCACTTCACCGTGCTGGGCTTGGAAAACATGCTGTTGCGGCAGGCCTCGGCGGCGCGCACGGCGCTGTCGACGGCCTTGTAGTCCAGGTATTTGTGGCGGCGGGATTCCTTCAACAAGTCGCGCAGGGTCGAGGCGTCGGCCACCTTCTGGCGGTGGTCGGTGGCCAGCTTCACGAACTCGTTGAGGTTGATGGCGATGGTTTCCGGCTTCTTGCTGTGGTTCAGCACCGGGCCGTCCTGGGTGTTCTCGAGGTACTCGTAGACCTCCCAGAATTCCGCCACCTCCGGCGCGTCGGCGTTCACAGCGGCCTGGCGCTCGAGGGCCATGGTCATCAGGGCCTGCTGGGCGGCGGCGTGCTGCTGGTCGTTGAGCGGCACGACCAGGCGCAGGGCGTCGACCAGGGCCATCAACATGGCGTGGTTGAGGATCAGGCGCTCGATGCGGATCTGCTTCAGCTTGCGCAAGCTGGCGGTGTGGACCTTCAGGCGCTCGCGGAAGGAGTCCAGTACGCGGTTCTCCGCACGGATCGCCATCAGCAGGAAGTGGCTGACGTCGAGCACGCCCAGATGGTTGAGGTTGTCGGCTGCGGCCTGGCTTTCGCGGGTGATTTCCGGGCGCACGAAGTGCAGCTTCACGATGCGGGTCATGATCGCTTCGGAGGCCTGCACGGTGGCGTTCTGGCTCATCACCAGGGTGCCGCGGAAGGGTGGCTCGTAGGTCTCGTTGCCACTGGTTTTCTGGCCCGTCACGCCCAGCGCACGGCCGTTGAACAGGGGCTTGAACTCGTCCCAGTCGAACGACTTGGCCGCGCCGCCGGAGCGGCTGTTGTCGCTGCGGTCGGCCTCGAGCATGACCATGGGCATGTTCGACAGCTGGGTGAGCCAGCGGCGCAAGCCGGCCTTGGTCATCTTCGACGGGTCCTGGCCTTCCTCGTCCGCGCGGCCGAGCAGCTTCCAGAGGAAGGTGATCAGCGTGGACTTGCCGGCGCCGGCCTCACCGGTGGCCTCGAGGAAGGGGAAGGACTGGAACTCGGAGCGAATCTGCTCGGCGAACAGCGAGCCGAACCAGAAGGCCAGCGCGACCAGGCCCTTGGCGCCGAAGCAGGTCCACAGCCAGTCGAGCCACTCGGCGCGGTAGTCCTTCTCGTCGAAAGCGATCTGCAGCTTGATGGAGCGCTGCAGGGTCTTCATGCGCAGCTTCTGGAACTCGAAGTAGTCCTCGGCGTTGGCCTTCTCCAGCACGCCGCCGCGCACCGCCACGTCGCCCAGGACGTAACAGCCGTGCTCCTTGCTGTAGCCCAGGAAGTCGATGGTGGCTACGGTTTTCAGGCCGGTCAGCTGCAACTTCATGATCTGGTCGAGCTGCGCGCCGCTGCCGGTGTAGATGGCGCCGGCGGCCACGCCCAGCAGGCGCTTCTTGAACTCGCTGGCGGCCGCCACCTGGGCGCTGGTGAAGGTGTTCTTCACGCTCTCGTCGTCGGGGCGGTCGACGCGGAAGTAGTACCAGCTCTCGTCGGTGACCTCGTTGCGTTGGAAGTACAGGGCCTGGGGAAAGCAGTTGGCGATTTCCACCACGCCGCCGGACTGCTGCAGAGCCTTGTCGCGCATTTCCTTCTGGTTGAGCAGCTGGTCGTCGTGGTGGTCGCTGTCCTCGAGGCTCTGCATGGCCTTGTTGAACTTCTCGATATCCAGCTTGAACCAGTACAGGCGGTTGCCGAAACGGAAGTGGAATTCGCCGCGCTTGTGCCAGTCGTACATCAGCAGCGCCTTCTCGGCCGCGCTCTCGGCGATCAGCAGCGCACCCTCGTGGCGGGCTGCCTTGATGTCCTTCTCAACCTGGTCATGACGGGCGACCTTGTCGTCGATGAACTGCCACCGCTGGTGCAGGTCGTTCCAGTCGGTCTTGCGGTTGCCGCGCTGGGTGATCTGCGCGGCCTCGCACACGTAGCCCAGGTCGCGTGCCTGCTTCACCCAGCGGCGGGTGTAGGCGTGGGCGCCTGGCTCGTTGTCCAGGGCCCAGATGAGTTTCGGCAGCTTTCCGCCGCGCTGGGCTGCCAGCTCGCGCAGCGATTGCTCGGGGAAGGCGTTGGAGCTCATGGCCGATACGGCGGCCAGGCCGTGGTGCAGCAGCGCCACCGCGTCGAAGATGCCCTCGACGATCCACAGCTCGGTGACCTCGAGCAGGTCTACGCAGGGCGGGCACCACCAGACGCCGCGCGGACTCTCCCCCGGCTTGAAGCGGGCCTTCTTCTTGCCGAAGCGGTGGGGCTGGTCGATCAGCCGCTCCCAGTAGCCGCCCTTGTCCAGGGCGAAGCGCACCGTGGCGCTGCCGATCCCCAGTTCACGGTCCCAGTAGTGTTCCTGGGTGTACCACCCCTCGATCATGGCCAAGTCGAAGCCGCGGGCGTGCGTCAGATAGGCCTTGGCCGAGGCTGTCGGCTCCTTGTCGGTAGCCGGCGCGCGCTTGCTCCAGTCGTCGAACAGCTCGGGGTAGAGCTCCTTGATATGCCAGCTCTCGCCGCACTTGCTCTCCCGGCCGCAGCGGATAAACCAGGGATTGTCCGCCAGGCTGTACAGCTCCTTCTTACCGCACGACGGGCATTCGCCCTTGCGCAGGAACTTGGTGCCGGTGACCGGCTTCAGGCCGAACTGCAGCTGCAGTTTGCCCAGCACCTCGGCGCGCAGTTCGACATCCATGTCCTTCATGCCTTGGCTCCCAGCTGGAGCCGCAGCGCGCGCATGGTGCGGACCAGGCCGACCATGTGCGGGTGGTCGGCGACGATGCGCTTGGCCCGGAAGCCCTGTGGGGTGTAGCGGTAGCGGTCGTCGAACCAGAAGCCCGCCATGGCGGTTTCGTACTGGCTGAACAGCCAGGCCAGGTAGCTGGCTGCCTGGTCTTCGTCGACCTCGACGCTGATGGAAATCTGACCGCTCATGGCGGATACCTCGAATTCAGGGCGTAACTTGCCCAAACCCACGCAAGGCGTGGCTCGGGATCAGGGAATCAGGGGTGTTGCGGGCGCTCGTTGATCAGGCGGTCGGCATCGCCGATGCCCCAGTCGACTCCGACCCAGGCGACCTCGAGCGGAGGATTGGGCTGGGAAAACAGGTCGTTCCAGGCGCGCTGTACCAACGACTGCGACAGGAAGATCGGCACTTCGAGGGCGTTGGCCAGGTGGCTGACGCAGGCGTTGAACAGCAGGTCCAGCTCGGACAGGTACTGGTCGCGGTGGCGCTTCAGGTAGGCCTCGGCGGCGCGCTGCATGAAGGTGCGGTAATCGTTGGCGTTGATCGGCAGCGGGGTCATGCGGTGGCCTCCATGGGCATGGCATCGAGCAGGTCCAACTGATCGGTTTTCTCGCGGCAGTCGCGCAGGGCCTTCATGCGGGTGACCGAGGGAGCCACCGGCAGCTGGATACGGGGCTTGTCCAGGCCGGAGGGGCTGAGTTCGTAGTCCCAGGACTGGGAGCCGGCGAAGGTGGCGCCGCAGGCGACGTTCAGGCACTGCCCCCAGATACTGCGGAAGATCGGGCTTTCGCCCTCGCTGTTGCGGATGCGCAGCTTGCCACCGCAGGACGGGCACACCAGCTTGTAGACGCTCATGGCTTGCACCCTTCGCTGTGAACGTCGATCACCGCCAGCACCTCGCTGTGGCGCTCGGCCATGTAGGCGGCGTGGGCCTGGAGGATCAGCTTGGCCTCGGCCTCGACGATCACCCCATCTTCGAGGGCCTTCTCGATGATCAGGTCGACGGCGCCGCGCTTCACCGAGGCGCGCACCGAGCGGCTGTAGAGGTCGAGGTTATCGAGGGTTTCCGGGTCCGGTAGGCGAACAAACATGCCGCCGTACAACTGCGCCACGTACTCGGCCAGCAGGTGGGTGCCGGCGTCCTGCTCGAGCACGTGCAACTGCTCGTCGGTCAGCGGCCGGCTGCCGGCGGATTCGTAGGCGTGGTTGTCGAACTTCTTCAGTTCCAGGCCCAGGCGCGTGGCGGCGCACTCGCGGCCACCGGGGAAGGCCCCGATGATGGCCTGCACGACCTTGCGGCGGCTGTCTAGGAAGGTGCGTTTCATCTTCTGGTTTTCCCCCAAATCCCTGGCCACTACTCTGCAATCACGCCGACTTTCATACCGAGCAGTACGGCGACGCGGCGGGCCTTGCCGCGTAGGCATTTCTTCTGGCCGTTCAACACCGCGTAGACGGTGCTTTCCCCCAGGTCATTTCGTTCGGCCCATTCCCGAAGGGTCAGGCCCTGGTCGTAGATGCGTTGGCGGGCAGCCTCGCAGGCTTGCTCCGTGGGGTAGGCGTTCTGCATAGTTCACATTCGTGTGATTTCGTGTGATTAAGTGCGAAGGCTATTCAACGAATGTTGAACTGTCAACGCGTAAGGGGTCTTTTTGTTGAAAATCGGCGATAGGCTGAAGGAAGAGCGTGTCCGGTTGGGACTCAACCAGACCGATTTCGCTGCGCTGGCGAGCGTCGCCAAGACCTCACAGTTCAACTACGAGAAAGGCGATAGAAGTCCAGACGCCGAGTACCTGGCTGCTGTCGCAGCAGTGGGTGTGGATGTCCTCTACGTAGTAACGGGTAACCGTACCCCGATGGAGCCAGGCAGCATCACCGCCGAGGAATTCGATGTCCTCCGCTTCCTCCGGCTGATGCCCGAAGAGGACAGAAAGGTCTTCGTGCGCATGGCCCACGCGATGTTCATCGCCGCCCATCCCCCCCGTCCCGAGTGAGCTGCTGCCACTGTCCGGTGATGGCACTTTGATTTGAAATGCTCAGACCATCGGATGAGGAATTCCGCTGGTGGCATGCTCAAGCATGCCGAAAATGGGTGGCTCCCCCGGGCGGTAGGACGATGGCAAGGTGCTATCGGGCGCCTGGGTTGTGAGGGAGTACACCCATGGAGCACGGCAATCTGCTGGTCCCCCCTGTCACCGAACCTTCGCCGCCGGCCGACCGGCTCAATGCGCGGGAGTGGTCGCTGCTGCGCCGCTTCCGAGTGCTGAAGCCAAGCGATCAGGCCGCGCTGTTGCAGCTGATGGAGGGCCTCGCGGCGCTCACGGAACTGGAAGACTGAGCGGACCCCCGGCGCGATGCCGGGGGCACATGCCGTGGGGATGGCGATGTGCTACGGTTGGCCCCCTGGAGCCTCCGGGCTCAATGGATATCGGCCGTTGTGATGACGGCATTTCAGGAGATCAGGAAAATGCGTATGGGATTCGCGGCCGCGGTTGTGCTCGGCCTGACTGCTCAACTGGCCCAGGCGGCCAACTGCGAAGAGGTCTTGAACCAGGCGCGCAATGACCGCCACCTGACCCTGGTACAGGACGAGCAGACCCATGTGCAGTTCCAAGACGGGCCCCAGGTACAGGCCTCGATAGGCTGCGATCGCGACCAACCGAACGTGCAGATCACCTGGGACGGTGCCAACCCGGACGGGGAGTTCTTTGCCCTGGTGGGGCGGCTGGGGCACACCGTTACCGGCCAGAAGCCCGCCCAGGTGATCCAGGCCGCCAAGACCTGCCGCAAGCAGGCGTTGCAGGATGGCGGCGAGATTTCCCAGGTTGAGCAACCGGGGATGGCCATCGAATGCCAGGCCTTCGCCCGCGATGGCGGTAGCACGACGATCACCGTCTACGCCGACTGATCACCCACCGGCCTTGCTCTCCTGAAGCCGCAACCATTCACGGTCCACCGCGCGTTTCGCGCTTCCCTTCGTGCTGTACAGGAACCGCAGGCGACGCGGCTTGGTCTGGTCGCCGGCGGTTAGGTAGCGCTCTACACCTTTGGTGTCGCGGTAGTAGGCGATGATGCCGGTGTAGTCGCCCTGCTGTTCTTCCCACAGGTCCTCGACCAGGTCTTCGGGCAGTTTGCTCTCCAGCTCCAGGCTGGTGACGAAGCCTTCGTCGGCGCTAAGCCGATGCTGGATGTTCCCCCCATACCAGATGATTGCGTCGATCTCCGCCTTGACGCCCTGCAGGGTGTAGGTCAGCTCGGGGATCAAGTCGGCGCGGCCGCGAGCCAGGTTGTAGCTCAGGGTGGCGCTGCCGCGCTGGACCCGCCGCCACTCGGCCCGGGCGGCGCGTAGCGCGCTCTGCAGGTCGCCGTAGGTGTGGCGCAGGTTCTTCAGGTTCTCCCCGCCGCCGGCGATCGCCTCGTGCTTCTTCGCGCTGTTGATGTCGTAGTAGTACGCGCGCACGCCGTCGTAGCTATCGCGGTCCGCCAGCAGGTAGCGGTGGCCGTCTCCGTCGGCGCGCACCAGCGTGATGTGCGGCAGGGCCTGGCCGCTCACACTCTTGCCGCCGCCGGCCGGCAGGCACACCAGACACCCCGCCTTGACGCTGGCCACGGCGTCGAAGTCGTCTCCGAGACGCGTGAGCAGGTTCGCGTCGGATTCGTTGGCCTGGTCCAGCTGGAGGATGGTCTGCGACTTGAGCGTTTCCGCCAGGCGCAGCTGTAGCGCATTGCGCTGGGCGATGTCGGCTAGCACCTGGCCGAGCGTGGTGTTGCTCCAGCTGCCCTCGCGCTTGACCTTGAGCGCCTTGCGCAGGTCGGCGCTGCGCGCGCGGATGCCGAGCACGTCGGGCGCGCCGCTGTGCTCGACTTCGTCCACGGTGTAGGTGCCCTTGTCGACCAGGCCGGTGTCGCTCCAGCCCAGCCACAGGCGCAGCACGGCGCCCTTACGCGGGACGGCCAGCAGGCCGTCGTGGTCGCTGAGGCTGATGCTCAACTGATCGGCCTCGAGGCCGCGGTTGTCGGTGAGTTCCAGGCTCATGAGGCGAGGGCTGACGAGTTGGGCGATGTCGGCGCCGTCGACGGTGAGGCGGAACGCCGGGACCGGGTAGTTGGCCTGGCGCAGGTAGTCGTCGGCGACGCTGCGGACGTAGCCGACGGCGCTGTCGAGCAGGCTCACAGGATGGCCTGCAGCAGGCCGCCGGCGGTGCCGGTGATGGCGCCGAGCAGGTCGACGCGGCCGTCGTCCACGCGCTTGAGTTCGAGGCTGAACTCGATGCGGCGCGGGGTGCCGTCGGCGAAGAACAGCGAGCGGGTCTCGCTGATGCTCTCGATCACCCACAGGCCGCGGATGCGGCCGCTGCCCTCGACCAGGGGCCAGGCCTTGCCGGTGTCGGCCATCTGCCGCAGCGCGTCCAGGCTGAGCTGGGTGCCGGCCAGCTCGGCGAGCAGCACGCCCGGCAGGGTGATGGCGTCCTCGCCGCGGCCGAGGAACTGGCGCGCTGGGGCGGCGCCCACCCGGTTGCTGGCGGGGTGGCGCCAGTCGGTTTTCTGCTGGAGTTCCTGGTAGGCCAGGGTGTGCAGGCTGAAGACGAACATGCCGATGGTCATCATCATGGTCGGTTACTCCCGATCGCCCAGGCGCGAGCGCATCCGCGCCGCCTTACCGCGCTCGCGCTCGTCGAGCATCTGCTCGAGCATGCGGCGCAGGGCGGCGGTGTCGCTGCCCGGCGTGGCCTGGATGGTGATCTGGTAGGTGTCGCCCATGATGGTGGGTGCCGCGGCGGCCGCGCTGATCGGCGGGCGGTTGTCGATGGCCGCCGCCTGCCCGGCCCCGCCAAGGGCCAGAGCGCCGGCCGCCGCCAAGCGCGCACCGACGTCGGCAATGGCGCCCAGCGGGCCTGACTGGCCGGCCAGCAGCCCCTGCTGCAGCCCGGCCATGGTGAAGCCACCCAGTTCGGCGAAGACGCGGCTGGGCGAGTGGATGTCCAGCTTCTCCTTGAACCAGGTGATGGTGCTGTCGCCGATGGTATTGATCGCATCCTTGATCTGCCCGAGGCCCGACAACAGGCCGTTGATGAGGCCGCGCACGATCATGTTGCCGAACTCGGTGAACTGTAGCGGCAGGTCGATGCCCAGGTAGCGCCCCAGTTCGGCGAAGGCCCGGTAGACCAGGCCCAGCGGATTGAAGTTGGCCAGCACTGTGACAATGCCCCCGAAGCCGCCATCGAAACCGGTCTTGATCTCAGCCCACATGCCTAGCAGGTAGGCCTTGACCTCGTCCCAGTTGCGGTAGATCAGATACGCAGCACCGGCGACAACCGCCACTACTGCGGCGATGGCAAGGACCAACGGGTTGGCCGCCAGCCCCCACAGGGCGATGCTTACTGCGCGAATACCGGAGATCAGCGGGCCGAGCAGCAGGCTTCCCATCCCTCGCAGCATCGACAGAACGGCGCCACCCTGGATGCCGAACAGAGTCATGCCATAACGGATGACGGCGAACGGACCAAGCAGGCCAGCGAGAGTGAGGGCCAAGCCGCCGAATGCCGCAGCCAGCAGGCCAACCCACATTGCCGTCTTGAGCAGGATGCTGGCGGTGACGGAGTTTTCCCGCATCCAGCCGGTCACGCCTTTGATCACCTCGGTGAGAACCTGCAGCGCCTCAACGTAGCTGGGCAGCAGCGTGTCGCTCATCTGCTTGTAGGCGTCGGCGCGCTTCGCCAGCAGTTCCAGCTCCTTGCCCTGGGCGGTGTTCAGTCCCTTGTTGTACAGCTCGTCGATGCCGTCGGCGCCGGCGTTGAGCTTCTGGTTCTTGGCGATTTGCGCCTGCTGCAGGTACATCTGCGAGAACAGGTTCGAGGCGGTGCGGTTGGAGAAGATGCTGCCGATCGTGTCCAGCACCTGGCCCTTCTCGGTGATGCCCTTGGCCTCCAACTGCGGCAGCAGCACCTTCTGCATCCACTCGAACTGGTTGGAACGGAACAGGTCGCTGCCCTTGATTGCGCCGACGTCGAGGAAGGCCACCTGGCCGGCCTTGTCGTACTTCAGCTTCTTCGGGTCGACCAGGCCCAACTGCTCGAGGTTGTTCGCCGCGCGCTTGGTGGTTCGGCCCTGGTAGAGGTTCTGGTAGGCGCTCATCAGGGCGGTGCCGACGCGGTTGCCGCCCATTTCCTGCACCAGCGGTTCGAGCTGGTAGTAGAACGCTTCGTCCTTCAGGCCCTTGGCTGCCAGGCCGCCGGTCTTGATGACGTTGAGCCACTCGTTGGGCCCGACTCGGCCGCCGGTGGCGGTCAGCACCTTCTGGACGATGTTGGCCTGCTTGCGGAACTCTTCTTCGCTGGCCAGGCCGCCGCGCAGCTCGATGACCTTGAGCATGTCCATGAACTTGCGTTCGTTCTCGCTGCCGTCTTCCTCGCCGTACATGGCCTCGTTGGCGAACTTCATCTTCGCCAGCATGGGCGCGACCATCTGAGCGTGGTGCTCGTCGGCGAACACTGTCATGGCGTCGCGCACCAGCGTGAGGTTGTCGGTGGCGCTGGTACCGTAGGTCTTCATGGCCTTGGCGAACTTGATGGCATCGGCGGTGGCATGGTCGCCCAAGCCCAACGCGGCGACGCGGCTCTCTTCCAGGGCGAAGTGCTTGCCTTCCAGTACCGGCGCGTAGAGCCCCTGGCCGATGCCATAGGCCGTTGCCGAGGCGCCGGCGCCGACCATGGCGGCCTTGCCGGCCACGCTGTGGGTGCGCTCCCGAGTCGCCCGGGCACGGGACAAGACCCGCTCGCGGTCACCGAGGCGACGAAGACGGGCTTCCTGCTGCTGGATAGCGCGGGTGGTCTCGGTAATCTGGGTTCGCAGGGCGCGCTCGCCCTGCTGGAACTTGCGGGTGTTGATGCCGGCGGCCTCCAGGCGGCCGCGCAGGGCCTGCACAGCTCGGCTCTGGCTGTCGTGCTGCAGCTTGAGTCGTTGCGATTCGCCGACGGCTCGCTTGTAGTCGCGCACCATCGCCCGCGTCGGAGGGCCGGCGGCGCCCATGGCGCGCGCGAGTTCGGCGACTTTCGCCTGGTTGGCCGCCATGGCACGGCTGGTCTGCTCGAGGGCGGTGCGCTGGGTGCGCCAGGCGCTGACGTCTTTCTGTTGGGCGTTCAGCCCCTTGAGCTGCTCGCGTGCTGCCTTCAGGGCCTTGGCCGTCTCGCCACTGCCTTGGGTGATTTTCTTCAGTGGGCCAAGGGCCTTGTCGATCACGCCCAGCAGCACGCGTAGCCTGAGGTCATTCGCCATCGGCGGAACTCCTTACCCGGGCGCGCTCGCGCCACTCCATCAACTCCGAGATCGGCAACCGATCCATGTCGGCCGGCGCCCAGTGAAACACCACGGCCAGGTCGGCCATGGCGTCCTCTACGCGAGCAGGTAGGCCGCTCGCACCCGCTTCTGCAGCAAAAAATCGCTCACCTTCGACCCACAGGCGAGCAGGTCAGCCGGGTCCATGGCGGCAGCCTCGGGCTCAGTGATCCCGGGGCTGGTGATGCGCGGCAGGAGCTTGATCAGGCTGGCGACATCCATCTGCAGCAGGGTGGCCATATGCAGGCCGCGCAGCTCGCCGGAGGCAGGCTTGCGCAGGGTCAGGCGGTCGATGCTGGTCGCGCCGCGCAGGATGGGGGTGTCGAGCAGCACGACGTTGTCGGGGACGGACTCGTCCTGGGGGGCGTTGGGTTGGCTGTTGTCCTGGTCTTCGGGGGTCAGCATGGTGGCTCCTTGGGTGCGAACGGACGCGGCCGGGGCCGCGGGTGGTCAGGTGGGGTCAGAGGCCGATGGCCTTGCGCTGCTCGGCGAGCATGTCCACGCCGTTGACCTTTTCGATGAAGTTGAGCAGGTCGATTTCGATGATTTCTTCGCCGTCGACGGTGAGCTTGTAGTAGCTGCAGGTGACCGTGTACTTGTGCTCGGTGTCCTCGCCGGGCTTGCCGTCGCCCATGTCGATTTCCTTGACGCGGCCACGCGCGACGACCTCTACCGGGGTGACTACGCCGGTGTCGTCCTGCTGATATGCACCGGTCCAGCGCAGCGGCACGGCCGTGACGGTGGTCGCGGCGAACTGCTTGAGGCCGATCACGTCCAGGCCGCCAAGGGTGAACTCGACGACCAGTCCGTCGTCGCTGAAGCCGAGGTCGGCTTCCACCGGGCCGTTCATACCGCCGCCGCGATAGGCCTCCATCTTCCGGGCCAGCTTGGGCAGGGTCACGGCCTTCGAGACGCCGAGGTAGCTGTTGGCGTCGTTGAAGAGGTTCATGTTCTTGAGTTTGCGCGGCATGGCCATGGCTGGGCTCTCCGGGGTTCAGCGCAAGCCCTCCCGCGCCGGGAGGGCGCGGGGTCAGGCGTTGATGCGGCTGGCGAAGTCGACCAGGTAGGTGTCGGTGATCTTCTGCTGGAAGGTCAGGTCTTCCAGCGGCGGCACCGGGGTGTAGTCGTAGCTGATCTTCAGCTTGCCGGCCTTGAGGGTGGTGGCTTCGTTGAGCGACTCGTCGTACCAGGCGTCGAAGCCCATCAGGTAGCCGCCGGCGACCAACTCGCGGCCCTTGGCCTTGAGGCCTTCGACGATGTCGCGCACCAGGGTCGGGTGCATGGGCTTGTCCACCGCCCACTGATGCGCCTCGGCCATGGTGTCGGCCAGCACCTGCGCTGTGCGGGTGTAGTTCTCGAAGGCGAACAGCGGGTCGTCAGAGCAGGTGCGCGAGCCCCAGAAGCGGTAGCCGTCGGCGTTGATCAGCGTGGTGACGTCGGCCTCGTTCAGGTAGTCGGCGTCGGTGGCGGTGCTCTGCAGGTCCCAGTAGACGTCGGCGCTGATGCCGGTCACGCCGTTGACCGCGACGTTGGAGATGGTCTTGTGCCAGCCGACCTGCTGGTCGAGCAGCGCGCGCAGGCCCAGGGCGGTGGCCACGGCCGGCGCCACGACCGTGGCGCTGGCCGTGGTGTCCCAGCGCTCGAAGTCCGGCCAGATGACCATTACCTCTCGGGCGCCGAAGCCCTCGCGGTAGGCGGTGGCCTCTTCCTTGGTCTTGCAACCGTTGCCGGATACATAGGCAAAGGCCCGCAGCTTCTGGGCGATGGCGATCAGGTCGGTGGCCACCGGCAGGGTGTCCAGCCCGGGCACACCCAGAATGCGCGGGGTGACGCCGAGCTTGGCCTTGGCGGTCTGCAGCGCCTTCATGCCGGTGTACTTGCCCTCAGCGTTGACGGTGCCGATGAGGTTGCTGGTGGTTGAGGCCTCGTCCTCGCCTTCCGCCACACGGACGACAACGGTGAGGGCGTTGGTCTGGTCGGCGATCGCCTGCAGGCTGGGGCCCAGGGTGCCGCTGGTGCCGGCCTTGCTGACGGCGGCCTGCACGTTGGTGAGTAGCACGGGGGTGTCGAGCGGGAAGGCGACGGCGTCGGCATCCTCGGCGACGGCTACCAGGCCGATGATGGCGGTGCTGACGGTGCGAATCGGGCGGATGCCGTCGTTGACTTCAACGACGCGCACGCCGTGGTGGTAGATGTCTGGCATGGGCCTGTGCCTGTGCGGGTGGATGACACTGCACAGGCTGCCGCGCGCGCGTGATCGGGGCGAGCGCGGCGCCCTGTAGCGGAGTGCCTTACAGGACGGCGTCCTGGTAGTGGGAGGCGCCGCCCAGGCGAACGCCGACCCACATGATCCAGGCGCGCCACGTGGCCACGCCCTCCGCGCGCAGGGCACGGTAGAACACGGCGTCGCAGTCGCGGCGCGGCAGGGTGCCCTCGGTGTACAGCTGGTCGTGGATGGTGGCGGCGAGGTTGCCGTAGCCAGCCACCAGGGCGAACAGCGCGAAGAACACGACGTTGTGCAGAACCTCGAGGCTGGCGAAGTTTGTGACGAAGCCCGCCGGCGCAGTGAATGTGCCGAGGTCGTCCTCGAGCACTAGGTCGGCCAGCAGGCGGTGCTCCCACTTGCCTTGCTGCTCGGTCCGCAGCGTGGTCAGGAAGCGGCTCATGCCGGCCAGCCCTGGTCGAGCATGGACGCGGTGAAGGTGCCGGAGTCCAGGGCCGCCAGCAGCTCGGCCTCACGGTCGAAGCAGGCCTGGACGTGCGCGCGCATGGCCGAAGCCATAGCGATGATCTGCTCGCCGCCCAGGGTGACGAAGCCGACGGCGGTCTTCCACTGGCAGGTGTAGCCGGCGTCGAGCACGGCAGCGAGGGCTGCGCCAGTCACCATGGCCTGGCTCTCGCGATCAGTGGGGACGGCAGCGCCGTTGAGGGTGATGCCGGCGGTTTCGGCCAGGTAGCGACGGGCGGCGATGGCCGCACGCCTGTCAGCGTCCGTGATGACGCGCTCGGCGAGGACCGGATGCCCGTCCGCATCGGCCTGGATCACCCGGCCAGCTGCCTGCCCCGCCAACAGCGCGGCGTATTCCGCATCGCTGATTTCGACGGCATCAGCAGGAATCGAGTCGCCGTGGATGTCCGAGGAATAGAAGCCCCCGGTGGCTCGCGAATAGAACATGGCGGAATCCTCAGTACCCGATGGCCATCCAATGTGTGTTCGGTTGCGAAGCAATGTTGCAGCGCGCGTTGAAGCCGGTGAGGGTCATGCTGTCGACCCAAGCTGAAATGGTGGCGGAGCCGTTCGAATCAGGCGTTATCAGTACCGCGCGACAGGCGGTGCTGAATGCCAGCGGGAACGTGATGAAGAGAGGGGCACCGATAGTGCCGCCGGTAGTGAATAGCCCCCACTGGATGATCAAACCGCTCGGGAGCTTCTGGTAGCCGCTGGCCGCCGCCAGTGACGAGGCAAACCCGCCGGTGTTCTTGAGCAGCGCCGATCCGGCGCAAAGCATCCAGCTCGAATTGCCAGCAATGGTGATTTTGGTGAGGGTGAGCGACTCCCCGTTTCTCAAGTCCCAGCTGGTATAGGAACCCGTCGGGGTAAACGAAAGAACGTCGGTCCCTTGGCGGGAGACGGTAATTGTCGAGGACACGCTGTCGTTGATGATCTCGATACGCGCGCCGTCTGGAACCGCCGACAGCAGCGGCAGCGTAAGGGTGATGGGCGACGCGCCCAGAGCCACCACCAATCCACCACAGTGCGCCGCAGTTAGCGTAGTGGTGGCGTTGATGTAGAAAGCGCCCGCAGCCTTCAGCCCCAGGCTGTTGACGAACGCGGTCGTGGCCAGAAGCTGCGAATTGTCGAACTGCGCCGGCGTCGGCGCGCTCGGGGTACCGACGAACGCCGGCGACAGCAGGCGCGCGAGGCCGTTGGTGATGTCCTGGAAGGTCAGCGCGGTGGTGCCCACGACGATGGGCGCGTCGGTGATCAGCTGCCAGATGGTGTCGGCCAGCAGCGTGCCGGATTCGATCACCACCACCATGCCGGGGGTCACCTCGGCGCTGCTGTCGGCATCGGTCGCCCGGGGCCAGGCGCCCGCCGCGACGACGTAGAGGCCGTTCTGGCTGGCGGTGGTCTGGTTCTTCACCAGCACCCGGTCGCCGGCGGTGAGCGCGGCCGGCCAGTCGCCACCAGCCTGGGTGGCAAGGCCGCTGAGGGAGATGTTGGCGGTGGTGGCGTAGCGCGCGGACTGCTTGTAGTCGAGCTTGCCCAGGGCATCGGCGATGGACGTGTCGACGTAGGAGCGGGTGGCGAGCACGACACTGGGGTCGATCTTCAGCTCGACGGCGCCGGTGCTGGTGACGATCAACACCATCCGCACGGTCTGGGTACGGCCGCTGCCTTCGGCAAGTTGCGGCTTGTAGGACGGCGCGCAGTTGGCGTAGGCGATCAGCGCGCCGACGTCGTCGAACAGGCCCATTTCCCGAATCCACCACCCGCCGACGTCCTCGGGGATCACCTGCTCGGCGATGATCTGCGAGCTGTTGGCTGCGTCGATGCTCAGGGTGTTCAGCGGGGCGCGGCGCACCTCGTTGACCAGGGCGGTGCGGCTGGCGTCTGGGGCCGGCACGCTGCCAGCGCCGTCGCCTACGGCCAGCTGAGTGATCTTCAGGGTGGTGCCCAGCGCAGCGGCGTTGGCCAGCTTGGCGGCGCCGATGGTGGTCAGGAGGGCGTAGTAGGTCACTGCCATGGGTAGACGCTCACTGTGTCGATGGTGTGCTCACGGCCAGGCACGTCGAGGGCGCCGCTGGCTTCGATCACGTCGGGGAGGTAGGGGTAAACGGTGAGGGTGTCGCCGTCGTACTGGCCGGCGGCGACGTAGAACGGGCCCTTGGTTTCCAGGCTGATGGCCAGGCCGATCAGGTGGCGGCTCAGCGGCTTGGCGTCGTCTATCAGCCAGGTGAGCTCTTCGTACATCTGGTCGGTGATGCCGGTGTCGAGGACGCCGACGACCAGGGCGAAGGTGCCCGGCGTGCCTTCCGGGGTCAGCTGCCACCACTCGCGGACCTCGATCAGGTAGCCCAGCGGCTCGACCACGCGGCGCAGCGCGCCGATGGTGCCCTTGCGCGAGTGGATGAAGTAGGCCGAGCGGATGGCCGCGCGCTTCGCTGCCTCGCTCCAGGCGCTGTCCCAGCGATCGACGGAGAAGGCCCAGGCCAGGTACGGCAGCAGGTTGACCGGGCAGGTGCCGGGGTTGCACAGCTGTCGCAGCGGGATCGGCACGCGCTGAATCTCGGCCAGGGCCTGGGCGGCCAGGCGCTCCAGCTGGGTGGCGTTGCTGGGCAGCAGCGGGTAGAAGGCGGCCATCAGTCGTCACCGACCGAGAGGTTCACGGCGGTGCAGTACGGCGCCTGCGCCTCGGTTGCGACGATGTCGGACCAGCCGGCCAGCTCGACCTTGCGCACGCCCTCGACGTGTAACGCGGCGTGGACGGCCGACTCGGACACTTCCATGCCCAGCCGGCGGCGCTGGTGGACGTAGGCCAGCAGCGAGGCCTCGGCGGCTTCGAGGATCGGTTCGGTTTCCGGGCCGGCGCTCTGCAGGTACAGGGTGGCGGTGATGCTGTAGGGCACCACCTGGGCGGCCTGTACGGTGAGGCGGTCGGCAACCGGGCGGCGGTCCTCGTCGCTCAGGTAGGCGGCGACGACCGCCACCAGGTCGGCGGGGGCGCTGCCGTCTTCGGCGCTGCCCTGGACGGTGACCACCACCACGGCCGGCGACGGGCTGACCGCCGAGGCGTCGGCGACGCGGCCATCGGCGGCGCGGGCGTGGAAGATGTAGCTGTTGCGCGGGCCGGCGGTGCTCAGGCCTTCCCAGGCCATCTGCGCGCGCTCGCGCAGGCTGTCGTCGTCCTCGAGGACCTCGGCAACCGGCGGCACGGCGGTGGCGTCTGCCGGCGTGACCACCAGGCGCTGGACGTTGAAGTTGGCGGCGAGCTGGTCGAGGTCGCTGCCGGCGGCGTAGGCCAGCAGGTTGGCGAGCGACGCCTCGTTGACCCGCTGCCGCCAGATGACCTCGCGGTAGGCGTTTTCCTGCAACAGCTTGGTAAGCGGCTCGCTCTCCAGCTCCAGGCGCGCGGCCACCTCGGCCTGCTGGTCGGCCGGATACAGGCTGACCAGGTAGGCCTTGCGCTCGGCGAGGATGGTCTCGAAGTCGATCTGCTCGACCACCTGCGGGACGGGGAGCTGGCTCAGGTCGATGGCGCTGAAGGTGGTGGTCATGCGGCCCCCAGGCTCAGCGGGATGCTGATGTTCTGCTGCTCGTTGTTGTCCACCAGGGTGGCATCAAGCTGGAGCACCACGCCGCCCTGCAGGGTCACGCCGGTGAACTGCACGCGGCTGACCCGGATGCGCGGCTCCCAGCGCATCAGCGCCATTACGGTGGCGGCGTAGACGCGCAGGCGGGTGGCGTCGTTGAAGGGCTGGTCGACCAGCTCGGGCAGCTGGCTGCCGTACTCGCGGCGCATGCAGCGGGTGCCAATGCGGGTGGTCAGGATGTCCGCGACGGACTGCCGGATGTGGTCGAGGGTGCCGATGCTGCTGCCGGTAGTGCGGTTCACTTCGGCACCCCCGTGTTGCTGCTGCCGCCCTGCACGCCACCATGGATGTGGTGAACCAGGCTGATGCCGGCGGCGACCACGTCGACGCTCACATCGACGTTGCCGGTGACCTGCTGGTTGCCGGTCTGAATGAGGTCGCCCTCGAGGATAACGTCGCCGACGATGCGCACCCCGCCGTCGCTGATCAGCTCAGTGGTGCCGCCGCCGGGCAGCTGCGCGCGCAGGTGGTGGGCCTGGCTGTCGTACTCGATCACGGCGCCGTCGGCGTAGGTGCGGCGGTGCAGGCCGGCGCGGTCGCCGTTGGCCGGCCGCAGGTCGCTGAACAGGCCGCCGATGGCCACGCCGTTGGCCAACTGCCCGGACGGGCTGAGCAGGACGACCTGCTCGTCGACGGTTGGCGGGGACCACTCGCGGTCGGTGCCGGCGCGCACCGCCGTCCACGGCAGCCAGCCGGTGAGCAGGTCGCCGGATTTCACGCGGACGCGGGCCTTGGCCAGGTCGACCTCGGCGATGGTGCCGATGCGGACCAGGTTCTCGATGAGGCGGGCGAGTTCGGCATAGTCAGTCATGGCGCCGAGCATGGCGCCCACGCGCGCGCGACGCAGCCGCTCGTCCCTGTAGAGACGGGCCTTACAGGGGGATGTGCTCGAGCACGCCGTCGCGGATCAGTTCGAGGGCGGCGTCGGTGAGGCCGAGCAGCTGCCGCTCGGGGTAGCGGACCTCCGGGGCGCCGCGCTCGGCGCGGTCCTTCAGGCCGTACTGGTGGACGCGGGCGATGCGCGCGATGCGGCCGGCGAAGCTGAGGGTGACGGCCTGGGCGTCGCCCTTGGCCTTGAGGTAGCGCGCGGTACGCAGCTTGGTGAACATCGCGGCGCGGCGCTTGATGTGCCCGGCCTTGCCGCGCAGGTCGCGGGGCTTGCGCGGGGTGTAGGCGGTGCCGTCGGGGTTCTTCTGCGCGGCGATGCGCTGCTGCTGGTTACGGCGCAGCCGCCGGGCCAGCTCGGTCGCCAGCTTCCGGCGTTCGCCGGGCTCCAGGGCACGCAGTACCGGGCCCGCCCAGTCCTCCAGCGCCTCGAGCGGGTCAGCCATCGCTGGGACGCCGTGGGTTCGGGGTGCTCAACACCATGGCGTCGGGCGCCAGCGGCGGCGTCCACTCGGCCATAACCTCGCCGTTGGCGATGAACTGCATGGGGCCGTAGTTCTCATAGAGGTCGTACTGCGGCTCGGGGGCATGGGTGACGCTGTAGGTGCCGTCATCGAGGCGCTTGACGACCACGCGCTCGGTGAGCGGCAGGGTGACGGCCAGGTCGACCTTGCTCTTGTCGATGATCTCGGCATCGAACTTGATGCCCTCCGCCGACTTGTCGAGGTTGGTCAGCAGCTCGCTCTGGTGCTCGCGCAGCCAGCCGAGCAGCGGCAGCATCACGGCGTCGGGCGAGCCGGGAAAGTCGGTCAGGATCACCTGCAGGGTGTAGCCGTACTCGAAGGACAGCGAGGCCGCCGCGGTGCAGCGGACGGTACCCTCGTCGATGAAGATCAGCAGGCGTTCGGGGTCGTGGCGCAGTTGCGGCACAGAGGCGAGCAGCGCGGCGCGCAGGCTATCGGGCTTGTACATGCTGGGGGTGTTCCTGCTGGTAGCGGTAGACCATGTCGACCTGTGCGGCGCAGTCGGCCCAGGCGGCCTCGGCGCGGTCGTTGTCGTCGAGCAGCGCGCCGTTACTGCCCGGAGCCGTCGCCGGCAGCTGGCACTGCACCACGACCGGACAGCCAGTCTCGATAAGCGTCTGCTCCGGTGACGGCGGGGCGCTGCCGCAGGCGGCGAGCATCGTCAGGCAGAGGCTGAGCAGCCCACTCGCGAAGTTCCTGGTTCTCACGCTTCAAGTCCTCAATCTGGCGTTGTCGGGTGGCCAGCCCCTGGCGAAGCTGGTCTTGCGTGGTACGTAGGCCGGACTGCGCCTGGCGCTCGGTCTGCAGGCTGTTCTGCAGGGCGTTGAGGGTGTCGGTCTGGCGGGCAACGCGGGCCTCGGCATCCTGCTGTTTCTGGGTGACCAGGGCCAGGGTGGCGTCTGCCGCCTGGTCGCGCTGGTGGTAGCCCCACAGCAGTAGGGCCAGGGCGCCCAGCAGCGCCACGCCGTAGAGGGCCTGGCGCAGCATGCTCATGTGAGGAACTCGCCGAGGCAGAGGCGCCGATACTCTTCTGCGGAGTACAAATGGCGCCCCTCTCTCAGGATGTCACGCATGAGGAGCGGCAGATAATGACGCTCATGGGAATACCCGTTGGCCTTCAGCAGTGCCAGCAGTACGTCATCGTCCGCCGTGTCGACCGCAGGATCGCGTAGGCGCTTGGCTGTTGTGGCGTAGTAGCCGCCCATGCGGACGGTGATGGACTTCAGCCAATCAAACTCGTCGTAGAACCAGACGGCTCGATCTTCGTCAAGGTGCTCGGGGAGTGGTTCGCCATCTTTATGCACGATCACACCCACGCGCCTCAGTGCGTTTTGCCGCTCTTCGTCGAGGCATGAGGTCACATAAACGACGGTGTGTCCTTGCTGGGAAAGCGTGACGGCCTTCTTGATGAGTCGGGCGGTTTTTCCTGACTGCCGAGGGCTGATTTCTAGGTAGGCGATGCGGGTCATGCGCGGTACCAGCCCAGGCGGTTCATTTCGGCGACGTCGAGCCGGCGGAGGTCGCCGCGCACGATCAGGCATCTGATCCCCTGCTTGACCAGGTGCAGGGCCTCGGCCAGAGCGCGAGCATCGTCTTGCGGAAAGTCTGCCGGCAGCGCCAGGACGTCGCCGTCCTGTACGTCGAGCCGGCGAAGCTGGTCGAGGTCAATGCGCTGCTCGAGGATGACGTTCCTCGCGGACCGGCCGGGCGCCGGCGGCGGACCCGGGGGCGGAGCTGCGGGGCGGCTCATGCGGCTTCTCCCTGGTTGGCGGCGTAGCGCTCGTAAGCGCGCTGCAGCTTCACGTCGTACAGGTTCCGGGCGTAGGCCGGGCCGTTGTAGAGCTTGGCGAAGTCCGCCCACTTGCGGGCCTTCAGGGCCTTGAGCAGGGCGGCGTCGGCCTCGATGAAGCGCACGAAGGCGTCGAACTGGGCGGGCTCGCCGCTGGCCATGGCGGCGGCGAAGGCCTGCACGCTCTCGTAGTCCAGGCGGGTGGCGTGGTAGCCCATGACCTGGAAGGCGCCCCAGCTGGCGGACTCCAGGGCGGCGGTGTCGTCGATCAGGCGGGCCTGGGCCAGGCGCTGGTGCTCGGCAGCGCCGCCGGCGTAGCCGCCCGGTACAGGGTTGACCAGGTTCGGGAACTGGGCGACCAGCTCGTCGGCGTGGCGTTTCAACGCGGCAACGTCGTCGTCGGGGTGCCGGGGCGTGCAGAGCTGGCGGTACATCTGGTGCCGCTCGAACAGAATCTTGGGCTTACCGGTGGGCAGGAAGCCGGCGCCGGCGGACTCCACTTCGTTGACCGCGTAGACGCTGGCCAGCGGCACTCCCAGGCGCTGGGCGGCGGCAGCCAGGTTGCTGGCACTGAGCAGTTGCGCGGTGAGCTGGCCGGTCAGGGCGGCCTGGGTCTTGGGCCCGACGATGCCATCGTCGACCAGGGCGGCGCCGCGCTGGAAGGTGCGCACGGCCGCTTCGGTGGCGTCGTCGAACAGGCCGGTGGTGTCGAGGCCGGCGGTGATGCGGTCGTTGAGCCGGTTCTGCAGGGTGCGGACGTCCTGCCCGCAGTCGCCGTGGCGAAGGGTGGTCATGTCGAAGGCCTCAGCAGTGCGGCGACGTTGCCGCGGGAACGGAAGATCAGCAGGCAGAGCAGGCAGGCGGTGACGCCGTGCCAGATGCTGACCGGGGGGCGGTAGAGCAGGATTTCCAGGCCGCTGATGGCCATGGAGGCCCCCAGCAGGCTGGCGAGCACCGACATGCCCCGGCGGTAGCGGGCACCGCCGCGCCGGAAGCAGGCCAGGCGCAGGGCGGCTACCAGGTAGGCGGCGGCGGTGATGAGGGGGACGATCAGCGCAAGCATGTCAGCTACCTCCCAGGACCTGCCGGATTCGGCGGACGAGCTCGGCGAAGTCGACGCCGTCGATCCAGGCGGCGAACTTGAGGCTCACCGGAATGACAACCAGGGCGCAGGGAATGGCGGCGAACTCGCGAGTGGTGAGCCAGGGCAAATTGGCCAGTGCCGGACCGGACGACAGGTAGCCGACGCAGGTGGGCGGGATCAGGGCCAGCAGGCGGACCCAGGCCTTGAGGTCGTGTTTGGTACTGGTGGCCAGCCAGGCACCCAGCAGAGCACCGAACAGCACGCCGCCGTCGACCGGCAGCGTGGCACCCAATCCGAGCCCCATCAGGATGCCGCCAGTGGTGGTGGTGATATCAGCCATGGCTACTACTTCCCTTGTTGGTCAATCCCACAGGTTCACGACCTGCTGTGTGGTGGCGGTGTTCTGGGCGTCGGGCATGGTCACCTCGATGCCCTGGGGCAGGATCGGGCCGTGGTCGGCCAGGCCAGGGTTCGCCTCGAGGACGGCCTCGGTGACGCTGCCGGTGCGGCCGTAGTACCGCCAGCAGAGCGCTTCGACGGTGTCGCGCTGTTGCGTGCGGAGGATGGCGGCCATCAGATGAGTTCCACCGTGGAACGCGGCCGGTTGACCAGGTCGCTGAGCGCCCAGGCCAGATCGCGGCGGTATTCGTCGATGCTCGGCGTGCGCTCTTCGGCGTTCTGGTTGCCGCTGTTGGTGGTGTCGTAGCCACGGTAGCGCTCGAGCAGCTCGGCGGCCGTGGCGCAGCGCACGGCGCGCTGGTAGTGCAGCACCAGGGTGGATTCGCCATTCACCTGCTTGGCCGGAACCTGGCTGAGGGTGGTGTAGCCCTGGTCCAGCTGCTGGGCTTGCCACTTGACAAGCTGGCGGTTGACGTTGAGCAGCGCGGCCACCACGGCGGTTTCCAGCTTCGCCGGGCTGACGTCGGCGCCAATGCGCATGTCATCGCGCAGGGCGTCGAGGTCGATGCCAGGCCAGAACTCGTCGCTGTTGATGGTTACGCCGGCCGGCTCGTCGCCGCTGGCTACGAATGCGCTCATGGTGCTGCCTTGAATAGGTCGCCGGTGGTCGGGGCGTCACTGCTCTGGAAGGAGCCACCAGGCAGATCGGCCCCGAGCCGGCGTGGGTGCGCGGGGCGCTCGGTTCAGCCGTTGCCGGCCGGATTCTTGGTGGTCTTGCGCTTCCCCTTGCCGCGAGGTCTCGGGGGAAGGCTGGGCTTCTCTTCGGGAGGAGTAGCCTAGGTGGTGTCCTGGGGCGATGGCGGAGCTTCCGGCGAGGCCGGTCCGGCGCCCTCGATCTGCTTACGCAGTCGCTCCGCGGCTTCGAGGTCCTTTTTGCCACCGCATTTGTCATGCAGCTCAATGGCGCGCCTGAGCAGCACGATGCCTGCGGTAACCTTGCCCAGCACGTCCTGGGCTTCGGGCGTCACGCCGAACACGAGAGCGCGCCCCAGGGCCAAGTTGAGCTTGGCGCGGACCTCGTCCGGCATGTCCTGCTCAGCGGTGAGCTCGGCGGTGCGCTTCAGCACATCGATGTCGAACGGTTGCTCGGTCTTCAACGTCTTCATGGCGCCCTCGGCCACTTCCTCGGCCACCAGGCAGCCGACGGTACGGTTGAAGCGATCGGGCATCACCAGCTCGTGCTGGAAGACGTAGGCGGCGATTTCCAGGCCACCGGCGTAGTCGCCGGTGTCGATGCGCCACAGCATCACGGTGACCAGCACCTCGTCCTGGGCACCCTGGCCAGCGGAGAGCACGCCCTCGATGTAGGGGGCATAGGCCGGAAGCAGCTGACGCTTCAGTTCGACCTTCCCCTCGGTGGACTGGATGCCCTTCAGACGCGCCCGGTCCTGGATGAGTTGGGCGAGCTGCAGCTCGTAGGCGGTCAGGCCTTCCATGGTCTGGACCGGGCCGGCGGCCGCCGCAGCCGCCTGGGCTGCGGTGACGCGCTGGAAGTGACGCTTGGCAGGGCTGTTGGCCATGGCTTAGCCCTCGGCGATCTCGATGTTTTCCACCAGGCAGCCGAAGCCGTAGTCCTCAACCACGTAGGCGTCGTTGGACGACTCGTAGTTCTCGATACGGTTCTTCTCCGGGGCCTCCTTCAGGAAGCGGCGGCGTCCGCCGAGCTGCCAGTAGACCGACAGGTTCTCCAGCGAAGTGATGAGCATTGCACCGTCGGGGATGTACGGAACCTCGACGGGGCCCAGGCCGCCCATGCGCTTCTGCGACAGGATCAGGTCGGTGGCCAGCTTCTCGGTCGCCGGCTGGTCCTTGTTCACCAGGGGGAAGTACTTGTCGTGCACCAGGCCGCGGCCGAGGATCACGACCAGCCCAGGGTCTTTGCGGAACCAGGGGTCGATGAGGTTGCTGACCGCGTCGAAGACCAGAGCATCGAGGTTCTGGTAGTCGGCGCCGCTGCCGCCGATGACGATTTTGCCGGCGATCTGGCCTTCCTTCAGCACGCGCTGGGGCGCGTTGCTGCGGTACTGCTGCAGCCAGCCGATGTTCACGTCCTCCAGCAGCGGGTGCGCAGTGCGGTCGGTAGTGGCGGCGGCGCTGACACCGTGGAAGCCGATCATCAGCCGGTCGAGCGCCTGGCGCTTGACGATCACATCGCGCAGGCGAGCCTGGAAGTCAGGGAACTTGGCCCAGGCGTCGAGCAGCGCGTACGGAATGGCGGTGTCGAAGTCGGTCTTCTTGCACTCGTAGTCCTGGCTGTCCAGGGAGGACACGTCGCGCGGCTGGCGGCTGCCGCTGCCGCTGGTGTCGGTGCGACCGGCGATGGTGCCGGAAACACCGAGGCCTACCTTCTGGCCCTTGAGCTCGTCGACGCCGATCATGTTGATGCGGGTGAGGAATTCGCTGGATTCCTGAATGCGGGTCTCCAGGGCCTGCTGGACGGTCGGCTCCACCGCGAAGGTGTGGACGGCCGAAGCCACGCCGCTCAGCTTGGCGATCTGCGCGAGGTAGGCGTCGAAGTGTTGGCGGGTATCGTTGCGCATGGGCTACTCCGTAGCGATAAGGCGTTCGTGAGGGATCAGCAGTCGGTCAGTTCGGCTTTGCTGCCGCCGGTGGCCAGCGGCCGGTTCGGCTGCCTGGTGTCCGGGGTCTGGCTGAGCTTGGTTTTCAGCTCGTCCAGGTCCTTGCCGAACTGGGTGATTTGAGCGTCTTGCTCGCCCTGCTTGCCCTCGAGGCTGGCGAACTTCTCCGGCAGGTCCTTGACGTGCTCGGCCACGGCCTCGACGGCCTCCGCCACCTGGGCGAACTGTTCGTCGTCCTTGGCCTGCTTGCCGCTGAGCAGCGACTTGACGGTGCTCAGCAGCTTGGCGCCGACGCCGGGCTTGGCCTCGTCGATCTCTTCGAAGGCAAGCCCCTCGACCTCGATCGACTCGGTGAACATCGAAGTTTCGGAGTAGTGGCGATCCTTGAACGGGCTGACCTCCGGCTTCTGCGCCGAGAAGGCCAGCACGTCGGTGCCCAGGCTCGCAGGGGAGTCGGTGACAGCCAGGCCGACGATGTAGGCCTCGCCGGTGTCCGCGAAGGAGTCGTCGATCTCGATGGAGGTGTAGATCTTCTGCTTCGCCTTATTCATGGCGATCAGGTCGGGGGTCGGTTCGACCTGGGCGAACAGGGCCAGCTTCTTCTGGCCGTTGATCTCGACCTCCTCGACCTTCACCGCAAGGACGTCGCCATAGGCCTTGAACGGGCTATCCGGCAGCAGGCTGCGGAAGTGCTCCAGCCAGATGCGCGCACCGTAGACGCTGCGGTCGAAGTTCTTGGCGGCCTGCTCCAGCCAGCTGCGCTTGATGGTGCGCTTGTCCGAGGTCGCGCCTTCGACGGCGACGCGGAACCAGTTGGAGCGGAATTTCTTGGCGGGGGTCGACATGGGATGTCCTCAAGGCGTTGCGGCAGATGCCGTGGCGTTGAGGGCATGGTCGGGAGGTGGGGCGAGCCGGGCAACGACTCGTCCCTGTAGCGACGGGCGTTACAGGAAGCGGCGCTAGGGGGCCTCGCGCGCGGGCGGCAGCATCGGCGCCATGAATGTGACCGCCGAGATTCCCGTCCGAGACAACCGCCGCCAGGCCAAATTCCTGTACTGGATGGGCTGGCGTGTCTGCGATATCGCCGACTTCCTGGACGAGAAGGAAAAGACCCTCCACAGCTGGAAGGATCGCGACAGCTGGGACCGGGCGGATAGCGTAGAACGGATTGGCGGCGCGCTGGAAGCCCGGCTCGTCCAGTTGATCCTGAAGGACGGCAAGACCGGGGGCGACTTCAAGGAAATCGACCTGCTGCACCGCCAGCTGGAGCGCCAGGCGCGCATCCAGCGCTACCAGGGCGGCGGCAGCGAGACGGACCTGAACCCGGAGCTGGCGAAACGCAACGCCGGGCCCAAGCGCAAGCCCAAGCGCAACGAAATCGACGAGGACATGGGCGAGAAGCTGCGCGAGGCCTTCCTCGACGAGTGCTTCGACTACCAGAAGGACTGGTGGCGCGCAGGGGGCATGCGCACCCGCGTCATCCTGAAGAGCCGCCAGATCGGTGCCACCTTCTACTTCGCCCGGGAAGCGCTGATCGACGCCTTGGACACAGGGCGCAACCAGATTTTCCTGTCGGCGTCGAAGAACCAGGCGCACATCTTCAAGGCCTACATCCAGAAGTTCGCCCGCGAGGTAGTGGGCGTCGAACTGACCGGCGACCCGATCATTCTGCCCAACGGCGCCGAGCTGCACTTCCTGGGCACCAACGCCCG
Organism: Pseudomonas citronellolis; assembly: GCF_029335315.1. GTDB lineage: Bacteria > Pseudomonadota > Gammaproteobacteria > Pseudomonadales > Pseudomonadaceae > Pseudomonas > Pseudomonas citronellolis_A. The sequence goes on from NZ_JARJLT010000296.1 coordinate 85,469, forward strand.
CACCGCCCAGGGCTACCACGGCAACTTCTACTTCGACGAGTTCTTCTGGACCTACAAGTTCAAGGAGCTGAACAAGGTCGCCTCGGGCATGGCGATGCAGAAGCGCTACCGCCGGACCTACTTCTCCACGCCCTCCAGCATGGGCCATGAGGCCTACACCTTCTGGACCGGCGAGCGCTTCAACCGCGGCAAGCCGGCGGCGCAGCACATCAAGATCGACGTGAGTCACGACTCCCTGGCGCAGGGCCGGTTCTGCGAGGACAAGCTGTGGCGGCAGATCGTCACGATTCTCGACGCCGAGGCACGCGGCTGCGACCTGTTCGACCTCGAGGAGCTGCGCCACGAGTATGACGCCGAGGCCTTCCAGAACCTGCTGATGTGCGAGTTCGTCGACGATGGCGCGAGCATCTTCCCCCTCGCCATGCTGCAGCCGGGCATGGTCGACAGCTGGGTCGAGTGGGCCGAGGACTACAAACCCTTCGCGCTGCGCCCCTTCGGCGATCGGCAGGTGTGGGTCGGCTACGACCCGGCAGAGAACGGCGACAGCGCCGGCCTGGTGGTGGTTGCCCCGCCGCTGGTGCCGGGCGGCAAGTTCCGCGTGCTTGAGCGTCACCAGTTCCGCGGCATGGACTTCGCCGCCCAGGCCGAATTCATCCGCAAGGTGACCGAGCGCTACTGGGTGACCTACATCGGCATCGACACCACCGGCATGGGCACCGGCGTTGCCCAGCTGGTGCGCAGCTTCTTCCCAGCCCTGACCACCTTCAGCTACTCGCCGGAGGTGAAGGTCCGCCTGGTGATGAAAGCCTGGGACGTGATCAAGAACGGTCGGCTGGAGTTCGACGCCGGCTGGACCGACCTCGCGTCGTCGCTGATGGCGATCCGCAAGACCATGACCGCCGGCGGGCGGCAGTTCACCTACACCGCCGGCCGCAACGACAACACCGGCCACGCCGACCTGGCGTGGGCGCTGTTCCACGCCCTGCACAACGAGCCGCTCGAAGGTCAGACCAAGGCCAACACCGGATTCATGGAGACCTACTGATGAGCACCGACACCCGCCAGGACCTGACCACCTTCAGCTACTCGCCGGAGGTGAAGGTCCGCCTGGTGATGAAAGCCTGGGACGTGATCAAGAACGGCCGACTCGAGTTCGACGCCGGCTGGACCGACCTCGCGTCGTCGCTGATGGCGACCCGCAAGACCATGACCGCCGGCGGACGGCAGTTCACCTACACCGCCGGCCGCAACGACAAAACCGGCCACGCCGACCTGGCATGGGCGCTGTTCCACGCCCTGCACAACGAGCCGCTCGAAGGCCAGACCAAGGCCAACACCGGATTCATGGAGACCTACTGATGAGCACCGACACCCGCCAGGACCAGGCCACGACTTCGAACGCCGCCCAGGGCGAGCTGCTGCCGCGGGAGACGTCCGTGGAAGCCTTCACCTTCGGCGAGCCGGTTCCGGTGCTGGATAGCCGTGGCATCCTCGACTACGTCGAATGTTGGTCCAACGGCCGTTGGTATGAGCCGCCGCTGTCCATGTACGGCCTGGCCAAGGGCATGCGCTCCAGCCCCTATCTGCAGTCGGCGCTGATGTTCAAGCGGAACATGCTGGCCAAGACGTTCGTCCCGCACCGCCTGCTGAGCCTGGCGGCCTTCGAGCAGTTCAGCCTGGACTGGCTGACCTTCGGCAACGCCTACCTCGAGAAGCGGCGCGCGCGGATGATGAACACCCTGACGCTGCAGCCGACGCTGGCAAAGTACGTGCGCCGCGGCGTCGAGGACGGGGTCTTCTTCCAGGTGCTGGGCTGGAAGGACGAGCACGAATTCGAAGCCGGTACCGTGTTCCAGCTCCGCGAGGCAGACGTCAACCAGGAACTCTATGGCATCCCCGAGTGGTTCTGCGCCCTGCAGAGCGCGCTGCTCAACGAGTCGGCCACGCTGTTCCGCCGGAAGTACTACAACAACGGCAGCCACGCCGGCTTCATCCTCTACATGACCGACGCCGCCCAGGACCAGGGCGACATCGACAACATGCGCACCGCGCTGAAGAACGCCAAGGGGCCGGGCAACTTCCGCAACCTGTTCGTCTACGCGCCGAACGGCAAGAAGGACGGCATCCAGCTGATCCCGGTCAGCGAGGTAGCGGCGAAGGACGACTTCGGGGCCATCAAGAACATCAGCCGCGACGACCAGCTCGCCGCGCTGCGCGTCTACCCCCAGCTGATGGGGATCGTGCCGCAGAACGCCGGGGGCTTCGGGTCGATCAGCGAGGCGGCGGGGGTGTGGGCGGCGACTGAGCTGGAGCCACTGCAGGCGCGGTTGCGCCAGGTGAATGACTGGGTCGGGGAGGAGGTGATCCGGTTCAACGAATTCGCGCTGCCTGGGTAGTGCCTGGCCGCTGAATTGGAGCCGCCCCCGAGGCGGCTTTTTTACGCCCGTAGGCGAGGATTTTCGCCCTATCCAAGTTAAGAAAACCCCACTTGAACATACCATTTCCGGCCTTTCCAGGCCAGGAAAATCAAGCTGAAACCCGCATGTTTACTGGGCTGGCGACCAGCGGCGCACAGCTCTGCTGACGATTCCTCGGCCTTCGCAGGTGGTGCAATCCTCGACCAGGTCGAATCGGTCCCGGCACGCCGGGCAGAGGCCGAACGGGGCTGCGGTCAGTGCACGCTGAAGCTGCTGGAGCGCCTGGGCATCACCTTCGGCGCGAGCCAGATCCAGCCGGTCGATCGCCAACCGGCACGACTCTACGTCCGCCAGGTGCGGCACTCGCTGACCGTTGGTGTAGCTGCAGACCTTCAGGAGGGTGAACGTCGCACCATCCAGATCGACCCAGGCCAGACCGTGAATCGGCCCGAGGCTGCTCCCATCCATCTGCACCATGCTCAGCTGCCCCTGCTTGCTGTAGCGCACCAGGCCATCGACTGCTGATAACGCCCGCCGCACTGCCCGATCACAACGCAGGTACGTCCCGCGCGTGACCTTCCCCACCTGCTCGCCCGTGCACTGCTCGATTACGTCGTAGTCGGCCGCTTGCTCAAACAGCTCGCCGGCCCTCGCCTCGAGGGCGTGCAGGTAGGCGGCCTCGGCGATGTCGGCCAGGTCGTGGAACTCTTCCGGGCTGATGCACTGGCGAGCGAGCAGGCTGTCGGCCTCGGCTTGGACGGCGCGGTAGTGCGCCAGGGGGTTGCGCATACGCTCTCCCGCGTCGTCCAGCAGCCGG
>NZ_JARJLT010000297.1 GCF_029335315.1 Pseudomonas citronellolis
GGCGACAGCGCGACCGCCGAGCGCAACTACCAGGCCCTGGCCGACCTGGGCTACCCGGACGCCAGCCTGAAACTGGCCGACCTGCAGGTCCGCAGCGGCGACCCCGCCGCGCTGATCCGCGCCGAGGCGTTGTACCGCCAGGCCGCGCAAAGCTCGGCGCAAGGCCGCGTGCCCCTGGGCAAATGGCTGGCGGCCAAACCCGGCGCCAGTGACGCCGAACGCTACGAAGCCGAACAGCTGCTGACCCAGGCGCTGAACGAGGGCGACGGCAACCTGCTGCTGCCACTGCTGCAGCTCTACCTGCAATACCCGCAGAACTGGCCGAGCACCTCGCCGCAGCAGCGCGTGGATCGCTGGCGCGCCCAGGGTTTCGCGCAAGCGCCGCTGGCCCAGGTCGCCCTGTACCGCGCCCAGGGCAGCATCGCCCAGCACCTGGACGAGATCGAACGCACCTGCCGGCAGGCGCTGGCGCAGATGGACCTGTGCTGGGTAGAACTGGCCAGCGTCTACCAACTGCAGGGCGCCACGCAGAAACAGCAGGATCACCTGCAACGCCTGGGCGATGCCTACCGGGCTGGGCGGCTGCCCGCCGAGCGGGTGCAATCGGTCGCCGAAGTGCTCGCCGACCCCAGCCTCGGCACGCCCGACCCCAAGGCCGCCCAGGCCCTGCTCGACACGCTGACGCCGCGCTACCCGGCGGCCTGGATCGCGCTGGCCAAGCTGCAGTACGGCTACCCGGAGCTGGGCGACGTCGAACAGTTGCTCGGCTACCTGAAGCAGGGCCACGACGCCGCGCCGAGCCGCGCCGAACTCTTGCTCGGGCGGCTCTACTACGACGGCCGCTGGCTGCCGCGCGACCCGCAGGAGGCCGAGCGCCACCTGCTGGCGGCCACCGCAGGCGAGCCGCAGGCGCACTACTACCTCGGGCAGATCTACCGCCGTGGTTACCTCGGCAAGGTCTACCCGCAGAAGGCCGTGGACCACCTGATCGTCGCCGCGCGGGCCGGCAACGCCCATGCCGACCTGGCCCTGGCCCAGCTCTGGTCGCAAGGCCGCGGAATCAAACCCAACCCCGGCTTCGCCTACGTCTTCGCACGGATCGCCCAGGGCAACCAGTTGCCCGACGCCACGCCCCTGCTCGCCCAGTTGCAGACGCAACTGTCCCCCGCCGCCCGCCAGCAGGCCGAGACCCTGCTCGGCCGCGAGCTGGGCAGCCGCGGCGCCCCCCTCGCGGCCGCTCCCGGCCGCCCACCGACCACCCAGGAAGCGCTATCGCCATGACTCCCGACGTTCCCTTCGCCCCTGCGCGCCTGCGCCTGGCCCTGTTCGCCGCCGGCCTCGGCCTGCTCGGGATCGCCCACGCCGAGGACGCCTCCCGGCCTTTCGGCCTGGAATTCAAGGCCACCCTCGAGTCCCTCGACGATCGCGACCTGGGCACCAGCCACGGCGGCGACCTCAACGGCGTCGGCCTCGACCTGCGCCCCTGGGCCTTCGGCCAGTGGGGCGACTGGAGTGCCTACAGCATGGGCCAGGCCGTGGCCGCCAGCGACAGCGTGCAGACCGACACGCTGCAATCCGACGAACTCACCGGCGGCAACCGCGACAACGATCGCCAGGGCGACGACAGCTACCTGGCGCTGCGCGAGTTCTGGGTGGACTACGCCGGCCTCACCCGCTACCCCGGCGAGCACCTGCGCCTGGGCCGCCAGCGCCTGCGCGAGACCAGCGGCACCTGGCGCGACAGCAACATCGAGGCGCTGCAGTGGACCTTCGACACCACCCTGCTCACAAGCAACCTCGGCGTCGCCCAGCGCTTCTCGGACTACCGCACCGACCTCGACGAACTGGCCCCGCAGGACCGCGACCGCACCCACCTCTTCGGCGACCTCTCGGTGCAGTGGCTGCCGCGCCAGCACGCCATCCTGACCCTGCATCACATCGACGAGCGCGGCGGCCTGCGCGACCCCGGCGAGGTCATCGACGCCAGCGACAAGCGCTCCAACGGCAACCTCACCTGGGTCGGCGTGGAGGCCAATGGCGATGGCTACGACCATCGCTCGCCGCTGCCGCTGAACTACTGGGCCAGCTTCGTCTCACTGTTCGGTGACCGTAACCATCTGACCAGCACCGCCGTGGACGGCGAACGCGTCGCCAGCGGCAAGCGCAGCGACCAGGTGGACGCCTACGCCATCGACCTGGGCCTGCGCTGGAACATCGACGACAACTGGCGCGCCGGTATCGCCTACGCCCGAGGCAGCGGCGGCGAGGAACGGCAGTTCCAGCAGACCGGCCTGGAAAGCAACCGCTCCAGTTTCACCGGCACCCGCGCTCGCGTCTCGCGCTTCGGCGAGGCCTTCCGCGGCGAACTGGCGAACCTGCAGGACCTCACTCTGTTCGGCGCCTGGCAGTTGCACGACGACTACGACCTGAGCCTGGTCTACCACCGCTTCCGGCGCGTCGACGGCGACGCGGACATCGGCAACAGCGCCATCCGCGCGCCCCTGGTCAACGACTCCAACGACCTGGGCCAGGAGTTCGACCTGGTGATGACCCGCTACTTCAAACCCGGCCTGCTGCCCTTCGGCACCGACGAAGGCTCGCAAGTGCGCCTGCGCGGAGGCCTGTTCCAGCCCGGCGGCGCCTACGGCCGCCAGGCGGACTCGCGGATGCACCACGCCTTCATCGACTTCATCTGGCACCTGTGAAGGTTCTCGCCATGCACGCGCACCCCCGCCCCGCCCTCATCGCCTGCCTGCTGGCCGCCTGGCTCGGCGGCCTCGCGCCCGGGCTGCGAGCCCAGGAACACCTGGAGCTGGACCAGGTTCCCATCACCCCGCTGAACCTGGCGCCGCCGAGCCTGCCCGACCTGTCCGGCTATACCGCCGAGGCGGTCCAGGCGAAGATCCGCCGCAGCCCCGCCGGCCGCGCAGTGACCGCGCGGATGCTCGGCGAAGACAGCCTCAACGAATTCATCGGCGGCAAGGACCGCCTGCGCGAATGGGTGGTGCGGCAACACCAGATGCCGATGGCGATCTTCGTCGAAGGCGGCTACATGACCCTCGCGCAACTGGCGCGCAGCCTGCCGCGCAGCGCGCTGGCGGAAGTCTCGCCGGGCACCTACCTGCTGCGCCTGCCGCTGGTGGTGCGGCCTGGCGCGACGCTGCACATCGACAAATCGGTCAAGGAGCTGCGCCTGTCCCAGGAAGCCGGCGCCTTCCTGGTCAACGACGGCCAGCTGTTCGTCACCGGCACCCGGCTCACCGCCTGGCGCGAGAAGAGCGGCACGCCGGCCTGGTACGACGGCCACCCGGAAACCTTCCGCCCCTACCTGATCGCCTGGGGCGGCACCCACACCTACATCGTCGACAGCGTCGTCACCAGCTTCGGCTATTCCGCCTCCAAGGCCTACGGCGTGAGCATCTCGCAATACAGCCCCGGCATGAGCCCGCTGATGAAACGCTCGCGGCCCAGTGGCTGGCTGCTTAACTCCGAGTTCATCGACCACTGGTACGGCTTCTACTGCTACGAGGCCGACGACGTGGTGGTCCTCGGCAACACCTACCGCGACAACATCGTCTACGGCATCGACCCACACGACCGCTCGCGACGGCTGATCATCGCCGGCAACGAGACCTTCGGCACCAGGAAGAAGCACGGCATCATCGTTTCCCGCGAGGTCACCGACAGCTGGATCATCCATAACCGCTCCCACGACAACCACCTCTCCGGCATCGTCGTCGACCGCTCCAGCGTCAACAACCTGGTGGCCTACAACGACGTCGTGCGCAACCAGTCCGACGGCATCACGATTTACGAAAGCCCCAGCACCCTGATCTACGGCAACCGTGTGCTGGGCAACCAGCGCCACGGCATCCGCGTACGCAACAGCCTCAACGTGCGGGTCTACAAGAACCTCGTGGCCGGCAACCGGCTGCTCGGCATCTACGCCCACACCAAGGACCTGACCGGCACCCACCGCAACCTGACCCTGGACCCCTTCGACCCGCGCGTGTCCCTGCAGGTGGTCGGCGACAAGCTGATCGGCAATGGCTCCGGGCCGATCTCCGCCGACTCGCCGCGCAGCCTGCGCCTGTACAACGTCGACATGCTCGCCCCGAGCAAGGCCTCGGGCATCAGCCTGCGCGGCATTCTCGGTGAAGACCAGCCACGTTTGCTCGACCTGCTCGTGCGCCAGAAACAGGCCGTGCTGGTGCGCAACCAGGACGACGCCACGGACGACACCCCCAACAAGGCTCGCCACCCATGACCCCACGCAACCGACACCTCACCCCCGTCCTGCTGCTCGGCGCCCTGGGGCTGGCCCATGGCGCCAGCGCAGCGGAAGCGCCGCCCAGCTATGTCGCCGAACCCTGCTGCCAGCTCTGCCCGCAGGCCGCCGCGCCACAAGCCTACGCCAGCGGCTACCTGCAGGCGTTCCGCACGCTGCACGCCGGGCGCGGCGACTGGCTGTTCCGCAGCGAGCTGGACCTGAACACCCAGTTCGGTACCACCGCGACCGGCTGGAGCCAGCTCAAGACCCTGCACGACGCGCTGCAGGCCAAGGGCGTCGAACTGCTGGTGGTGTACATGCCCACCCGTGGCCTGGTCGACCGCAACCAGCTCGACGAACGCGAGCGCGCGAGCTTCGACTACGACAAGGCACGACGCAGCTACCTGGCCACTCTCGAACGCTTCCGCAGCCTGGGCATCCACGCCCCGGACCTGTCGCCGCTGTTCGACGGCGCCATCGGCAGCCCGTTCTTCTTCGCCGGCGACCACCACTGGACGCCGGAAGGCTCGCGGCGCAGCGCACAGATCGTCGCCGAGGCGATCCGCCGCCTGCCGGTATACGCCAGGATCACCCGCGAGCACCCGGCGCAGGCCTTCGAGACCCACCGCGCCGGCCTGCTGCCCAAGTACGGCAGCCTCAACCGCGCCGCCGAACGAATCTGCGGCGGCAGCTACGCGCCCCTCTACTTCACCCAGTACCAGACGGCGCCGGTCCAGGCGAGCGATGGCGCCAGCCAACTGTTCGACGACAACCAGCAGCCCGACGTGGTGCTGGCGGGCACGTCCAACAGCGGGCCGGCATACAACTTCGACGGGTTCCTGCGCCAGTACAGCGGCCTGGACGTGTTCAACGTCGCGGTGGACGGCGGCAACCTGGAGGGCGCCCTGCTGCTCTACACCGGTAGCGCGGCCTTCCACCGGCGGCCACCGAAACTGCTGATCTGGGAGTTCGCCACCTACTCAGACCTGGACCAGGCCAAGACCTACCGGCAGCTCCTGCCGCTGGTGCGCAGCGATGGCTGCAACCACGCCGAACCACTGCTCAGCCAGAAGACGCGCCTGCACGCAGGGCGCAACGAACTGCTGCTCAATCGCGACGGCCGCCCCATCACCTCAGGGCGGACCATCGCCGACCTGCGCTTCAGCGACCCCGGCGTGCGCCGGGTCGAGATCACCGTCTGGTACATGAACGGCCGCCAGGAAAACCTCAAGCTGGAATTGCCGTCGCTGGCCGACAACGGCGGGCGCTTCGTCTTCAGCCTGCGCGACGACGCCGACTGGCGCGATCACCAGGTGCTCGCCCTGGATGTCCAGCCGCCGCCCTTCAGCGGCCCCCTCGAAGTCGACGCCCGCCTGTGCCAGGCCCCCGCCGCGCGGGTGGCTGACAGCGGCGCCCCAGCCAAACGGAGTTGACCATGCCCCCTCTCACGTTGCGTACCCTGGGCGCCTGTGCCCTGCTGCTGGCCAGCCTGGCCGGCTGCCAGAACCACACGCTGAAACCACCGGCGGGCTACTTCGCCGCGGTGCCACGCGCCGACAGCGACGACAGCCTGTGTCCGGCGGTGCCCACGCCCTATACCGGCGAGTTGCGGATCACCAGCAAATACGAAGGCTCCGACTCGGCGCGCGCCACCCTCAACCGCGACGCCGAGCGCCGCTACCACCAGCAGATCGCCGACATCACGGCCATGGAGTCGGGCACCAGCAAGCTGGTCACGCGCTACCTGCGCAAGGGCAACGAGAACGACCGCGACTGCGCCTTGAAATGGCTGTCGGCGTGGGCCCGGGCCGACGCCCTGGAAAGCACCGACTTCACCCACACCGGCAAGTCCATGCGCAAGTGGGCCCTGGGCAGCCTATCGTCGGCCTACCTGCGCCTGAAGTTCTCCAGCAGCCAACCGCTGGCCGTCGCCCCGCAGCAGGCGCGGGACATCGAGCGCTGGTTCGGCAAGCTCGCCGACCAGGTGGTCGACGACTGGAGCGACCTGCCGCTCAAGCAGATCAACAACCACAGCTACTGGGCGGCCTGGGCGGTGATGTCCAGCGCCGTGGCCACCAACCGCCGCGACCTGTTCGACTGGTCGGTGGGCGTGTTCAAGGTCGGCGCCAGCCAGGTCGACGCCCAGGGCTACCTGCCCAACGAGCTCAAGCGCCGCCAGCGCGCCCTGTCCTACCACAACTACGCCCTGAACCCGCTGGTGATGATCGCCACCTTCGCCCAGGCCAACGGCGTCGACCTGCGCCCGGAGAACGGCGGCGCGCTGCAACGCCTGGCCGAACAGGTAATGGCCAGCGTGCAGGACCCCAGCCCCCTGGCCGCCCGCGCGCGCAGCGAACAGAAAGCCGACGACCTGAAGGAAGACGGCAAGTTCGCCTGGCTGGAACCCTACTGCGAACTCTACACCTGCAACGCCCAGGAACTGGCCTGGCGCAACGCCCGGCGGCCGCTCGGCAACTACCGGCTGGGCGGGGACCTGACGGAGGTGTTCAAGCACGGCAACGGCGGATAACCGCGAACGGTTATCCGCCCTACGTTCGGGCGGCCCCAGGCGAGGGCGCATAACGCTCCGCGTTATCCGCCGCCAGGCCGCTGCATCCCGCACACGCGGAACCCCCGACCCACGCGCGAAGACGCCGGGCGGGCGCATCACCTTGGCGACACAACGGGGAGGAAACGGCGGGTCACACCGGCCTTTTCCTTGCGCGCCGACAGGCGCCGGAAGGGCTGGGGCCACCCAGGGTACGACGCTCCTGAGAGAGAGACGCGCAATGGTCTTTTCTTCCAACGTGTTCCTGTTCCTGTTCCTGCCGATCTTCCTCGGCCTGTACTACCTGAGCGGGAACCGCTACCGCAACCTGCTGTTGCTGGTGGCCAGCTACGTCTTCTACGCCTGGTGGCGGGTGGACTTCCTCGCGCTGTTCGCCGGCGTGACCCTGTTCAACTACTGGATCGGCCTGCGCATCGGCGCCGCCGGCGTACGCACCCTGGCGGCCAGGCGCTGGCTGATCCTCGGCGTGGTGGTCGACCTCTGCGTGCTGGGCTACTTCAAGTACGCCAACTTCGGCGTCGACAGCCTCAACCAGATCATCACCTCGTTCGGCCTGCAGCCCTTCGTGCTGACCCACATTCTGCT